>JAJFIP010000200.1 GCA_021774875.1 Emcibacter sp.
ACTACGGGCCAAATCCCGATCACCAAGATAATGACTATCAAGGTCATAACCAAAAGCTTCCAGACAAATTCCACTATCACTGGCTTCAAGCAGCACAGCGCAGGCCCCATCCCCTTGAGGCGCAAAGTCCGCACCTAAAGCGGCTTCAATTTTTCCGATCAGATTTGCACCGGATTTACGCTGTTCAAATGCCTGAGATTGTAAATTTATGGCTTGTTTGTCGGTCAGATCAAGAGTCTGCTGATAGACGGGATCAAATTGCCAATTGGAAATGGCATCGGTATCCCCTTCGGATGCTTTGCCGTGAGCCACTACCAGAATACGCTGGTAATGTCCCGACATCACCATCATGGCTCCGTGCATCAACGCCAACAGGCCATCCCCATTAATTCGGGTCTCTGACCTCATGACAGCGCCCACTGCCTCGGTCACTCCAATATTGGACGCGGTTCTCCCATCCCATAGATCAACAGATGATGTAACAATGGCACTAACATCTTTCATGCCCATCCCGGCATCATCCAGACAGTTCTTCACAGCCCGGTAAACCATCAGTGGAATTGCTCTTTCAGTATCCACTTCCAAAAGATCCCGATCAATATCAGGGAGATAACATCCCACACCTTTTATTGCTATTTTCATAGAATTCTTCGCTTGTAAAAAGGACTATATTACTAATGGACTCACTTTAATCCAGTAAAATGAATATTATTCATTAAGTGAGTGAATGTCAAGGTATATCAGAAATTACTACTGGTAAATACTACTAATACAGGAATTAAAGCCCCTAATTGACCATGCGGGTTTTATTCCGCCAATATTTCGCTCGCAAGTCTTTCTTGAGTATTTTACCGGAGGGATTCCGCGGTAAACTATCGGCAAAATCTATAGATTTTGGGCATTTATAGGACGCTATGCGTTCCCGGACATATGCAATAATATCATCTGCCGATACATCTTGGTCTTTATTCAGGACAACGATAGCTTTTACGGCTTCGCCCCATTTATCATCAGGAACACCGATGACCGCCACATCGGCCAGAGCCGGGTGGCTGAAGATTACATTCTCGATTTCCGCAGGGTAAATATTTTCCCCGCCAGAAACGATCATATCCTTAATCCGGTCATGGATGTAAATATAGCCATTCTCATCCATATAACCCGCATCACCCGTATGCATCCAGCCATTTATGATGGTTTTTGCCGTTTCTTCCGGTTTCTTCCAATAGCCAAGCATATTGGCCGGGGACTTGATGCATATTTCGCCCACCTCACCTATTGGCAAAATTCTACCTTCTTTAGATTCGATACGAATTTGAACCCCGGGCAGAGCCTTTCCAGCTGATTTCATCCGCTCATTACCATTAACATCATGATCTTCCGGGGGAAGATAAGTTGTTTGCGCCCCGGTTTCAGTCAAACCATAAGTCTGAATAAAATCGCACCGAAATATCTGCATGGCCTCTTTCAATACGTCCAGAGGAATCGGCGATCCGCCGTACCAGATTAGCTTGAAGGATGAATAATCAACATCACGGCAGGCGGGATTCTGCAAAACAAACTGCAGAGCTGCAGGCACCAGCATTGTCCGGGTGACCCCATGTGCGGCAATCAGTTCAACTACTCTAGCGGGATCAAATTCCGGCATGATGACATTTTCGCTGCCGGGGTGCAGCCCCATCAGCCCCCAACGCAGTCCGGCAATATGAAAACACGGCATCACCAGAAGGCCCACATCTGAACTGCTCCAATTATTCCAGCCCATATCGCCACCAGTTTCTGTAGAATCTGTCAGCAAAGAACCCGCCGACATCAGCACCCCTTTTGGATGCCCTGTTGTGCCACTGGTATACATTTGTATGGCAACGTCCTGGGTTGATATGTTTATATCGGGATCTTCCCCACTTTGGCGGTCACGCCAGGAATTATAATTCTCCCAGTGAGGGTGACTACCGGAGATAGCAACGATCTTCTTTAAAGTCGTAAGCCTGTCCTTGATAGTTTCGATTACTTCAAAGAAACGTTCCCCGACAAAGAGTATTTCAGCCTCGGCATTATTAACAATATATTCTATTTCAGGGGCAGCCAGCCGCCAGTTAATGGGGCAAATAACTGTTCTGGACTTGGCACAGCCAAATAACATTTCAAAAAAATAATCGCTGTTAATGTCTAGCCAGGCAATATTTTTCTGTTGGGTGATGTCTTCTGAAATCAAGCCATTTGCTACTTGAGTAGCATAATGATTCAATTGCTCATAAGTGGTGTTACGACCCTCATACTTTAAAGCTGTTTTATCTGGTGTTACCCGGGCATGAAAACGTGGTATATCGGCAAGAACCCGTAGGTCTTTCCAGCTATCTGCCCGTTTGACTGTTTGGAGATTATAATATTTCATTGTAATATCTATCCTTCCTAGAGCATTATTAGTCCGCCCAATTTTTCCCTGATAATTTCTTCTGCGTCCTGGCCAATACGCGCAACAAGCTCTGCACAGGTAGGCACATCATTAATCAGGCCCAATACCATCCCGGCACTCCAGACCCCTTCATCAATATCACCACTTACATAAACCTTACGTCCGCGCGCCCCGGCAACCAAATCCCGAATATCTTCAAATTTGACATCTGGCTTACTCTGTTCAATTTTTGCCGCTTCAACAGCAACGGAATTTTTAAAATACCGCGCCGTATTACGAAATGGACGCAGTAAAATCTGGGTATCCCGCTCGCTGCAATCAACCAGTGTCCGCTTGACATTTTCATGTACCGGTGCTTCCTGTGTTGCCAGAAAACGTGTACCCATGTTAATGCCATCAGCGCCCAGTGCCAAGGCCGCCGCCAATCCGCGACCATCGCCAAAGCCCCCGGAAGCGATAACCGGAATAGTCAACTGGTCTACCGTCGCCGGGATAAGAACCAGACCAGGAATATCATCTTCACCCGGATGTCCCGCACATTCAAAACCATCAATACTAATAACATCCACCCCCAGCTTCTCAGCTGAGATAGCGTGACGCACAGAGGTGCATTTATGAATGAGCTTGACGCCAGCTGCCTGAAACATGGACATATAGGGTTTTGGGCTGCGTCCTGCCGTTTCAAAGATAGTCACCCCTTCTCCGATAGCTGCCTGTAGATATTCTTCATAGGGCACTGGAGCAATCGTAGGGAGCATGGTCAGATTGACTCCAAATGGCTTGTCAGTCAACTCCCTTGTGCGGATAATTTCCTGACGCAGATCATCGGGTGTTGGCTGGGTCAATGCTGTAAGAAAGCCTAACGCCCCCGCATTGGCAACAGCAGAAACCAGCTGAGCCGTGCTCACCATCATCATACCACCTGATACAATAGGATAATCAATACCCATCAGCTCAGAAAATCTTGTTTTAATCACAGTTTACCTCGTTCAGTTCAGATATTCATTTAACATATTGCGGGCTATTACGATGCGCTGAATTTCGCTTGTGCCTTCATAAATGCGGAATAGCCGGACATCTCGGTAGAAACGTTCCACGGCATATTCCGACATATAACCAGCTCCACCATGTATCTGCACTGCCCGGTCAGCAACCCGCCCGACCATTTCGCTGGCAAACAGTTTGCTGCAAGAGGCCTCAGTATTGGTATCCTGTCCCATATCGCGCTTTCGGGCAGCATCCAGTGCCATGCATCGTGCTGCATATGCTTCGGTTTTTGAATCGGCCAGCATTGCCTGTATCAACTGATGTTCCACAATGGGTTTGCCAAATTGACGGCGTTCAGCAGCATAACTGAGGGACTCGGCCATCAGTCTTTCCGCCACCCCGACACAGACCGCAGAAATATGAAGACGGCCACGGTCCAGCACTTTCATGGCGGTGATAAAGCCTTCGCCTTCCTTGCCGCCAATAAGACTTGTCAAGGGAACCCGGCAATCCTCAAAAATAACATCACAGGTCAGTGATCCGGCCTGCCCCATTTTTTTATCCTTGGGGCCCAGCGAAATTCCGGGAGTTCCTGCTTCGACCACAAAGGCTGATACGCCCCGCGCTCCCTTAATTTCAGAATTGGTCCTCGCCATTACCGTAAAAGTACCGGCAGTGGGACCATTGGTAATAAATCGCTTTGTGCCATTGATAATATAATGATCGCCGTCACGACGCGCCGTGGTTTTCACCCCAGCAGCATCAGACCCCACATCTGGCTCGGTCAGGCAAAAAGCCCCGATCAATTCACCGCTGGCATATTTGGGAAGATATTTCTGCTTTTGTTCCTCGGTGCCATCAAAAATGATTGCAGCCGAGCCAATACCGTTATTTGTCCCCATTACTGAGCGAAATGCCGGCGATGTCCGCCCCAGTTCGATCGCAACCAGAACCTCTTCTTCCATAGTCAGTCCCAGACCATCATATTCCTCTGGAATAGTTAAGCCGAACAAACCTAATGCCTTCATTTCTGCCAGAATATCTTCGGGTATAGCGTTTTCTTCGGCCACAGTCTGTTCAGCAGGAACCAGACGTTCGCGCACAAAACGGGATATGGTGTCCAGCAATTGGTTGAGCGTTTCCTGATCACGTATCATTTAATGTTTCATCCCTCTTCCTGTCCCAACAAAATACACAGAAGGTAATTTTATTTTTATTGGCAAATATCACCCATTTTTCTCATCATAGGGTAGAATTTAACAATCATAGCTGCTATAGTGAATATTATTCATTAGATGAACGATAATTACAAGTAAAATGACATATTACCACATAACACACGAATAATAAGGAAGAAATCACCATGTTGAAGCTTCTTTTTATGATAGAATCCGATCTACTGTTGTCCGACTCGGCGGTTTTTTCAAATAACTGTATGCTCAGGAGAAAATATTATGACTGAAATAAACTATGAAATTGACGGTAATATCGGTGTCATCACTGTTAATAACCCACCGGTTAATGCTTTATCCCACGCCGTACGATCAGGTCTGAAAGAAGCCATAGATTATGCCCAGAACGATGCCAGCAAAGCTTTGGTGATCATCTGTGAAGGGCGTACTTTTATCGCCGGAGCTGATATAACAGAATTTGGCAAGCCCGTTCAGGCCCCATCACTTTATGACGTCCTGAAAGCTATTGAAAATTCACAAAAACCAGTCATTGCCGCCATTCATGGCAGTGCTTTGGGTGGTGGTTTCGAGACCGCCCTGGCCTGCCACTATCGCTGTGCGCTTGACACTGCTAAAGTGGGCTTGCCAGAGGTTAAACTAGGCCTGCTTCCCGGTTGCAGCGGAACCCAGCGCGTTCCAAGACTTGCTGGCATAAAGACAGCCCTCGACATGATCACCATTGGCAATCCTATTTCTGCTGAAAATGCCAAAAAGGCAGGCCTTATCGATTTTGTGATAACGGGAGACTTGAAGAAGGGTGCGCTTGCCTATGCCGAAGAACTTGTCGATCAGCAAGCCATACCGAGGCGTGTCCGAGATATGAAGGTCACAAGTGATGGCATTGAGCCTGGCCTTTTTGACAGCTATAGAAAGAAACTTGCCAAAAAAGCCCGTGGTCAATTGGCCCCGCAACATGCCATCGATTGTATCGAAGCGACGATGGCAATGACCTTTGATGAAGGATTAAAGCTGGAACTTGACAGATTTCTCTCCTGCTTGAACTCACCCCAGTCGTCAGCCATGCGCCATCTGTTTTTTGCCGAGCGAGAAGCAGGCAAAGTAAGAGATATAGCGCGAGATACACCGATACGTGACATTAAATCCGTTGGCATTATAGGTGCTGGAACCATGGGCGGCGGTATTGCCATGAATTTTGCCAACGCCGGAATAGGCGTCACTTTGCTGGATTTAAATGGCGAAGCATTGGACCGTGGCCTACAGGTGATCCGCAAGAATTACCAGATCAGTATCAAGCGCGGCAAGCTGAATGAGACGCAACTGGAAGAACGCATGAGCTTGATCACTGGTTCCACAAACTATGATGATCTGCAAAAAGTCGATCTGGTGATTGAAGCAGTATTTGAAGACATCAACATCAAAAAGTCTGTATTCGCCCAACTGGATCAAATATGCAAGCCCGGCGCAATTCTCGCCACCAATACTTCCTATCAGGATGTCGATGCCATTGCAGCTGTAACCAATCGTCCACAGGATGTGATTGGCCTGCATTTTTTCAGTCCGGCCAATGTAATGAAACTGCTGGAGGTTGTCCGTGGGGAAAAGACCGCAGATGATGTTATTGCTACCGCCATGAAACTGGCGAGAACCATAAATAAAGTATCGGTATTAGCAGGCGTTTGTTACGGGTTTATTGGCAATCGTATGCTCACAAATTATATCCGCGAAGCTCAGATGCTGCTGCTGGAAGGTGCTACTCCGGAGCTGGTGGATAGCACCATGCAGACATGGGGTATGGCCATGGGACCATTGGCTATGGGTGATCTGGCAGGACTTGATATTGGATACGCAGTGCGCAAGGCACGAACTGATCTGCCGGATGATCCCAAATATTGCCGCATTAGCGACTTACTGTATGAAATGGGACGTCTCGGTCAGAAAAGCGGAGCCGGTTTCTATCAATATGATGCCCAAACCCGCGCCCGAAACTCTGACCCCGATATAGAGGCATTAATCAAGGTAGAAGCAGAACGGCTGGGGGTTATTCAGCGGACTATTTCAGAAGAAGAAATTATCGCCCGCCTGATCTACCCCCTGATCAACGAAGGGGCGCGTATCCTTGATGAAGGCATCGCCCAGCGACCGGGGGACATAGATGTTGTTTATGCTTTTGGCTATGGTTTCCCAATATTTCGTGGCGGACCTATGTGTTTCGCCGATCAGGTGGGCCTGAAAGAAGTCTTTGACACTATCTGTCAGTTCCGTGATCGCGATCCTGATGATAAATTTAACGGCATCTACTGGGAACCTGCCTCGCTGCTGGAAAGACTGGCCAATGAGGGAAAAACATTTGCTGAATGGTCGAAGTCCCGTGACTGAATAATAAAAAATCTGGAGTAAAAAATATGAATGATTTGACAGGCAAGACAATTATCATAACGGGTAGCAGTCGCGGCATTGGTCGTGAAATTGCCCTGCGCTGTGCCCGCGATGGAGCCAATATTGTCATAGCGGCCAAATCAGATCAGCCACATCCCAAACTGCCCGGGACTATTCATACCGTAGCCGAAGAAGTGGAACAGGCTGGCGGTAAAGCCCTCGCCATCAAGGTGGATGTGCGTAGTGAAATTGATGTTCTGGCTATGGCAGAAAAATCTGCGGAGATGTTCGGCGGCATAGATGCTTTAATTAATAATGCCGGAGCCATCCGGTTAACCGGTATTGCAGACACCCCCCTCAAAAGATTTGACCTGATGCATGCAATCAATGAACGTGCAGTTCTGTTATGCTCTCAGGCCGTATTGCCTTATCTTAAAAAAGCCGGAGGTGGGCATATCATAACCCTGTCCCCGCCCCTGAATATGAGCCCTGAATGGCTGGGGGCTCATATTCCTTATACCGTCACCAAATATGGAATGACCCTGATGGCAATGGGGCTGGCGGCAGAACTGCGCCCACATAATATAGCCGTGAATTCTCTATGGCCACGTACAGTTATTGCCACATCAGCAGTAGAATATGAAGCGGGTGGCATTGAGATGTTCAATAAATGCCGAAAGCCGGAGATTGTTGCTGATGCCGCATACCAGCTTCTGATCAGTGAAAACTGCTCTGTTACTGGCCGCGCCCTTATTGATGATGATTATCTGGCCGAATGTGGCGTGACAGACTTTTCCACATATGCCTATGGCCCCGGCACAACGGAATTTTTCAATGATTTATATGTGGATTAAGAGATAATCCCAATTAATAAAATGACCTAATATGCACAGCGGTTTTCATCAATTTTATCCTTGGTTCTCTTGATAAATGCACTGATATTGGACATTTTGACAAATCTTTTTGGTGTGGGGTAAATCAGCAATAAATATTGCCCTTCGCCCACCTGACTTGCATCAAAAGTTGGGTTTTCCGGGTCTTTGACGACTATGGGATGGATATTCGCCAGCTTCAGATCAGGGTTATGTCCCTTAAGCCGTTCCACCGTGCCCAGCAGGCCTGCCGAATGGAAACTGCCATTAATATGCATGACCTTGCGGCCCGGATTGGCAGCCATATGATTATGTATGCTTTCGGCCATGGTATCATCCCGGCTGACCTGAGCCGCAAAGCGGCGAAAACGCTTTGTCGCTTTTTCTTCTTCTGTCATATCACCCTCCACACGATGTCCGGCTGTTTTTGCCAGAAAAGAATAATAACGCTCCTTATAGGCACCATCTTCTGTATGAAGTTCTTTTGCTATCCATGCTCTTGGCTCGCCAGTAAGACGATCCAGAAATGCTGGCCCCTCTTCACCGACACAGCTTACCATATTGCCCGGCACTTCAGCGGCAATAACAGCAAGGCCTTTATTTTTAGCAAATTCTACCATGGGCCGATAGCTTGACCGGTAATGGTCCCATGCCTTGCCATCACGAAACAAAGTCTCTTCCCCAATTTCTCCAGCCAGATACTGATCTACGACAGACTGAGCACTGCGTTCAAACTGTTCCATTGATAGGGCAATATTGTTATATTTGCCGTAAAGACCGCTAAAAACCTTTGACTGGACATAATGACTGGCCGCATGGCCATGGGCCTCGCCAACAAAGGTCACATCATATTGGGCAAGGTCAGCGACAGCATAGTCAATGTCAACGATACGAGGGGCGACGTCCCCCATCTGGGTTTCCACCAGAATAAAATCTGAAAAGCTGGCTATTTCTGAGGACACAATATATTTGTCCCCAACCAATGTAATCTTCGCCTCGGGAGCCACGGGGGTAACATCAATGGTATCGGTATCATAAGAACAAGATGTCATAATGAGCATTATAGCAGCAATCAAATATCTTTTTTCGTGCATTATTTTTCCTTACATATTCTTTTTTTATGATGTGTGAAAATGTTGTATCTTCCATACGTTATTATCCCGGACAAGAACCACAGTTCCACGGCCACTGCCATAATCTTTAGAGGGGTCGCCTTTCGGCGAGATATGATAAATAAAACTGCAATAGGCCATATTGCCAGACACATGCAGACCTTTGAATTCCAGACGAAAATCCACCTTGCTCAATCCATCAAGCTCAGGCTTTAAATGATTATCGCGGTAATCTTCCCAGCCCCAGTTAGTATGCTTGCCCTCCATCATGGCAAACCGGTCATCAGCGATGACATATGTTTCTATTTTCTGAATGTCAGATGTAGTGAGGGCATTATGGTAATTGGTGAGAACCTCGCGAACATCCGCCTCATCCCCGGCCAGACTAAGCCCCGGGATCATGCCCAGAGACAGTAAAATTATGGTAAAAAAGCTCTTCATCAACTTATCCAGTCTTTAATTTATTTTATGGTCAAAAGCCACACTCGTCACCCCGGACCACGATCCGGGGTCCATCTTTCAGCTTACATAAATCTCCGCCGACATGGATTCCGGGTCGCGCTACGCTTGCCCGGAATGACGGTTTTTGATCCCACATAATTGTAGAAAAAAGGAGGGAAACATTTCCCTCCTTTTCTAATAGTTACACCTAGAATTTATAGCGGGCGGTAACACCAAAGGTCCGCAGGCGAGGGTGAAGTACACTCATCCGCCAAGGGAATATGGCATTAAAACCGGTTGTCACACCATCCGCAGTGTTGTTGAGGAATACATCGCGGAAAGCAGCATCGGGTTTATCATCATCAAACAGATTATCGACCCAGAATTCCACTTCCAGACCACTGGATAATCTGACACCGGTACGGGCATTAACCTTGGTCCGGCCCGGAATGATCGCCTGATTGGTATTGCCGACAAAATACTGGCCCTCATGCATAATATCGGCCCGGATGAACATGGCAACATCCTCACTGACCTGAGTTTCATACATGGGTGAGATATTGAACTGCCATTTTGGCTGCCGAAGCAATTTATTGCCCGATACGTCACCATCAGGGGCGAAGGATGGAAATTCAACAAATGAATCAACCTGGGCGTCCGTGAAACGTGAATTGGCGTAAGAGACACCAACATTAACCCTGAAATCTTCTGTCAACAAAGCCTGTGCAGAAAATTCAGCGCCGGTTACCTTTGCCGTACCGGCATTGGCGTTAACACTGGCTGGCAGGGCCGCGCCACCGCCCGGAAGCTCAACGTCCACCACTTGAGGTACAACGATATTGTCCCAGTCAATATAATAAACAGACAATTCAGCAATCAAACGCCCATCCATCATCCGGCCTTTTGCGCCAATTTCATAAGTCCAGTTTGATTCAGGGTCAAAGGAAGAAAGCACCACCGAGCCACCACTTATGGGTTCTGCAGTATCAAATCCACCTGGTTTTGAGCCCTTGGCAGCGGTGGCAAAAAGCAGCCAGTTATCATTGGGGTGATATTCAAAACTAAGACGTGTGGTCCAGCTGTTCCAGGTTTTGTTACAGGCAAATACACCACCACTGGAACTACAATTAACAGTGATATCTGGATCAAGCACCCTATCGTTTCTGAAGGATTTCTTGTCACTGGCATAGCGTACTTCGACACGGCCTACTAGGTTCTCTGCCAAATCAGCCTCCACATAACCAAAGCCGGAAATAGATTCTTCCTTGCTGATAGAATCATCAGAGAATACACCATCTGGCTTCGTCGCTGAAAAATCAAGGAAGTCTGCAAATATGGCATCACCAACAGGAATAACCGCTTCCAGACCCGGACCAAAGGGATTAAATTGCACCCAGGGGCCTAATGTGAAGAAATCATCCGGTATCGTACCGCTGGCCAAGATAGCCCCACCATCATCGGCGGCAGATTTGCTGTTATAATAAAATACCCCTACTGAAGCGCGTATAGAATCTTCCACAGGTGTTGAAAAACGAAATTCCTGACTGAAGTCTTTGGTGAAAGATCTGCCGCCAGCATCCAAAAGGCCAACCTTAAATGTATCGGTTCTCATCAGGCCGGTTCCGAAAAAATCGGCAAAACCCGGTATGGAAAAGAAAAAACCATCCGTAGTCAGATAGACAAAATCAAAGCCATCATCGCCGCGGTCAAAGTCATCATTAATCTGGGTATTAACCTTGCTATAGCCAGTCAGGGATTCAAAAGTACCAATGTCTGATTCCCATTCCAGTTTAGCGCTAAATCTCGTGACTTCACGTTCCTGTCCAGTCGCCCCTTCCTGAATGAACAGGTCGCCCTTGTCTATGCTTGGCAAAACACCACAGAAATTCTGAAACCGGCCTCCCGGGTCGCCCCGATCTTCACAATTGGCCCCTACCGCCGATAGGGCTGAATTATCAATACGGTCATCAGAATAATAACCCATTAGTAAAGCGCTGAAATTTTCATTGGGGGTAAATAGCAAGCTACCGTTTATGGTTTTAAATTCATGGCCGCCAATATTCGGGCCATTTTCCACTGCATTATCATAGGAGCCATCAAAGGTATCATAGCTGATAGAAAGACGCCCGGATACTTTGCCGTCAACTATCGGGCCGCTGACAGATGCCATGGCAGAATATTTGCCATCATTTCCTATGGTGCCAGTGATCTTACCGCTGATTTCATCGCTGGGGGCTGCGGTGACAACATTGATCGCGCCGGAAAAGGCATTGCGGCCATACATGGCACTTTGCGGTCCTTTGATAACCTCAATACGAGCAATATCAAGCTGGCTCATATTGATCGCAGACCGGGATGATACATAAACACCATCGACAAAAACGGCAGTATTGGTTTCACCAAAAATGTCGGTTTGCGCCACACCACGAATGATTGGCGTTGCCAGTGACTCACCAATTGGATTAAAGAAATTCAATCCCGGCGTTAAGGCCGCAACATCACCAATATTATCAATACCGGCACTTTCAATGGCGTTGGCATCAAACACGGTAATGGCCAGCGGAACATCAAGAATATTTTCCTCTGTCTTACGTGATGTGACCACAACTTCTTCAAGGCCGGGGCCATTTTCATCTTCCTCTACCGCAAATGCGATAGAACCCGATGTCGAGAATGCAACGGCTATCGCCACTGAACTCAGTAATTGTTTCTTTCCAAACATATTTTTCACTCCTCTAATTATTGCTCAATATTTTGTATTTTTACTCCAATTTAAGGTAATCGAACAGTGATTACCCCTGCTGCTAATTCTTCTGGTTAATTCTCTGGCCCCACATTCAAGGATGATATATCCATAACAAATGTATAAAGGTCAGACATGAAATGCTTGCCCACGCTTCGGGTAAAAAGCATCTTCGTGCCATCTGGTGACACGGACGGAAAACCGTCAAAACTGTCATTAAAGGTCAATCGGACAGGATCTTTTCCCTCCAGACTACCAAGAAAGACTTCCCAGTTCATGGGATTATCCAATAGGGGGCGAACAAAAACATAATGCTTGCCGTCCGGTGTCGGATACGGCGCCCAGTTCATCCAGCCATCATCTGTATGAGGCGTGGCTTTTCCCGTATCAGTATCAACGGTAAAGACTGTCATCGGCGTGGGTGATATTTCATGCTCGGACCGTTTCCACGCCCGCATGGTAAGTGTCTTATTATCAGGCAGAAAGAAAGGTGCCCCCTCCTGCCAGTCATCGGTAAAGGTCAGTTGATGCTCGCCCGTGCCATCGGAATTCATCATCCAGATGTCAAGCTTGCCGTCAATCTGCCGGGTAAAAACGATCTTGGAGCCATCAGGGCTGACGGAAACTTCGGCGTCATATACGTCGTTATTGGTCAGGCGTCTAACGTTCTTGCCATCCAGATCGGCCATATATAGTTCTGCACCTTGCGGGTAATCGCCCTCATCGGACCAGTTGCCAACTGGCAAATCCGGGCGGTCCTTGGTTGAGGTAAAAACCACCTGCTTACCATCTGGCAGGATATAAGAGCAGGCATCCTGTCCGCTGTCATTCACCCGCCATTTATGCTTACCGTCATCGGTAGTAATCCAGGTCAGTGCCCCGCCTGCTGCCCTAGCGCTTGATGGGCGAACGGCATCAGGATCCTGGGTCTGGGCTATAATATGATAACTGTCTGGACCGTAATAGGCCTCCGCAGACTCTGGCATGTTGGGAATTAGCCATGTTGGCATTTCCTGTTCATTGACCTGGGTTGGGGTTACCAGTGAATAATCGGTACTTTCCGCTGTTGTTTGCTTTTCTGTCTCATTCTGAGAACAGCCTGCCACAACAACAAGAACGGAAACCAAACTATATTTCAGGTATGAATTCATTTTTTTCTCCTCCTTAATCAATCTGATTTTCTTTTTTTCTGGCAGACATGATGCTGATAACAGCAAATCCCACAACACTGAGTGTCACCAATATTGATTCCAGCTTGTAATCAAGCGGATGGATCCAGAATTCCTTGAACCAGTTCCACCGTCCCATAATTTCTATGGTGTTCCAGAATATTATGGCGGTGGGAATGGCGTAGCGCAGGGCAATGGTAACCCGCTTGAAACGGATCAGCCGCTGAATCAGATACAGGCTCCAGGCGCCAAATCCGACAAAAGAGGCATAGGTAAACCAGTGATGTTCGCCAAACATGGTTTCGTCATAAACAAACATCAGATAGACATAGAAAAACCACAGAATAGCGATCGTTTCTGCCGCCACGATATTGGCAAAATTACGGGTCAGACCCGGCGATGGTTTGCCCACATTTAGCCGGAAAACCCGATGTACCCAACGGAAAGCATTACAACGGGTTTCCTTATTGAAAAGAAAGAAAAAACCAATAGCAATCATAAAGCCTACCGATCCCTGCATCAGGAAATATTCCGGTTTTGTTGCCGGGTTTTCTGCACAGGCATAGGCCCATTCACCGGGTGCACATAATGCCTTAACCCCGAAATAACGGGAATGAAAATGGATAGAAAATTCAACCCAGCCGGTCCATAACAGTGATGCGCCCATAAAACCCGCCCATGTTCCGGCAATTTCAGTATTTCGACGAATACCCCAGATGATAATGATAAGACCTACAAGACCTAAGCCAAAAGCCGACCAATAGATGCTGTTATCAATGATGGAAAAATTTTCAAACCCCTCAGGTATAACTGGCGGGGTATCAAACACCGGAGAATACCACCTCGTACCACTAGCGATCAATTTCTCCATCAGTATCATTGCAATATGTCCAACTGGCTGTAAAAATAGTACGGCCATAAAGGCGACGATGCCGACAAAGGGAGGTTGTTTAAATATCTTTAGCATTTCATATTCCTGTTTTTTTAACCCTGTTTATTTAGCCTTAATTCTCTCAGTGTTCCTTGTTATCTTAATTTAGGTGATTTATATCCGGTCTTTTTCCGCACATATATCGCCAGACACAAGATTATACCATTGACACTCGCCACCAGCAGAAAAGGCGCACCTGGCCCAATATTATCAAATAATTGACCACCTGCCAAACTCAGGGTCAAAAGTCCCAAAGCTCCACAGAAGGCAAAGACCCCCAATACTGACCCTCGGCTGTCAATGGGGGCTTCCTGTGCCACCAGCGCCTGACCCGCCATAATTGCCGAAAATTCCCCGATACCCAGCATGATCAGTGCCAATATAGCTGATGGGGATGTGGGATCAGCTGTCAGTCCCACAGCTGTATAGCCAATCACCGCCATTGCCATAGCAAAAATCACCACTGATACCCGGTCAAAACGATCCAGTATTATCCCGAATATCGGTGCCCAGACCAGCGTAACCGCCTGCACCATCCCACTAATTCTGCCGGCATTACTGGTGGCTTCCGGTGCGGAAAGATCATTAGCCATTCCCGCCTGAATAAGCCATGCTGACAAAAATGTTCCAATCATCAGCAAGTCGCCCCGGGCTATGAAGCTTTCGGAAAATGCCAATGCCAGACGCGGATTGTTCTTTGCCGCGCCGAACCCTTCCTTCATCAGAATAGCAACTTTTTCCCGATCCCTTGATTTGCCGGGCTTTCCAGCTTTCAGCCCTTTAAACACAAGAGCAGCGGTAATAATGCACAGGCCGGTTGCAACCCAAAACGTATAGGTTCCCGCCATTTCCTCTGTGGCCCCTTTGCCACTGAAATAATTAGGCAATTTACTAAGCAGGAAAATCATCATCATGGCCCCCAGACCATTTGCCCAACCGCTCATGGCCGCCATGAAACCCCGTGACCTATTTTGCGGATAATCTGAAAGCACCGTCGCCATCATACCGCCCAGAGCGGCGGCCCCGATACCCATGAAGGCACGAAACAGCAGAAGCATATTATAACTGGTCGCCATGGGATACAGAGCAAAGCCCGCACCTACCCACAGAAAGCCAAGGGCAAAAATAGGGCGGCGTCCAACTTTGTCAGAAAGCGAACCAAACAGCGGCGATACGCTCAACAGGGCAATTTCACCAACGAAGGAAAGTGTGCCGACGGCCCGGCCTATTTCATCGGCAGGCAGATTGAGATGCACCCTGAGGACATAATTTTGCAGAAAGCTGATAAAAGACAGAAAACCGATGGTCCAGAAGGCAGAAAACAAATAGGTTCGGGCATTCCACTTGGTTACACCCGGCTCCAGATGTACTGGCCCGAATTTAATGCCTTCTGTATTTGCTGTTATGTCTGTCATTTAAATCTTATTTTTCCTACAAATATGCCGTAATTGCTTTAGTTTCCAGATAGGGTTCCAGCCCCTCACGACCAAATTCACGCCCCCAACCCGACTGCTTAAATCCACCAAATGGTGTCGCCGGATCAATGGCGGCATGAACATTGATGCCGACCTGTCCGGATTTGATCCTGCGGGCCAGCTTGTGACCCTGCGCGAGGTCTGTGGTCCAGATACTGGCCGACAAGCCAAAAATATTGTCATTGGCAAGTGCTGCTATTTCTTCCAGGTCTTCATTATCGAATTTTTGAATAGTCAGGACCGGGCCGAATATCTCCTCTTTGACAATTCTCATGCCGGGATCACAATCAGCAAAAATGGTCGGCTCAACAAAATATCCAGATAGGCTTGTGACCCGCTTCCCCCCGGTAATCAGGCGTGCTCCTTCGCTCACCCCAATATCAATATAGGCCATGACACGGGTGAGCTGTTTTTCTGAAATAAGCGGGCCTATATCATAGGTTCCCTCCATATCCGCGCCGATAGTCATTGATCTGGCCAGAACTTTCAGACCCTTTAGCACCTGATCATATATATCCCCGTGGACAAACAAGCGTGATCCAGCCATACAATTCTGCCCCGACAGAAAAAATATTGCCCGGGCGATCGCAGGAATGGCTTCCTCCAGATTGGCATCCTTTAATAATATTACCGGTGACTTGCCGCCCAGCTCCAATGTGGTTCTTTTCAGATTTCCCGTTGCTGCCCTAATTATTTCTTTTCCCACATCAGTGGAACCGGTAAAGGACACTTTATCCACGCCCTCATGGGAAGATATGGCAGCACCAGCCTTCCTACCATATCCATTGACTAAATTAAATACGCCGGAGGGCAAACCCGACTGCGCGATCAATTCAGCTAGATACATAGTAGCAAGTGGTGCATCCTCGGCAGGCTTCAATACAATAGTGCAGCCTGCCGCTAGTGCCGGGGCTATTTTCTGAACTGCCATAGCAAAAGGGAAATTCCAGGGAATAATCTGACCAACGACGCCGACAGGCTCTTTCTCGGTATAGGTAAGAAACTCCCGGCCTTCTGGTCTGGCCCGGCTGTTGGTGATTGTTTCACCATTTATCTTGGTAACCCAGCCAGCATAATATCGTAACTGGTTAGCTGCAAGCTTGACACCAATCATCTGCATCATGTCACGGGAAACCCCAATATCAAGAGCCTCCAACAGGCTTATCTGGCTAGTGTGCATCTCAATCAAATCGGCCAGCCTGAACATTATTCGTGCCCGCTCCACGGGTAGCATTTTGGACCAGATGCCAGAATCAAATGCTCTGCGAGCGGCGGTGACAGCCAAATCAACCTCACTCTCATCGCCGCTTTGTATTGATGAAATAACATCTCCCGTCGCCGGGTTAATGACGTCAATGGTTTTATTTGCCGCCCCGTCTAGCCAATTTCCATCAATGAAATGACCATGGGACTTTTCAAGAAAAGCCTGAATACCCGAGTTAATTTTTTCATGGTCAATTATTTCATTCACAAATTTATCCCCAGCGACTTTTGTCTTTTAAGAATTTTGCCGCCGAAAATCCGTCATTGGGCAAATCACTCGACATCAGATTAGGTGGGTAGGCTTCCTGATAGTCACTGTACAGGTCGCCGTAAAGGCTTGGGTGAACACGCGGAATACGTCTGCCTTTTCGGAAGCTGGCAATTGGGATATGCGCCATAACCCCGGTTTCATTGACCGAATTTGCAATATCCAGCTGCTCGCCCTTTGGCCCGTAAATAGCCGTACCACCCGAACGTACATCCTCAAAAAACGGCCCTGAATTACGGCTTATAGAATTATTCACCAAAGTGGTATACATGTTATTATGCATAGCACCGGACCGGACATCTATGGGGTCCGCACCACTGGTTGCCGAGCGCAGCATTATTTCCGTCCCCTTCATGGCAAAGGCGCGGATGAGTTCCGGCTCATATTGGGTCGCGGTGGTGGCCAGATTGCCAATATCAGTGCGTGTGACCGGTATCACTGCATCGCGGCCATACATTTCAGTATATTGATCCAGAACATCAAAAATGGTTGTGGTTATCACTTCAAATCCGGCAAAAACCCCTTTTATATTACGAAGCTTCCAATGTTTATCCACTATGGAGCCATCAGGCCCGATGATCGTGGTTATTGACAGGATATGCTGGGGCCAATCCGGATCAATGGCATAAGAACCAAAAACAATATAACAGCCATAACGTTTGGCACGAGCCGCAACAGCTTCTGTTTCAATACCGGGAATCTCGATGGCAACTTTTTGGAGGTCTTCCCGTGTCCAGAGAAAAGAAAAGCCTGTGATTGGGAATTCATGAAACTGGATCAAATCCTTTGGACCCATCCATGTGGCTGCTGCATCAATAAGATCCAGCATGTGATCAAGATTATCACGTTTCATTTGTGTCGCATTTTCTACAGCTACGGGAACAACCCGTGACTGCACTGCCATGATCGTAATATCATCTTTTTTCAGCGATACTGTGTCGTAACTACCGTCTGGCTTAACCAGAGTTTCTGACATTTTTTTCCGGCCCCTTAATTTTCTTGTTCTGACATCATTATTTGCACTAAAGCCCTAATGATATAGTAATATAATATTCTACCATAGATATGGGATGCTGACAACACGACCACAGACTGGTCAATATTGAAAAATACACTGATGCGTCAAGCCATTGACTATCACTCAAGCCTTGTATTCACTTCCACATATATACCATTCAGATCAATGAATGAGAATGTTGATAATCTGATAACCCCTTGTCCTGAATGGTGTTTCACTGTCCATTCTACTGGCTCTGTAATTATATTGGCATCAAGTTTTATGGCTTTGCCATATGTTTCCTGAATATTTTTGCTTTCCACGATCAGTATTGCGTCTCCAATGCCCAGAGTTTTTCGACTCACATCAACACGACTTTCCGGGGTAAATCCCTGATATTCCATAAATCCAATCATGCCAATAAAGGGATCATCTACCTTTAAAATTATGATTTTTCCAATAGTCTGGTCCGGGGCACAGGGCGGGAATCTTCGGTCAACCGGGGTGTCATTGTCGTAAAACCGCTCCCAACCAAACATCTGTTGATAAAAATTAGCCGTCCTTTCCACATCACGTACGATAAAGCTGGTTCGGCGCAACAGATTATGGACGCTATCTTCCGCCATTATGATATTTCCGCAATTGAGGCCAGGCGGTACACAAGGCCGGTATCAGCAGCAGCGATAATTTCACCAGTCTCCAGTGATCTTTTTTCCAATCGACCGTTGAAGAAATTCGCAACAAAAAAAGCTGCGCCATCCCTTGAAACACGAACCGCGGACCAGCCCTTCTCTTTGGGTATGTCATATTCTTTCAGCAATTCTCCAGACAGTGAATAAAGACAAGCGCCGTATACTGTCGCCATCAGAATATCGCCATGAGGGGTAAGAGCTATCCCCGCGGTGGATTTTTCTTCGTCATCGGGCAATGTAAAAAGATCTTCCAGTTGCTGACCATTTTCCAGATCATATTGCATCACGCGCTTTCCGGTTTCGGATATATAAAGAGCAATTTTTTCCCCCTCCATTAGCACCATACTTGTTACCCCGTGAAAGCCAAACTTGCCCGGATCATGTTCTGCCGCAAAATGGTGCTGTAAAACACCATCCTGATCAAATTGATAAATTTCCCCGCCACCGATAAAGGGAAATTTATCGCCCTTGATATGCTCGCCAATGACAATGGAGCCATCCTGCTTCGCCGCTATAACCCCAAAGGGTTTGCCTTGCATTGCGGCAAAGGATTGCATTATTTTACCATCGATCGAGAAACGTTTAACTGTCTGACTGCCCACATCGCTGACAAATAAAGTTTGCGACTGCTGGCTATATTCCAGTCCGATAATCAAGCCCACTTCATCGGTCCATAGGGCGCCTTTAAGATTTAAATCCTTATCATAAACCAGTACCCGGCCCTCACCGGTGTTACGCCTTATATCCACCTCGCCCACTGAATAATTTGCGGCAATACAAATGTCGCCTGCTTCAAGAGTGACCGGAATTTTATTTTCAGGTGTAAAAAGCGCTGTATCATTTGCTGACATTAATTTGCTCCTGAGTATGACTATTAGAAGCCTGATTTTGCCTGTAAAGCCCTTGGCAATCAAGTCCGGGAGGCCTAAAAAGCCATAATGACCACTGAATGGTCATAATTTTGTTTTATTTTATATATAAATCTCTTATGATTATAGATAGTTCCCACAGGGAGGCTAAATTTGCATTCTATTCGTTCACTTCGCCGCGGGTTAATGGCATTGGAAATCCTTAATAGTCGTAAGGCAATGACTGTTGCGGAAATGGCACGTGAAATAGGACTGCCCCGAACCACAACTTTCCGCATATTAGAAAATCTGGTATCCTTTGGCTATTTAAAGCGCGGCCACAAAAAAGGTCGTTACAGTCTGACCATACGGGTGCGAAATCTGGCTTCTGGTTTTAATGAAGATGCCTGGCTTAGCGAAATTGTAAAGCCTCTGGCTATTGAGCTTTCTAAAATTGTTATCTGGCCCATATCCATCATGTCGCCGCGCAATGTCCGCATGTCTTTGCGTTTCACCACCGACTCTGACAGCCCTCTATCCCTCGATTATTATAACGAAGGGCTGAGACTACCCATTCTTCCTACCGCATCAGGAAATGTTTATCTGGCATACTGTAGTGAAACTGAACTTGAAATTGTACTTTCCGCCCTCGCCCATGAAAAAACAAATGATACCAATATGCTGGCCAGAAGTCCCGGCACAATAAAAAAGCTGATTGATACAACGCGAAAGAATGGTTTTGCCATCAATATCCGCTCACCCAGAAGTAACGAGCCGGGAAAAACAAACACCATCGCTCTGCCCATTATGCGAAATGGTCAGTTTCTAGCGGCTCTGGCCATGCGCTATATTACGGTTGCCATGACCACCTCTGAACTGAAGGAAAGATATTTGCCCACCTTAATTGAAATCAGAGATCAGATGGAAGAAGAATTGGAAGCAATTGATCAACAATAAAGCTAAAAATATTCTAAATTCATATCCCTCAGGATGACTCAATTTGTATAGGTTTCCGCAAAATATTAGCTCTGAACCAGCTTTTAAAATTCTCCAGTACGATAAATAAATTTGGCACCAGAATCAAGGTTACAAAAGAAGACAATAATACTCCAAATGCAAGCGATAAGGCCATGGGTATCAGATATTGCGCCTGTGAACTTTTTTCCGAAATTATCGGCATCAAACCAATAAAAGTTGTTAATGTGGTCAGTAATATGGGTCGGAACCGGCTGGCGGCTGCAATGATTACCGCATCAACAGTCTTTTTGCCCTTGGCGGTTAATTGATTAATATAATCAATTAGGACCAGATTATCATTTACTACAACACCAGCAGTCGCCACCACACCCAGAAATGAAAACATTGAAAATGGCAAGTTAAAGAGCATATGGCCCAATATGGAACCCAGATAACCAAAAGGAATGGCTGTCATCACCAGCAATGGCTGGGAATAGGATCTGAAGGCGATGGCAATCAACGCATATATTGCCAGCAAAGCCATGGACGTATTGCGTAGCAGCCCGGCCTGAAATGACTTTATCTCTTTCTGATCCCCTTCCAGAACATATTCCAGATCAGGATATTTTTTCAATAAAACCGGAATGATATCACTTTCAACTTTGCGGATCACTTCCTGGGCATTCACTGTCTTTCTGTCAATATCACCTGTTATTTCCACGACGCGTCTTCGGTTAAGGCGGCGGATTTCTGTGGCCCCTTTTTCAAATTTAATATTTGCAACTGTCTCAAAGGGAACTGCCGCACCGGTTGCCGTTCGGATACGCATGGATTTTAATGTTTCCAGTGACTCCCGTGACAGAAGAGGATAGCGAACCATCACCTTCACATCATCTTTACCACGTGGAATACGTTGGGCTTCTTCCCCGTAAAAACCCTGCCGCACCTGACGGGCCAGATCACGGGCGGTAACTCCAAGACTTTCCGCTTCATCTTTCAAATCCAGAACCATCTCCTGTCGTGCAGAACGCAACGTATCACCAACAGCGAATACGCCGACAAATTTCGACAATGCTGCCCCGAGCTCTGCCGTGGCTTTTTCCAGAGTTCGCCTGTTGTTACTGGACAATACAAAACCCAGCGGTTTGGCGCGGTTTCTGATTTGATAGCGCAGGTCAAATTCCTTGGTATCCGGCAACAGACCAATAAGCTTTCTCCAACGCTGGGAGATCTCGGTAATATCAACCGTTCTTTCTTCCACATTTAACAGATCAACAAATACCTGCACCTTATTGCCTTTTACATAGGTCTGGATATTTTTTATCGGATTCTCATCACTACCCTCTTCTGACCCATTGAAATTAGCTTGTGATAGTTTCATGGCGGCCTTTTCGATCTGCTCCATGACTTTTGTTGCCCTTTCAAAAGCAATGCCATCGGTCAGTGTGACATCTGCGATAATATAGTCACTGGGAATTGAGGGGAAAAAATCCTGCCGCATCCACCCGCCCTGAACAAAAGCAAATAATATCATCCAGACCGCAACGAATGAAGATATTGTCAGGTATCGTTTTTTCAGGGATCTTTTCAAAAACGGCATATAACGTTCGGTAATAAATTTCTTCAGTTGCCCGGAAACCGCCTGACGAATTTTTCTTAAAGACTTGGTGATTATTCCTTTTGCTTCACCGGGAGGTTTCATATGTGACAGATGCGCCGGTAAAATAAAGAAAGCTTCAATCAGGGAAAAACTCAAGGCCAGAATGACCACGATAGGCAGGGGTTTCATTACCGCTGCCGCCATACCATCGAGAAATAATATGGGTGAAAAAGCCACCATAGTGGTTAATGCTGCAAATATAACCGGTTTGGAGACTTTATTTGCCCCGTAGGTTGCGGCCTCCCGCCCCCTCATGCCTTCTTCTTGTCCGGAATGCACACTCTCACCAATAATAATGGCATCATCGACAACAA
>JAJFIP010000003.1 GCA_021774875.1 Emcibacter sp.
TGCAAAGATCGCGGTTGCTTTTACGGCAAACCACCATGTCAATTCTGCATATTGCTGTGGCCAGCGGGTTTAAGTCTGCCGCCCATTTTACCCAGGCTTACCGGAAATATCTGGGTTACCCTCCGAGCGCGGAACACAAAAAGAACTAGGCATCATCTCCCTCCGGGTCACTACGCGGATCCAGTTCAAAAAATTGGGGCGTTTTCTGAGCCGTCGCTATGGCGATATAATCCTCTTGGCCCTCCAAAGGCACAGCAGAGCGGCGGCTCAGACGGAAGATACCAATAACCAAAAGAAAAGAATAAACCACAGCCGTATAAAAAAACAGCCAGTTCGGAGATATAATCTCCATAAACACTGTCGCCAGAATCGGCCCGATGATTGATCCAACACCATATACCAGAAGCAAGCCGCCACTAATCGCAACGAATTCACCCGTATCCGCATGATCATTGGCATGCGCGGCACTCAATCCGAATAATGACATGGCAAAAGTACCATACAGGCCACTTCCCAAAAGCAGCATTGTTATTGAATGCGTGCCAAAAGTACCCAGAAATAACCCACTGGCCAGACTCAGTCCCGAAACAATCAGGAGTACGAATCGCCGGTCTATATAATCAGAAATATAACCGATAGGCCATTGGGCTAGAGCACCGCAGATAATAGCCACACTTACAAAAAGCGACACCATAACAAGATCATAGCCAAGCATGGAAATATAAGCCGGTGAAATACCCAGAAAGGCACCATTGGTCATGCCCACGGCCAAAGCACAAAAGACAGCAATGGGGGATACGCGGTAAAGTTTGGTCAAATTCAACGAAGTTTGTGAAATGGGCTGGGGTGCCAAAGCATTGGTCATCGCGAGCGGCACTATGGACAAACATATAAGGATTGATACCAGCGAAAATAAAATAAAACCAGCGGGATTTGACAGCAAAAGCAGGAATTGGCCAATGGTAACGGCCACCAAATCGACTATCCTGAAAATGGCCAAAATTTGTCCCCGCTTTTCATTGGGGGATTTTTCATTAATCCAGCTCTCCATAATCATATATAGGCCAGAAAAACAAAAGCCAATAATGACCCGCAAAATCAGCCAAAGGGGCATATTTTGTGAAATAGCAAGCATTAATGTGGCCGCAGCAGTCAAGGCCGCCAAGGCCCCAAATGTTCTAATGTGCCCCGCACGTACCACCAAATGTGGCGTGACAAAACATCCTACGATAAAACCCATATAATAGCTCGACATGAGCAAGCCAATGAAGGGGAGCGCAAAACCCTCGGTCTGAGCCCGCACCGCAACAAGTGTTCCGAGTAACCCGCCACCAGCCAGCAATATAGCCGCAGACAACAACAAGGCACCAACTGATATTAAAGCTGCCCGCATAGCGATACACCTATTTATTAGTGGTCTGGAATAGAACCAAAATCCTGTTTATAGGCTTGATGCAACCCTTTAAAAATACAAACGACAAGTAGGGCTATTACAATCATGAAGGGTAGACCAGTAATGATTGATGCGGATTGCAGGGACTTTAGACCGCCGCCAATTAGTAGGGAAATAGCAACCATGCCGACCATGGCAACCCATAATATCCGCTGAGATTTTTTAGTACCGATTTTCCCGCCAGCCGATATGGTATCCAGCACCAAAGAGCCAGAATCCCAAGAGGTTGTAAAAAATACCAGTATTAGTATGATACCCATGAATGATGTAATTTCCGCAAAGGGTAATTGTCCCAACATAACAAAAAGTTTTATGGGTAAATCCGCATTGGCCAATGCCGTATTCCCCTTATTGACAATTTGATCAATGGAGACCGTGCTAAAAGTCGTTATCCAAAAGCTACTGATCAGTGTAGGAATTAACAGAATATAAAATATAAATTCGCGGATACTGCGTCCCTTTGAAATTCGGGCAACAAACATGCCGACAAAAGGAGCCCATGATGCCCACCACGCCCAGTAGAAAATTGTCCATTCATTGAAAAACGGCTGATCCGTTCGACCTATGGGATTGGAAAGGGCTGGCATTTCCTGAATATAGGCCACTAGATTTTTGGCAAAATCTGTCAAAATCAATAGGGTCGGCCCCACAAATAAAATGAATAAACATAACAATCCCGCGAGGGCCAGATTAATCTCGCTTAATCGCCTGACCCCCTTTTTCAGGCCCAGATACAATGAAACTACCGTAACCGCAGCAATGGCAAAAATAACCAATATCTGATTGGTGATATTATAAGTAACATCAAACAAAAAATTGAGCCCCGAAAGGGCCTGTTGTGCGCCCAGTCCCAGTGATGTGGCTAAGCCAAATACCGTGGCAAGTACCGCAAGCGTATCAATTGCACTGCCCAACGGGCCCCAAACAAGATCTCCAAAAACCGGATAAAAACCTGAGCGGATGGAAAGGGGAAGTCCAAAATTATAATTGGCCAAGCCCAACGACATCCCCGCCAGAACAAAAATTGACCAGGGATGCAAGCCCCAATGAAAAATGGTGGCGGACAAACCAAGCCTTTTGGCTGCAGCAATATCCCCAGGTGCCCCGCCGAGTGGCGCATAACTTGCGGCCTCACCCGCATCTGGCGCTAAGGCACTGGTAAAATGCGTAATGGGTTCGCTAATACCAAAAAAAACCAGCCCAACACCTATGCCTGCAGCAAATAACATCGAGAACCAGGCCATATACCCAAATTCCGGTTTAGCCGCAGAACCACCCAATCTTATTTTTCCATATGGAGAAATCATAATAATCAGGCAAATTAAAAAAAATACATTCGCCAGAGAAGCCATTAGCCAGTTAAAATTGGAAGTTACTATTACCAATATATCCGCAAAAAAAACAGCCGCCTCTTTTGGGAAAGTGAGCGTAGAAATAACAAGGGTTATCATCAGAAAAGTTGACACAAAAAATACTGTTGGATGAAATTCCATGCCAAAAAAACTGATATTCCTTGATCTAAAATTATGACTTTCTTTAAGGACTACACCAAGTTCACTCACAATAAAAAATTCTCCTAAATCTATTCTTTTCAAACATTTATGACCCAATAAAAATATTTCATATCCCGCTTTCTAACGGGTAATGCAATAGTAGATTTTGTAGTAATAATACATAAAAAGCAATCCTTCGCAAATATGAATTGTTGGGGGTATATGATAAAAACTTTACAGTTAGTTAGAAGTAGCTTAATATAGCTTACTAATCAGTTAGTATTTAATCAAGATTTAAAGAAAATAATATCATAGCCAAAATATAAGGGAAGGAAATTACATATGCGTACACTATTGACTAGCGTATCAACAATTGCAGTTATATCGACTCTTGGTACAGCAGTTCAGGCACAGGATAACGGGGGTACGGTGCTTGAGGAAATTATGGTAACCGCAACAAAGCGGTCCGCAAGCACACAGGATATCCCGGTTGCTGTTAATGCATTGAGCAGCAGTACATTGGAAAATATGGGTGTTGATGTATTCACCGACTATATACTGCAACTTCCCGGCGTGACTGCAGGTGGCAGTGGGCCAGGACAGGGCACCATATATATCAGGGGTCTTGCCTCAACCACACCCAATCTGACAACAGCAGGCGTCGCGGGCATTGCGCCAAATGTCGCGCTGTATCTTGATGAACAACCTGTTACTCAGGTTGGACGGAATCTTGATGTTTATGCGGCTGACCTAAACAGAATTGAGGTTCTTCCCGGGCCACAGGGCACATTATTCGGCGCCAGTTCACAGGCCGGCACAATACGTCTGATCACAAATAAAGCCAACCTGAGCGAATTTGAAGCCAAGGCAAGCATGGGTGTCTCATTCACCAAGGGTGGTGAGATGAGCCAAAAAGTTGAGGCCATGATCAACTATCCGGTTATTGAGGATAAATTTGCCATCCGTGGTGTATTCTATGTGGATAATCAGGGTGGATATATTGATAATGTAGCGGGTACGATAAATGCCAGCGAAAGCGCCCGTTTTGCATCATCAACCCCACGGCCCAATGGTGTGCCGACATCTGATGGATTTCAGGCCGGGGCTGATTTCTCCGGGGTCACTTTTCTTGACGCCAACAATATTGCGCTTGTAGAGGATAATTTCAATGATGCCTCCTATACAGGCTTCCGTGTCAGCACGGCATATCTTGTTAATGAGGATTGGAGTGTAGATGTTAGCCATACACGTCAAAGAATTGATTCAGAAGGTGTTTTCTTTTTCGACCCTGAAATAGATGATCCGGATCAATTGTCCGTTAAAAGATATTCACCGGACGAAATTGTAGATGACTTCAATAACACAGCCTGGACGGTTGAAGGTCGTCTGGGTATGTTGGATGTGGTCTATACTGGCGGCTTTCTTAACCGCGATACAGCACAAACAGTAGACTATACAGACTATCTTTTAGTCGGACAGTATTTGCCCTATTATATTTGCGACGGCTCTGTTTCATATCCGGGCGGTGCACCTTCCGGCACCTGTCAGGCACCGAACTTGTTTGTGGATTCGGAAACCGAAACCGACGTTTATACCAATGAATTACGCTTTACCACACCAGAGGAAAACCGCCTGCGGGCAACTTTTGGTGGCTTCCAGAGTTATCAGAAGCTGGTGGAGCGGAATAATTTCACTTATCCCGGTTCTATTTTGGCAGAAAGTTTTACGCCCGGTGTCTTTGGTTTTGCTCAAAATGGCCCGTTACCTGGTTCCTCCGTAAGTGATCCTAATCCACGTCCACTTGGGGTTATTTTCTTCAATGATATTACCCGTACAGATACCCAATATGCTCTGTTTGGCGAAGTTACCTATGACCTGATTCCGGAAAAATTATCTGTAACTGCTGGTGCCCGCTGGCATGATGTCAGCGTACGGATGAAGGGCAGTGCCAATTCATCCTTCTTTAATTTCGGTGGTGTGGATGTGAACGCATTTGGGACCAATCTTGATACGCAATTTGATGGTACGCAAGTGATTAATGGTGTCAATGTCCCCAAAGGTGCAAAAGAAAAAGGTGTTGTTTTAAAGGGTAATATATCCTGGACACCGACAGAGGATACTCTGGTTTATTTCACCTATTCTGAAGGATTCAGACCAGGCCTGCCGAACCGTCCTGCGGGTGCAGGCGGCGGTGCTGTCCCGGCTGTAGTTCGTACCGATGACGTGACCAACTATGAAATTGGCTGGAAAATGGATCTGCTGGATAACACATTGCGTTTTAACGGCAGTGCGTTCTTTGTTAAAATCTCAGACCTGCAAACCACTATTTTTGATCCAACTGTCACCAACCTGTTCTTTTCGGATAATGCGGCTGATGCAGAAATCAAAGGTATTGAGGGCGACATTACATGGGCGCCGGAAGCCATGCCCGGATTAATCATTTCAGGTGCATTTTCAATATTGGATGCGACGGTTACCGAGCTTGTCGGGGCCAGTGTGGCCATTGCCGGACCGGGCGAAGACCTGGCGTATGCTCCATCATTTCAGGGTAACTTATCTGCCAGATATGAATGGGACATCAATGATGAATTTGAGGCACATATTCAGCCGTCACTGGCCTACTCAGGGTCATCATTTGGTGATATTGTCCTTATTAACCGTGCCGAACAAGAGAGTTATTTCCTTCTTGGATTAAGTTTTGGCGTAAGGAATGATCGTTGGTCAGTGGAAGTCTATGGCGATAATCTGACTGATGAAAGGGCACAATTAAATAATAATCTGATATTTGATCGTGAACGAATTTCGACAAACCGCCCACGTACATTTGGCTTACGCGCTTCATTTGAATATTAAGCTCTTGACATAATAAAGTAATTATCTAACCATGAAGCCGCCTCACACCATGTGGCGGCTTCACTTTGTTATTAACACCAAGAGTATTAAAATATTGTGTCTTCAGGTGATGAGAAGTTTACAAAAATATTGAAAGGCGTGCAGGCCCTTATATATAAGAGCCGTTTTGAAGAAGCCCTGACCTCTGTCAATGATGTACTTAAAGAAAGCCCTGAACATGCTGATGCCCTTTATATAAGTGCGGTTTGTCATCGGTATATAAAGCAAAATGATCAGGCTTTTGCTACGATACAGAAATTGAAGTCTGTTTCCCCGGAATTTGGTAGAGCCTATCAGGAAGAGGGTCATTTATACCGTCAAATGGGAAAAGCCAATGATGCCCTCAAAGCCTATGAACTGGCATGTCTGGCCAATCCTGCCTTGGAAGCAAGTTGGCGAGCGCAGGCAGACTTATTGTCAAAAATGGGACGTAATCAGGATAGCAATCGCGCTATATTCCAGGCGGAAAGGCTTGCAGCTCTGCCAAAAGAGCTTGTTGCAGTAACTAACTTTATCCATGAAGGCAAAACGCTAAAAGCTGAAAATCTTTGCCGAAATTTTCTTAAAAATCATCCACATCATATAGAGGCAATGCGTTTGCTCGCGGAGATCGGGGCCCGATTTGGCATATTGGATGAAGCGGAATTTCTTCTTGAAAGCGCGGTTGAATTTGACCCGGAAAATATTCAGGTACGCCTTGATTATATCCAAATTTTGCGCAAACGTCAAAAATTTCAAGAAGCGGTTAAACAGGCAAAATATCTTTGTGATAAAGATCCGGAAAATGCGGTATTTCTATCAGCTTACGCTATTGAAAGCCTACAGGCCGGTGATTTTGACACCGCTTTCACAATCTTTGAAAAGATACTTACAAAGCTTCCCGGTGATCCCAATACATTAACCTCTCGCGGCCATGCCCTGAAGACTTTTGGCCGTCAGGAAGAGGCTATTGCCTCATATCAGTCAGCGATACAGACCAAGGCAGATCACGGGGATGCCTATTACGCGCTGGCAAATTTAAAAACCTATCACTTCAAGGATGAAGAAGTGACGGCCATGCTCAGACAGGAAAAGGATATTAATGCCACTTACCGTAATCGTATCCACCTATGTTTTGCCCTTGGAAAGGCCTACGAAGACCGAAAGGATTATGAGCAGTCCTTTTCCTATTACAGGCGGGGCAATGACCTGAAACGTCAACAAAGCGGTTATGATGCCAATAAAATGAGTGCGGAAATTCACGCTCAGATCGAAGCCTGCACCAAAAACTCATTTAACCAGCATAAGGAACATGGCAGCCCGGCTCCTGATCCCATTTTTATTGTTGGACTTCCCAGAGCAGGGTCCACTTTACTTGAGCAAATCCTTGCGTCCCATTCTCAGGTGGATGGGACGCTGGAATTACCAAATATACTCGCCCTGGCGCATCGTTTACGGGGGCGGGGAAACACAAAATATCCTGAAAATCTGTTCACCCTATCCGAAGAACAGCTATTAAAACTTGGTAATGGCTATATAGATGGTACAAGGCTACACCGTAAAGGCGCCCCGTTTTTTACTGATAAAATGCCCAATAATTTTCGCCATATCGGGCTTATCCATATGATACTGCCAAATGCAAAAATTATTGATGCGCGGCGCGATCCCATGTCCTGTTGTTTTAGCGGGTTCAAACAGCTTTTTGCTGAGGGACAGGAATTTACATATGGTCTTGAAGAAGTCGGACGCTATTACAAAGATTATATTGATTTGATGAGACATTGGGACATGGTATTGCCGGATAAAATTTTACGGGTGCAATATGAGGATGTCGTAGCTGATCTGGACAAACAGGTGCGTCGTATTCTCGATTATTGCGGACTACCTTTTGAACAGGCCTGTATTGATTTTTATAAAAATCAACGTGACGTGCGTACGGCTAGCTCCGAACAGGTACGACAACCCATAAATACCAAAGGCCTTGCCCAGTGGGAAAATTTTGAGCCCCATCTGGATGCCTTAAAATCAGCTCTTGGGTCTAGTTTAACAGAATATATGGACTAAAAAATATCGTATTTACCCATTTTCCTGGCAGAATTTTTCAAAATAACGGGCTATGTAAGGCGCAAATGAGCGCCAGGTTTCCAGATAAAATTCATCTTCTTTTGCTCGAAAGATCATAATTTCCGCGCTTTCAAAAATACTGCGTGTGCATTTGCCTACCGGGAAGTTCTTGAGCGATAAATCAAGTGGACAACCCACATTAATCAGTTGCGTGGCCTGCTTCCCGCTGATCCTGAAACCAGAATTCCGGTGCGAAATATCAGTGGCACTAAAAATGAAATTACCCGCAAGTTTTTTAAATTTCAGATCGAATGATTTCCGCTCGGAAGTGCTGCCAATAAATATATATTCATCCGGCCCGACACAGAAAACCATCCGGTCTTTGTGCAGGGATGTCTGGCTGACCTTGTTTGGCAAACTAAGACCACTGGCCTCGTTAAAGGCAGCCCGATCTTTTGACTTTACCCTCAAACTATAGCGCAGTTGTTCTGCAATCAATGTCACTTGCTGCGCCAGAACGGGGGCAATTTCCACGCCTTGATCTATCTTTAAATCATACGACATTAAGGCGTTCCCCTTTTGGGTCATAGAAAACAGTTGTACTCACCCGAACTTTATGGGTTGTGCCCGGCATGGGGATATAAACTTCACTGTCTGTTAACGCGCTGCCATTTTTGACCATGGCAAGAGCAATGGAACGGTTTAATGTGGCACTCCAATAGGACGAGGTCACATGGCCGATCATATCCATCGGGATTGGCTGGTCCGGGTCGGCAACAATCTGTGCCCCTTCTTCCAGCACCATATCAGGATCATCGGTGAGCAGGCCTACCAGTTGCTTTCGGCCCTCAGCCAGAATATCCGGGCGATTCAGTGACCGTTTGCCGACAAAGTCCTTTTTCTTTCTACCTATAGCCCAGGACATGCCCGCATCCATGGGTGTCACCGTGCCATCTGTATCCTGACCGACAATGATATAGCCTTTTTCAGCCCTGAGCACATGCATGGTTTCTGTCCCGTAAGGCGTGATGTCATATTTCTGTCCGGCCTCCAATAAAATATCCCAAAGGGCGCGGCCATAATGGGCCGGTACATTGATTTCAAAACCAAGCTCGCCAGAAAAACTTACCCGGAATAATCTGCATTCCACACCACATATTTTACCCTCACGAACCGCCATATGCGGGAAGTTTTCCAGACTGAGGTCAATCCCTTCCACAAAAAGCGCAAGCAATTTGCGGGCATTAGGGCCATTAAGAGCGATGACCGCCCATTGCTCGGTCGTTGAAGTCAACCAGACATCAAGATCGGGCCATTCGGTCTGGCGGTAATCTTCCATCATGCGAAAGACCCGTGGTGCGCCGCCAGTAGTTGTGGTCACATGAAAGCGGTCTTCGGCCAGTCGGCCGATGACCCCGTCATCCATTATATAACCATCCTCACCCAGCATTAAACCATAACGGCAGGAGCCGGATTTCAGCATCAGCCACGGATTGGTATACATCCGGTTCATGAATTCCGCCGCGTCCGGCCCGACAACTTCAATCTTGCCCAAGGTGGAGGCATCAAAAATCCCGAGCGATCTGCGTGTGGCTTTACATTCCCGATTGACCGCCATTAACATATCTTCGCCGGCTCTGGGAAAATATCTTGCCCGCCGCCACAGGGCGACAGGTTCAAACACTGCCCCCCTATCTTCGGCCCAGCTATCTATGGGTGTTTTACGGGTCACATGGAAGGTATCACCATCCTTACCACCGAGCAAAGAGCCAAAGGTGGTTGGCGTGAAGGGCGGACGAAAAGTTGTCAGGCCAACCTGTTGCACCGGTTTATCAACTGCCGTTGCAGCAATCTGCAAGGCGTTCAGGTTGGATGTTTTGCCTTGATCCGTCGCCATGCCTGTTGTCGTATAGCGTTTCACATGCTCAATAGATTTTAACCCTTCGCGAACCGCAAGATTAATATCTTTTTCCGTCACATCATTCTGAAAATCAACAAAGGCTTTTATCTTGACTGGGTTACCTTCTTTGGGAAATATTGCAGGTATAATGCCAGAACCGAAAGTGCCACCGTCTACATTATATTCTGTGCTGTTACCCGCCGCTTCTGTCATGATTTCCGTAAGACCAAATGTGCCATTACAGGCTCCAATAGAAATGACATTTTCATTGGGTTGATCTGGAAGATAGGCCCCCAAATCCTCCTGCCATTTCAGACTTCCTTTGGAATGGGAGAATAAATGCACGCTAGGTGTCCAGCCACCACACATGAGCAGGCAATCACAGGCAATAT
>JAJFIP010000021.1 GCA_021774875.1 Emcibacter sp.
GGAGGGCAAAATCAGCCAATTGGCCCAGTTGTTTCTGCCCCGGCCCTTGATAACAGCAGAGAAAAGCCTGTTTTTCCCCATCTCTTTGCTTAAGAAAGACAGCGGCCACAACAAAAGACAGGCCGACCGTCAATCCGACACCAATAATATAATAATAAAGCGGTATTTCCAGTTGATGCTTCACGCCAAAGCCATGGGCCACTGCAGAAGATATATCCAAACCCAGATATGAAAGACTGTAGATAAAATATTTTATTGCCCATAGTATTTTTCTGAGCAGCATATCGTAACCCAATCTGAACCCCTGCCTGAAGTATAATAAGAATCACCTTTATGAATGTCATTTTAAAGTATATATTCAGAGCAATCAATATTCCAAAAGGAGAGGTTTAATGGGTATTTCAAAAATTATCTCAATATGTTTTATCATTTCAAGTTTTTGTTTTTCAGCGGCTCAGGCCGAAATATTGGCAATGATGCTTTATGAATCCAAAAGCCCAGACAGCTTAAAAAGTCTTAAATTATCAGGTGTTGGGGAGCGTAAAGAAGCTATTGCGATCATGGATGTGGATCCTGATTCGAAAAATTTTGGTAAAATCCTGTGGGAGATGCCGTTACCAAATGACATGATGTCCCATCATATTTTTTATGACCGTACCATGACTAAAGGTTATCTCACGTCTCTGGCGAAAAAGGAGTTGGGTGTTCTTGACATGACGGCCAATCCGTTCCGGCGCATTACCTTACCCATGCCTGACTGCACCATGGGAGAGGACGTAATCATTAACGAGGATAACAGTCGCTGGTATCTGACCTGTATGGGCTCGGCTTCTGTGATCGTTGGCGATGTGAAAACAGATAAGATCATTGATGTCATCAGGATTCCAGGAACTTATCCCCACGGCCTTGCTGTCAATACCAAGATCAATCGTATTCTGGTTACCAGTACGGTTAAAGGGGATCTGACAGAACCCGGTGAGACTATCACTGAAATCGATGCCACCAGCCATAAAATATTAGACAGCCACAAATTATCCCTGAAACCATCTCCTTCGGGAGAAGCTCCGGTGGAAATCCTGTTTGTGCCCAATTCTGAGCAGGCCATTGCCTATGTGACCAATATGTTTGGCAATACGCTATGGACACTCACATGGGACGAAGGCCAGAAAAAGTTTAATAAGGAACAGGTTTTTGATTTTGCCGCTGTTGATGCCGGCGTTCCGCTGGAAATTTATTTTAACCAGAATGTGGATAAAATGTATGTCACTAGCGGCAGTCCAGGTTATCTACATATCTTTGATCTGGCGGCAGGCAAGGGTAAGCCAAAGCTCATGAAATCTCTAAAAACCGGTCAGGGTTCTCATCATGTTGCTTTCACAACAGATGGGAAATGGGGTTTTGTGCAAAATAGTTTGCTGAATTTGCCGGGTTTGTCATCGGGTACGATCAATGTGGTTAATCTGGAGAAAGAAGAAGTTGTGGCGACCATCGATACTCTGGTCAATATGGGGCTAAATCCCAATGTGATTATGCTTCTGCCTAGTGACAATGAATTTGCTGGTCATTAGAGTTTTTCTGTTTAAATTTGAATCAAAGTGATTTCAAAAGAGAAAACTATGATTCCAGTTATACTTTCCGGTGGGTCCGGTTCACGGCTATGGCCTTTGTCACGATCCACCTACCCAAAGCAATTTCTGGCTATGAATAGTGATTTTTCCATGTTTCAGGAAACATTACGCCGTCTTGATGACCTGAAGCATGACGATCCAATCGTGATTTGTAATGCTGAACATCGCTTTCTCGCTGCGGAAAAATTACGACAAATGGACAGCCAGACTCAGGCTATTATTCTGGAACCAATGGGCAGAAATACTGCCCCTGCCATTGCCATTGCCGTAGCTGCATTAGCAGCGCTTAATAAGCACGAAGATCCTATATTGTTGGTTCTTCCTGCTGATCATGTCATTCAAAATACTGGACAGTTTCATAAAGCAATCAGAAAAGCTGAAAAACTGGCAAAGGCAGGAGCACTGGTCACGTTTGGCATTGTTGCTGACCAGCCCCATACTGGCTACGGCTATATTAAACGCGGTGAAAAAGAGATAAATGGTGGTTTTGAAGTCAAAAGATTTGTGGAGAAACCTGATCAGGATACGGCTACAAAGTTCCTGTCAAGCGATGACTACCTTTGGAACAGCGGCATGTTCATGTTCCGGGCCAGTAGGTTTTTGGAAGAGCTGGAGAAATATCAACCGGAGGTATTGAGCTCTAGTACTACCGCATATGAAAAAGCTGCTCAGGATTATGACTTCACCCGGCTGGATGGGGAAATCTTTGCAAAATGCCCCAGCATATCCATAGACTATGCGGTTATGGAACATACCAAAGATGCCCGTGTCGTGCCGCTTGATGCCGGCTGGAGCGATATTGGCTCATGGTCATCGCTATGGGATGTCTGTGATAAAGATGATCAAGGCAACACTCTGACCGGAGACATCATTGCTCTGGATACCCAGAATAGCTATGTTCTGGCAGAGGATAAATTAGTCACAACTATCGGCGTGAATGATCTGGTGATTGTAGATACTAAAGACGCCCTTCTGGTTGCTCATAAACATAAGTCAGAGGATGTAAAAAAAATTGTCGATCACTTGAAAAATGCCGAACGTTCCGAAGCAACTATTCACCGGGAAGTTTATCGGTCTTGGGGTAAATATGATTCCATCGGATATGGCGAGCGGGATCAGGTTAAACGCATTACAGTAAATCCCGGCGCTAAATTGTCCATACAAATGCACCATCACCGCGCCGAACATTGGATCGTGGTCAAGGGCAGTGCGCGGGTCACCGAGGGTGAAGAGATTTTTATGGTTCATGAGAATGAATCCACCTTCATCCCCATCGGAACCATTCATGCACTTGAAAATCCCGGAAAAATCCCGCTGGAAATGATCGAAGTGCAAAGTGGCAGTTATCTTGGTGAAGATGACATCGTTCGTTTAGAAGATAAATATGGCAGAGCGTAACATTACTATTTCAGGATTCTATCTGCCTGTTCTTATTGTCTTTATCTGCCTGACAATTTCATCAAAGCTTTATGCACATGTTGATCATAATATGGAATCAGTGCGGCACGTCATTGAACAATATGCCCTTGCAACCTTTGACGATGACCGTAAATTGCTTGATGAAATATTATCAAAAAGTGATGAGAGTTCTTTTGGCATGGGCGCGGCTGAACTCGTATCAACATTGGGGATTTCCAATATTAATATGAATCTGGCATCCTATCGGATTACAGATACAGGGGTAACAGTTGGGCCAGTTTCCTTTTCCTTCGAGAATGATTTATGGGTCTTTATCTGGGATTTTTATCTTGTAAAGGAGCAAGATGGGCATTGGCGAATTCGCACGATCAAATCATCAGATAAGAAATTTGATGATTTTTTCATAACCGGTCTTGCGGAACAGACAACTACCTATCCTGTTGAAATCAATATACAAGATGATCAGGGAAATCCGGTATCTTCACGGATAAATATTAGTGATAAGGGCGGAAAATATTGGCCGCCCCGCTTTCATAATAAAAAAATTGAGCTGGTTTTTCGGGGTGATGTTGGCGGTGATGTGGTACTTGGCGACAAAACTTATGCCTATATCAAATCAGATGTGATTGCTGATTTGCCAGCCGGGGAATACACTATCGAAGTTGCCAAGGGAATGGAATTTGAAACAGTAAGCGAGACATTCAGCATTGGCAAAAATCTGACCAATTCTGCAAATATTACGGTTAAACACAAGTATAACAGAGCTGCTGAAGGCTGGTATTCCGGCGATACACATATTCATTTTACAGGTGAAAATAATACGCTTCTGGAAGCCAAGGCAGAAGGTCTGAATGTGGCCAATATACTTGCCACAAGATGGGGTCCACGCACTACTGATTTTTCAAAATTTATCGGCGCGCCAAGCCGCATTTCAACTGACTCCCATATCGTTTATGTCAATCAGGAAACCCGCCATGGAATATTGGGGCACACAACTATGCTTCGCCTGAAAAAGCTTATCCCTCCACTGGCATGGGGCGGAATTGCTGGCATGCAGGAAGGTATGGTTGGTGGATACGATTATCCCTCCATGGCAGAATTAGCTGATGAAGCACACAAACAAGGAGGAATAGTTACCTGGGCACATTTTCCCAATCCCTCCGGTGAAGTTGCGATCGATATTGCTCTGGAAAAAATTGATGCTGTTGATGTTTTTACCTGGCGCGATGCCTTTGCTTCGGGAAAGTCCAGATTGGATGGCAGCCTTCTTCCAAGTTCTGTGGAATATTGGTACAAATTCCTCAATACCGGATCACGTCTGCCAGCTACGGCGGGGACAGATAAAATGTATAACACTCAGACCATAGGATCAGTCAGGACTTATGCCTATATCGGGGATACAAAGCTCACATATGATGGGTGGATAAATGCAATAAAGGCAGGGCGGACCTATATTACAACCGGGCCACAATTATCCTTTAGCGCAGATGGCCAGCAAATTGGGTCTGTGCTTAAACTGGCTTCAGGAAAAACAATTTTACTGCGGGCAATAGTCGAAATTCCACAAGGCTATCCCGCCGATATTTTAGAAATTGTTCATAATGGTCAGGTAATTGCTGAAAAAAAACTGGACCCAGACAGTCAAAATGCAAAACTTGAGTTTGATTTGGACGTCAATACCAGCGGATGGGTGGCCGCACGGGTCAAAGGCTCTGAACCATTGATCTACCAACGCAGTATGTTTGTCAGAAGTCCGGGGGTGCCATCAATGGCCCATACCAGTCCTATCTATATTGAAGTCGGTGATGATCCGGTCTGGTCAGCAAAAGATGCGGCATTTCTCGCGGCACAAATAAAAAAAACCATCAACTGGGCCAAAACAATAGCCCATTACAGAACAGCATCAGAGCAGGAAAAAGTCCTGAATATCTACCAACGTGCATTAGATATTTATCAGAAATCAGCTAATGATTAGATAGTTGGTTATGACCGCACTAATTTAACGTGCGGAAAATCTGCCTTTAAACTCTCTTGGGGTCAGCCCGGTTATTCTCAGGAATGTTTTTCTAAAGGCACTGGTGTCCTCATAACCAACTTTAAGGGATATGGATTCAAATGTTCCATTAGTGATTTCAATGAGATTGCAGGCTTCTTGTATTCTTAATCTTTGAATATATTGGCTTGGTTTAAGGCCTGTTGCCTTGACAAATCGTCTTAGAAAAGTCCGGCCTGTGAGTATGCAAAGCGATGATAATATCTTTGTTGTAATTGTTGTATGGAAATTCTGTTGCAGATAATGCTGTGCCTTCAAAATTGCCTGATCACCATGATCCAGTTTTGGGGAAAAGCTCTGATAATAACGCTGCTCTCTTAGCCCGGTATCCACAATCAGGGACTTTCCCAGCAAACGCATAATGTTCGGATTCATGAATTGTGCAACCAGTTCCAGCCCAAGATCAACCCATGACATTAGACCTGCCGCCGTAATGATGTCACCGTCATTGATCAGTATCTTGTTAATGTCCAATTTAATATCAGGAAATTTTTGTGTGAACATGGGAGCAAACCACCAATGCGTAGTAGCCTGCCGTTCATCTAATAATCCGGTCTCAGCCAGAATGAATGCCCCGGCACAGACAGAGCAGATAATAGCCCCCGCGGCATGTTGCTTGACTATCCAGTCTTTCAGTATTTGTGCCGGAGATAAATAATATTCACCTTCTATATTGGGGGGAATTATCACGATCTGTAGTCTGGGATTTCCCATAGAAGCAACATCATACAAATCAACTGAAAAACTCTGGTTCCCTTCATTCTGGGCGTTTAATCCAGTTGCAATCAGAAACATTTCCTTTAGCCCATGCAAAGCAGACTGCATCACCCCTGGGTAATTGATAATCCCTATTTTTATTGTTGTATCTGTCATTTTTGACCTGTTTTATGTCATTTATGACCATAGCCTAGCGATTTTATTTGGGAATAATAGCCTAAATTATATTTTTAATCATTTCAGAGGAAACAATATGAAACATTTTTTCACATTATGTCTTTTACTTTTCATGACATTCACACTGTCGACGCAAGCACAGGAAAATCCCTTTGCCAAGGTTCAGATCAAAACCGTACATGTGGATGGCGGAATATATATGCTGATGGGTTACGGCGGTAATATCGGCATTTCATCTGGTGAAGACGGCATATTCATGATTGATGACCAGTTTAGCCCCCTCACCCCCAAAATTCTTGCCGCCATCGGTAAAATTTCTCCCGAGCCGGTGAAATTCCTTATCAATACTCACTGGCATGCTGATCATACGGGCGGTAACGTTGATTATGGCAATAATGGCACGATCATCGTTGCCCATGACAATGTCTATAAAAGACTGACCACAGATCAATTTCTCGCAGCCTTTAACATGAATATTCCGGCATCACCAAAGGCGGCCCTGCCGGTTGTCTCCTTCAATGATGAAGCAACATTTCACTTTAACAGTATGTCCATACAGGCTCGCCATTTTGCTCATGCTCATACGGATGGTGATAGTATGATTTTTTTCAAGGAAAAGAATATTATCCATATGGGTGATATTTTCTGGAATGGTCTCTATC
>JAJFIP010000201.1 GCA_021774875.1 Emcibacter sp.
GTCTTCACAATAATATTGTGCTGCGCTCAGATATTATATCCAGTATCCGCCGCCGGATGGTGGAATTGGGCTTCCGGGAATATCAAACCCCTATCCTGACCGCAAGCTCGCCGGAGGGGGCGCGGGATTTTCTGGTTCCAAGCCGTCTGCATCCCGGTAAATTTTATGCGTTGCCACAAGCACCGCAACAGTTCAAACAGCTTATGATGATCGCAGGTTTTGACCGCTATTTTCAAATTGCACCCTGTTTTCGGGACGAAGACGCCCGGGCAGACCGCTCGCCCGGTGAATTTTATCAGCTTGATGTGGAAATGTCCTTTGTTACGCAGGAAGATGTATTTGCAGCCCTGGAGCCGCTTATGGTTGGGCTGTTTGAGGAATTCAGCGACAAAAAAGTGACGAAAGCCCCATTCCCGCGTATCCCATTTAAGGAAAGTATGCTGAAATATGGCAATGACAAGCCTGATTTACGTAATCCCATTGAAATTTGTGATGTGACAGAGGTCTTTCGCGGGTCCGGCTTTGGGATATTTGCTGGTGCCATTGAAAAAGGGTCTGTAGTCCGCGCTATTCCCGCACCGGGAGCAGGGGGTGCTAAGGCACGCAGTTTCTTTGACAAGATGAATGACTGGGCGCGGGCAGAGGGATACGCAGGTCTTGGCTATATCCGTTTCAAGGACGGTGAAGCTCTGGGGCCAATCGCCAAGAATCTGGATGAGGGGCGTTTGACGTTGCTTAAGGAAATAGCATCATTAAGCGAAAATGATGGTATTTTCTTTGCCTGTGGTAAAGCAGAGGAAGCCGCGAAGCTGGCTGGATTCGCTCGGACTAAGGTGGGGCAGGATTTAGACCTTATTACTGATGGTGAATTCAAATTCTGCTGGATCGTTGACTTCCCTATGTATGAATATGATGAGGTGGAAAAGAAACTTGATTTCAGCCATAATCCCTTTTCTATGCCGCAGGGTGGTATGGAAGCTCTGGAAAATATGAAACCAGAAGATATTCTGGGCTATCAGTATGATATTGTCTGTAACGGTATCGAATTATCATCCGGTGCCATTCGGAATCATAAGCCCGATATTATGTATAAGGCCTTTGAATTGGCTGGTTATGGACCGGATGTAGTTGAAGAGAGATTTTCTGGTATGCTGAACGCCCTTAAATATGGCGCCCCGCCCCATGGTGGTATTGCTCCTGGCGTTGATCGCATAGTCATGCTTTTGGCTAATGAGCCGAATATTCGAGAGGTTATTATTTTTCCGATGAATCAAAAAGCTGAAGACCTGATGATGAAAGCTCCCAGTGAAGTTTCCATGAAACAGTTGCGGGAACTCCATTTGCGGACGATAGTACCAGAGACAACAAAATAAGGCATGGACCACAGCCATGCCTTTTATATATATTTAAATAAAATAAGAGTAATTCGCCAATCAGGCTTGAATATCAACCTTCTGGCCAATGTTTGGGCCAGTATCTGATTCGACTTCTTTTCTTTCAATCACTGAATCTTCCGCAGCTTTTGAAACAGCCTCTTTTAAAGCTGCTGTGTTTTCCTGACTGCTACTCCGGTCAACCTGTACTTGATTTGATGTACTACTCGTGGATGCAATATCAACCATATTTAATCCTTTTTAGTTCCTTACACAAAATACACTATAGCATATATTTTAAGAAATCTTTAACTTTTGGTGAAAATTTTATGCAATGAAGTCTGGTTATGGTTAACCGTTCATAGTATGGTGTGTGAATAAAACTAAAACATATAAACAACGGGGATTTGATGTTCCATAAATTTGCTAATGCTCTTGCCATATTAGGATGTGTTTTCCTTGTATCCTGCGCCGATGACAGGCGAGTTGACGGCGAGATGGCATTTGACTCTGATTCCTTGATGACCATGGCAGAAAGTTTTCTTCAGGCTGGGGATTACGGTAATGCCATGCGTCTGTATCAGCGTGCTGCCAATGAAAATCCCAGCCATATTCCGTCTCGAATGGGCTTGGCCAAGACATATCAGGCAATGGGGGCAACAGACGCAGCGATCAATTTCTATGAACAGGTATTGCGTCTGGATCCGACTAATATGGATGCAAAAATGGGTAGTGGCCAAATGCTGATCACGAAAAATCGGCCCGCTGATGCCATTCCGTATCTTACTGACTTGTCTCAACAGGATCCCGATAATTACCGCATTTATAATATGTTGGGACTTGCCCATGATCTCATGGGTAAACAGGAAGATGCCCAGATGAATTATGGCAGGGGACTCACTCTTGCGGCAGATAATATTTCACTATTGAATAATCTGGCATTATCATTTGCCTTTGAAGAACAATATGCTCCATCCATCAGACTGTTAAGCAAGGCAATTAATCTGGACTATAGTGTAACCAAGGCACAGCATAATCTGGTGCTGGTATATGTTTTGTCCGGTGAAGAAGATGCTGGTAGAGAGATTGGTGCCTCTGTAATGACAAAAGAGGAGATGGAAACTAACATCAACCATTACAGGTGGGTAAAAAGTCTTGACCCGGCTCAGAGGGCGCAGGCGATTTTTCTTGGAATTAAGAACTTTCCTGCAAAAGCCGGGCAGGGGCCGAACGTGGGTGTGATAGAAAAATCAGTCAGCAACCCCGAAATTATTCCAGATGATCCTAAGAAACGCAGGCTTCAGGAACTTTTGAAACAGGAAGAAGACTCAAGTTCAAATAATAAAAAATTAACAAAAACCAAGGCTGACCCTGTGAAATCCTATGCTCCTCTGAAAAAGGTTTATCGGGTTCAGTTAGGGTCATATCCTAATACCGGGCTGGCAGCTAACGGTTGGCAAGAGATCAAACAACTCAGCGAAGGTATCCTCGAGCCATATAAACCCAAAATAAAACTGGTGACATTGGCCAATGGAAAGAATCTGTTCCGCCTTTTTGTCGGTAATATTGAAGACAGAACCACTGCCAGATCTCTGTGTGAAGAACTCAGGGACAGGAATGTGGACTGTCTGGTTCTTAAAACTGCAAAAGACTAAAATATGAGTTCCCATAAAGTTTTCAGTGAAAAAAGAAAAAATATTGAATATCCTGCTCGACACTGTTCCAGCATGAATGACTTGCGCAATGAAATTGACCAATTAGACCGGGTCATCGTTGAATTACTCAGTATTCGTCAGGGATTTATGGAGCAGGCCGCGCACATAAAGCAGGATAGAGACCTCATCCGTGATGAAAGCCGCATTGAAGATGTGGTAGCAAAGGTAATTGCTCACGCGGAAAAGGTTGGCACTCACCCGGAATTGGTGGAAAAATTATTTAGGCAGATGATTGAATGGTGCATCAATTATGAAATGGATGTTTTTGATGCTGTTGATAAAAAACCCTAAGTAGTTATCTGGTATATCTGATATGGGCTATTGGAATTGTTATTCAGATTTGTCCTTTTCCATTTCACATCGTTTCGTTCTCCCAAAACAGAAATAATATCTCGCACACCTAGAAATAGTATGAAAACCATAATTGGGATGAAGGCCAGCCCGGTAATATGCAGCAGTATATCCATAGTATTATTCCTTCTTTTTCTATTATTTAGACTAAATCAACGGAACAGTCAAGAACAAAAACAGAACAAATAGGGAATATATTTGTTTTCAGAGTTATTTATTTATTAAATACGGCGGGCCTTTTTTCTCGAAACGCCGTTACACCTTCCATAAAATCATCGGAAAGTCCGGCTATTTTCTGGGCGGCAGCTTCGCAACCAAGTTGTTGTTCAAAAGTATTAATCTCAGAAGAATCAAGTAATGTGCGGATAGAAATCAGGGCCTTTGTCGGCATTGTGGCTAATTTTCGGGCAATGGCCATAGCTTCAGTGGCAAGATCATCCTGTTCTACCACTTTAGAAATGATACCATATTCCAGTGCCTTATGCGCAGGCAGTCTTTCCCCAAGCATCATCATGGATGCTGCACGAGCACGTCCGGCCATGCGAGGCAGGAAATAAGTGCTTCCGGCATCTGGAATTAGTGCAATATTGACAAAAGCCTGTAGAAAATATGCTTTGACACCTGCAATGACAATGTCACAGGCACAGACAAGGCTCATGCCAGCTCCAGCAGCCGCACCATTGACAGCAACAATAGTTGGGATGGGCAATTCTTTAAGCCCTAAAATAAGGGGATGATAGTTCTTCTTCAGTTTTTTCTCAAAATCAGGCGGCATTTCACCGGATTGATCCATGAGATCGGCTCCTGCACAAAAACCCTTGCCTTCAGCCTTTATCAACAGGGCACGCGCCGGGTTTTCAGCCCTGCGCATTTCTGATAATATATCTTGAAAATCAGCAAAAAACTGACCATTCATGGCATTCATGGCATCAGGACGGGATAGGGTCACAATCGCAACCGTATCATCATAGTCAAGTTTCATGGTTGACAGTGTATGGGATGAAAAGGACATGGGCTTCTCCACAGTTTAAGGAAAAGCCCATTTTAAATTATAACGTCTGTATGTAAAGTATAATAACTATTGATTCTAAGCTATTTTGACCACATTCGATTTCGAATTACCTTCAAGAGTAATTCTGTTGCGGCCATTTGTTTTTGAGCGGTATAATGCCGCATCTGCACGTTCAAGGAATTCATTACGATGTTCGCCTTGGCGGTATTTTGCCACACCAAAGGAACAGGTGATCTTGCCAATATTTTCTCCGGTACTTTTGCGCTTCATATTGCGGCCGGCAATTGAAAGACGGATTGTGTCTGTAATTTTCTCAGCCACTTCAAGAGAAACGTCTGGCAGGATGATAATAAATTCCTCGCCCCCGTAACGCGCGGCACTTCCCGCCTCGCCAACACGTGTTTTTATGGTGTGTGCCACTGCTTTCAACACCTGATCCCCCACATGATGGCCCCATGTATCATTAAATTTCTTGAAGTGATCAATATCACCGATGATCAGGTTTAATTCATTACCTTTTTCAGTTGCTGTTGTGATGGCAAGTTTTAGATTTTCTTCAAATGACTTGCGATTACCTATATTGGTCAACATATCTGTCAGGCTTTCCTGACGAACTGTATCCAGAGTGGTTTGCAGTTTCTGGACTGTTTTTGCCGATTCTTTCAATTGTTGTTGTGCGGAAATATTACTTTTTGCAGTTTCCTTTGTTCTCGTCATTAGGCTGGAAATAATAGTTTTTAGCTCTTCTCCCCCCGGAACATCATCTATACCCTTCAGACTCTCATTTAGGGAAGCACCATATTTAGCCGTACCCTTGTTGATGTCGCTTACTGCTTTAGCGATCTTGGTCAATTCGGACTGCATGCCCTGTCCCACATTAGTGACGGCATTTTGCTCCAATTCACTTGAATAGAATCTTTCATATAGATTATTGCAGACTTTGGATGTGAACGACTTCTTCTTCCTGATCATGTCATCTATAGCCTTGTTGAGAGACATATTCTCCTCACAGGCATAGTCATACCAGACTTGATAATTTGAAGGTGAAGGTACAATATTATATACCGACATAAGATCCAGAGCTTTGTCAGAAATTTCCCTGATATACCCGACGTCTCTCTTATCCCTTAACTGACTCATAAACTAATTACCTTGATTGTTTTTATTATATATACCCTGGGAACGGCGAATCGATGCCTTCCCACTAAGCCATAGAATATAATAAACATACTAATTAATGGCTAAAGAGGGTGGTTAATTTTTGGTAAAATTCAAATTTTAATAAAGACTGATATTTTTTACTTTTTCGGCTCGTCCCTGAGCAGGAAAGCTGGCACATGGTCGCTCTGGCCAAAAATAGATTGTTCTTTAGGCTTCTGGCCCTTATCCCGTTTAATTATTGGGCTGCTATCCCGCTTATTTTTATGGCGGCTATCTTGTTTATTTACTTCTGGTTTTGCGGGTGCTTTTTGATGTTTGTCTTCTTGTCCCTGCATTTGATGCAGCGGTATATCCTTGCCAAGAAATTTAAGTAAAAAGCCCAGAGATTTTTTTTCCGAAGGGCTGGTTAGGGTAAATGAATTACCTGAGCGGCCCGCGCGACCGGTACGGCCTATGCGGTGGACATAATCTTCGGGATTATTGGGAATTTCAAAATTAAAAATATGACTGACATCTGGAATATCAAGTCCTCGGGCGGCCACATCACTGGCGACAAGCAATTGAATATCGCCGTTTTTAAAGCTGGCCAGTGTTTCCGTACGCAGGGATTGCGGCATATCGCCGTGAAGCTCACCGACATTATACCCGTGAACGGAAAGGGATTTCTTGACGACTTTTACCACGGTTTTCCGGTTACAGAAAATAATGGCATTTTTAACATCTTCCGACTTCAGAAGCTGGCGCAGTGCCGCCCGCTTTTCTTTTTCGCCGCCTTTTATCTTGCACAGGCGCTGGGTGATAGTCTGTGCGGTTGAGGCCGGTGCATCGACAGTAATTTCTTTTGGGTCTTTCAGGAATTGGTCGGTCAGTCGCTTGATTTCCCCCGGCATGGTCGCCGAAAAGAATAGCGACTGGATTTTCTGGGGCATGGCCTTACAGATTTTTTCAACATCCGGGATAAATCCCATATCCAGCATACGGTCCGCTTCGTCGACTACAAGGATTTCAACACCGCTCAGCATAACCTTGCCACGTTCCATATGGTCCATCAGGCGCCCAGGTGTGGCGATAAGCACATCAACGCCCCGGTCAAGTTTTTGTTCCTGATCTTTGAAGGCAACCCCACCGATGAGCAAAGCCATGGACAGCTTAGATTTCGCGCCATATGTTTCAAAACTTTCAGAAACCTGTGTTGCCAGTTCGCGTGTTGGTTCCAGAATTAGGGAGCGTGGCATCCTAGCCCTTGCGCGGCCCTGTGACAGGATATCTATCATGGGCAATGTAAAACCCGCCGTTTTTCCGGTTCCGGTCTGGGCGATGCCCAGAATGTCACGTCCCTGAAGAATGGAGGGAATAGCTTTCGCCTGAATAGGTGTGGGTTTGGTGTAGCCGGACCTTTCGACTACAGAAAGCAAATCTTCACTTAACCCTAAAAAATCAAAACCCATATGGTGTAATTTCGCCTGTCAATTTATTGTATATGTGGCGCACAATAAGCAAAACGATAAAGATGTCAATCTCTGACAGGCTTTGCTATAGTTTCATTTCCAAAGAGAGCCTTGTCATGACCACTAATTTTATTTTCGTTTCCGCACTGTTAGCCAGCCATGATTTATGGCTGGATCAGATAGGTGAGTTTGAGGAAGACTATGATCTTATTTTATTTGAGCATACTCTTCATGATAACCTGCCGGATATGGTCAGTGCTTTTCTTGAAGATGCGCCGGACAGCTTTATAATTGCGGGATTATCCATGGGTGGATATATCGCCTTTGAAATACTGAGACAGGCACCGGGGAGAGTTGAGAAGCTTATCCTGCTTGATACCAATGCCCGGACAGACCGGGAACCTCAGATTGAAATGCGCAAGGAGTTGATTAACCGCGCAGCAAATGAAGACATACGAAATATCGCGCAGGAACTGACCCCGTTTCTTATTCATCCTGACCGTATCAATGATCAGGAATTATGTGACAGAATAATGGATATGGCTACGGAAGTGGGGGCAGAAGCCTTTCAACGACAGCAGCAGGCCATGATAACCCGTCTGGACACGCGGGAGTTATTGCCGGCGATTAGTTGTCCCACCCTGATTATCTGTGGTGAGCAGGATGCAATTACACCACCCAAGGTGCATCAGGAAATGGCCGACCTGATCCCCGGTGCGGTCTTTCATCAGATTACTGAGTGCGGCCATTTAAGTGCAATGGAACGGCCCGGCGAGGTTAATCATCTGATCAGGCAATTTCTGGTGCCTTGAAATATTTTATGCTATCTTGACTAAAAATTAAGGGAACAGGGCATGAAATATAAACTTTCAGATATTGCAAAAGTTGCTGAAATCATTAGCGCCATCGCCATAGTATTGTCACTGGTTTTCGTTGGTGTTCAGTTAAATGATAATACCCGCGCCACAAGGTCAGCAATCGCAAGTAAGACCGTTTCCACATTGGAGGCATGGTATGTCGGTATTGGCACCAGCCCACAAACCAGCGCTCTGTTTTATAACGCGATGGCAAATCCCGAAGATCAAACACCACAGGAATGGTATCGGTTTGTAATGATGGTTCACGGACTGATGATTAATTATCAAAATAGTTATTATCTGGTGCAGCAGGGCACACTTGATGAGGCTACCCACAAGACAATGACAGACACGCTTCACAGCGTTAAAGACCAGCCCGGATTTCAATTATATTGGCAGCAACGCGGTTCTATTTTCTTTAAAGATTTTCAGGATTATGTGAATGAAATCATGACATCCGACCGTAATGTCCCACAGGGTGTATATCCCCAACAGAAATCGGATTAAAGGAAACAGGGCATGGAAAATATGACCTACGATCTTTGGGCATTGGTGGCAACTCTGGCTTTGGCTATGGTGCAGATAGGGTTGCAGAGTATTCTTACGTTGAAACAAGCTGGCCCCGAATGGGTTGCGGGACCACGGGATAAGCCGTTTGAACCTACAGGCATCGCCGGACGCATGGCCCGCGCGCATCGGAATTTGCTGGAGATATTCCCCCAATTTGTCGCCGCACTGTTCATTGTCCATGCGGCTGGCGTGAATGGCGAGTGGGCGGTCTGGGGCGCGTGGATATTTTTCATCTCACGCTGTCTTTATGTCCCCGCATACGCCTACGGCCCACCGGGTTTAAGGTCCGTTTTCTGGCAGGGTGGTCAGGTTGGTATCATTATCATTCTCGCGGATATTGTGTGGTGAGGGGTAGATCAGTGCTTCCCTGTCTGGCCTATACCTCTAAATATCCAATTCCGCCACTTTGTCGGCATTTTCCTGAATGAACTGGAAGCGTAATTCGGGCTTCTTGCCCATGAGCTGATCGACCCGTTCTGCGGTTTCCAGCCGCCCGCCTTCGGGGACAATCACGCGGAGCAGGGTGCGTTTGTCGCGCTTCATGGTGGTTTCTTTCAGTTGGGCGGCGGGCATTTCGCCGAGACCTTTAAAGCGGCTGATCTCGATCTTGCCGCGGCCTGTAAACTCGGCGGCCAGCAGTTCGTCTTTGTGGCTGTCATCACGAGCATAAAACACCGTGCCACCCTGTGCGATACGGTAAAGCGGCGGCTGGGCCAGATAGAGATGGCCGTTTTTAATTAACTCTGGCATTTCCTGATAAAACAGGGTGATCAGCAGCGTTGCAATATGGGCGCCGTCCACATCGGCATCGGTCATAATGATGATTTTTTCGTACCGCAAGGCATCTTCGTCATATTTATCACCCGCGCCACAGCCAAGGGCCAGGCTAATATCGGAAATTTCCTGATTAGCCCGGATTTTATCACGGGTGGCACTGGCCACATTGAGAATTTTTCCGCGTATGGGCAGGATCGCCTGAGTTTTTCGGTCACGGGCCTGTTTTGCTGACCCGCCCGCACTGTCGCCTTCGACGATATATATTTCGGTACCCAGTGGCTCGTCCTGAGAGCAATCGGACAGTTTTCCCGGCAGACGTAATTTGCGCTTGTTGGTGGCGGTTTTGCGTTTGACGTCCTTTTCTTCGCGTCGCCTCATGCGTTCCTCGGCCCGCTCCAACGCCCAGGCCAGCAAATCGTTGGCCATAGCGGGCGAGCCACTCAGCCAATGATCAAAATGGTCACGGATGGCGTTTTCTACCCATTTGGCGGCTTCGGCATTGGTCAGTTTATCCTTGGTTTGGCCCTGAAACTGCGGATTTTTGAGAAAAACTGAAATCAGACAACAGCTGTTGACAAATATATCCTCGCCCGTAAGGCTTGCGGTTTTTTTATTGCCAATAAGTTCGCCGTATGCCTTGACCCCTTTTAGCAGAGCCGCCCGAATTCCGCTCTCATGAGTGCCGCCGATGGGGGTTGGCACCGTGTTACAGTATGAGTGGATATTGCCGTCGCCATATTCGGGCCAGCATACTGCCCATTCTACCCGTCCCTGATCGTCGGCAAGCGCGGAGACGCCGTGGAAATTTTCTTCGGTAACGCGCGATCTTTTTTCCATGGACGTGGTCAGATAATCATTCAGGCCACCGGGGAAATGGAAGACATCTTTTTCTGCTACCTCATCGCCCTCCTTGATTAGTTCCGGCGCACAGTGCCAGCGGATTTCCACGCCCCGGAACAGATAAGCCTTTGACTTGGCCAACTGGAATAATTTTGACGGTTTAAAGCGGGCGGATTTGCCAAAAATTTCATGGTCGGGGAAGAAAGTGACCTTGGTACCGCGCCGGTTATTAGTCAGGCCGATATTTTCCAGTTTGGACGTCGGCTTGCCGCGCGAAAAACTCTGCCGCCAGATCTGTTTGTCACGGGCGACTTCCACCAATAACCACTCGGACAGGGCATTGACCACTGAAACTCCTACCCCATGCAACCCGCCTGCGGTTTCATAGGCCTTGCTGTTAAATTTACCGCCGGAATGAAGGGTTGTGAATATAATTTCCAGTGCGGACTTGTCTTTGTATTTTGGATGGGGGTCAACCGGGATACCTCGACCATTATCTGTGACAGTCACCGAACCATCACTATGCATCTGGATTTCGATTCTACTGGCATGACCGGATACAGCCTCATCCATGGAATTGTCCAGAACTTCCGAAACAAGATGGTGAAGCGCACGTCTGTCCGTACCCCCCACATACATGCCCGGACGCAGGCGCACAGGCTCCAGCCCTTCCAATACTTCGATGTCCTTGGCAGAATAATCCGTTGTTGTGGCTTGGGTATCAAAAAGGTCTGTCATATTTGGTTGGAATTCTCTAAAAATTTTGTTAACGTTTTCTCGATACAGTATATGAATCACCTTACAATATCCACATCTTGATTGGAAAATAAAGACATGAATCGGGCAGGTATAGTTTTCCTATGGGTCTATAGAAAAGAAGTCCTGTCGCTAGCGTATCTTTTTCTTGTGGGCGGGGCCTTTGGGACTATCTGGATATTTCATGACAGCAATAGTGTAAATGTAAAAACTGAACTTGCTTTCGAGGAAAACCACAAAATTATCGAAGTCGTTATTGCTGACCGGGAAACATCTGTTGAGACCACTGAAACAGTTGAGGTGGCATGGAAGGCCAATGCGGTTAAGGTGGTGGCTCTTGTTGATGATCAGCCACAAATTTCCATCATTATCGATGATTTGGGCATGGTGCGGGACCGAACATTTGGAATCATTAACCTGAAAGCCCCACTCACTCTGTCGTTCCTGCCATATGCTCCTGAGCTGCAACATGTTACCCGTTATGCCAGGGGCCAAGGCCATGAATTGATGGTCCACCTGCCCATGGAGCCCAAAGGGGACAAAGACCCCGGTCCCCACGCCATGCTTACTGGCGTGTCGGATCATAAAATGATGGAAGATCTGTATTTTAATTTATCCCAGTTTGATGGTTATGTGGGTATCAACAATCATATGGGCAGTGCCTTTACCGAAGATTTCCGTGGACTTGACCTGATTCTGAGTGAGGTTCAGAAGAGGGGGTTGTTGGTATTGGATTCCCGAACCTCTCAAAAGTCACTTTTTGCCAAAATGGCGGCGGACAGGGATATTCCCAATATGACCCGGGACATCTTTTTGGATAATGAGCAGGATGTGACTTATATTCTGGGCCAGCTGGAAAAACTGGAAAGAATGGCCTTGCGGCGGGGCAGTGCTATCGCCATTGGTCATCCGTACCGGCAAACTATCGAGGCCCTGTCCCTATGGCTGCCAACCATGAAAGCCAAGGGTATTGCAGTGGTTCCACTGTCCCACCTCATAAAAAAGAAATACGAAAAAATATTTGTGGCTACTGGCGTGGCGGCTAGTGGTGGCCAGGCATCTTCATCCCGTTAATTTAAGATTATTCAGCAATTCCGGCGAAACTTATAGCTTCCTCTGCGGCGCGGAACAGAGCGCGGGCCTTGGCCTTACATTCGTCATACTCGGATTCTGGGTCGCTATCTGCAACTATTCCGGCCCCGGCCTGAACATGCATATGCCCGTCTTTGACAATAGCTGTTCTGAGCACGATACAGGTATCCATGCTGCCATCAGCTGAGAAATACCCCACCGCCCCGGCATAAATGCCCCGCTTGTCCAGTTCCATCTCATCAATGATTTCCATGGCGCGAACTTTTGGCGCACCGCTGACGGTGCCGGCGGGGAATCCAGCAGAAAAAGCCTGTAAAGCATCATATTTTGAGTCAATTTTCCCGCGCACCTCTGATACGATATGCATGACATGGGAGTAAAATTCGATCGCCATTTTCTGGGTCGGGGCGACGCTGCCCGTTACCGCTACCTGTCCCACATCATTGCGGCCAAGGTCAAGTAGCATCAAATGTTCGGCAAGCTCTTTTGGATCGTTCAAGAGATCCTGTGCCAGAGTTTGGTCTTCGGTTGCGGTTTTACCCCGTGGGCGAGTTCCTGCGATGGGCCGGACAGTGATTTCCCCGTCCCGTAGACGCACCAATATTTCCGGGCTGGAGCCAATAACCGAAAAATCCCCAAACTTCAGATAATATAGAAATGGTGACGGATTTGTTCGCCTTAGTGCTCTGTAGAGGGAAAAAGGTGGTAGGGTGAAAGCCGTAGTAAAACGCTGGGAAAGCACGACCTGAAAAATATCTCCGGCCTTGATATATTCCTTGGCCCTTTTTACCATAGCCAGATATTTTTCTTTTGGTGTATTTGAAACCGGATCCGTGAGTTCCAGCAGATCATCTGACAGTTTAGTCGAGCCACCAAGGGGTTGAGAGAGGGCCAGTTCAATATGGCCAAGCCGGTTTTCCGCCAGATCGAAGACCGCTTGTGCAGTGATTCCTGATACTGGCCTGACCGGGGTTACGATAGTCAGCAGATCAGTCACCGAATCAAAAACCACCATAATTGTTGGACGCATGAACATGCCGTCAGCAATGCCAAGCTTGTCGGGCTTGACCTCATCAAGTTTTTCCATCAGACGCACGGTATCATAGCCCATATAGCCGATCAGTCCCGCAGCAGAGGGCGGCATCCCCTCTGGCAGGTCTATGAGGGATTCTTCCAGTAAATCTCTTAGACTTTCCAGTGCGACTTTGTGTAAGGGCTGATAAGCATCATCATCGATGGCATGGCTTAAGGCCTGCCGGTTAATTTCTGCTTTATTGCCCGTGCAGCGCCAGATAATATCAGGCTTCAAACCAATGAAAGTATAACGTCCGCGGATGGCTCCGCCTTCAACTGATTCCAAAAGACAGCTATAGTCCTCATCATCTGCACCAAGCTTCATAAAGGCGGAAATGGCTGTTTCCAGATCGGCAACTAATGTTGTCCAGAGAACTTGCGGTTTTTCGCTGTCATATCGTGCCTTGAATGTCTGAAAATCAGGAGAATCAGGCATTATTGATCCCGGGATGCCAATTGGTCATGAACCGCATTGACAGCCCTCTGATTGATTTTTACCGGCAGATTGCTTTCCAGATAACGCCAGTAATTTTCCAGAAAACGCTGCTGATATTCCTGTGTCAGCAGATCTTTCAGCTGGGCTGATTGGGTCAGAGGTATTGTGCCATCAGACATTTTTCGTGACAGCAGTTTTATCAGAACGAACCCATTGCCATCTGATGCAGGTATTATATCAGCACTGCCAATATCCAACGAAAAGATACTTTGGTGAATTGTCCGGGCGACTTTGCCAGTCTGGTCATTTCTGGTCAGTGTCACAGAAGTATAGGACATGTCTTTTTCGCTAGTGACAATTTCTTCCATCGATGTGCCGTCCTGGGCTTTGGTTTTGATTTCATCGGCTTTTTCACGCGCCATATTTTTTGTTGCATCTGCCTGCCAGATATCAAGAACGCTGGTCTTGACCTCTTCAAAAGGTCTCAGTGCACTTTCCTGTACGTTATCGACCACAAGCAGATAATAATCACTGTTATTCATTTCTTCCAGCAGTGGTTCATCACCTTCCAGCGTATCAAAGGCTTTGGTTAGGAAGGATGGGTCAATAGGAATTGTGGTTACAAGATTACCTTTTGAATTATATCCTGTAATA
>JAJFIP010000202.1 GCA_021774875.1 Emcibacter sp.
TGATTTCCGCTGGAAAGTCAGGAAAAGTTGCCAGATCACTTCCCTCTAGCGCAGTTGCCACAGAAAATTGTGTTCCTGTCAACTGCATCCCATCACCAGAATCACCCGCAAAGCGCACAACAACAGAATCCAGCTTATGAATTATCTGGTCTTTTTCATGGGAAGAATGTTGCCCACTCATCTTGTTTCCTTAGTCATAAATATAACTCAATATTAGCTTCTTTCAGATATGATTAAAGCAACTTCACCCGATGATCATTATGTTTTTTTTATCTATTTATGCAAGATAATATAAGTATCTTTATTAAAAATCCAATAGTCTACTATTTAATAAAATTATTTTTTCAGTTCAAATATTTAATATATTAAATTTATACCGATAATAAGATGATTCTATGACAGAAAAAGCACTTTCCAGACAGATGTGGCAAATAGCCCTTCCGGCTATTATTACCAATATTTCCATACCGCTGCTTGGTCTGGTGGATGCCTATATTATGGGTCACCTACCCGACCCGCGCTATCTTGGCGCCATCGCCCTTGGAGCTATGGTCATCAGTATTCTTTATAACAGTGTGAATTTCCTGCGTATGGCGACCACCGGATTTACCGCACAGGCCCGTGGCAGAGAAGAACAGGCATCCATCCCCAGAATTTATTTGCGGGCGAGTCTCTGTGCGGTCGCCATTGGTATCTTTTTTATCCTGATGCAATGGCCAGTAGCGGCAATTACTTTTTCCCTTACTGGCGCAGAACATAATGTTGAGAATCTTGCCCGTGAATATTTCATGATACGAATTTGGGGTGCGCCCTTTGCCTTGATGAATTTTGTTGCTGTGGGCTGGTTGCTTGGGCTTCATAAAGCCAAACAGGCATTATGGATTCAGCTGCTGATGAACATCAGTAACATCCTGTTCAATATTTTCTTTGTCTATGGCCTGGGAATGGATGTTGACGGGGTGGCTTTGGGAACTGTTTTGTCAGAAATCCTGGCAGCTATTCTGGCCTTTCGTATCATCTCTGGCCATAGCACCAGAATAGTTGGCCGTAGCATTTGGCATGCCAATACCCGTGTAGGGTTATTTGACAGGACAGAATTCATCAAGTTATTTGCCCTCAACCGGGATATTTTTATCCGCACCAGCTGTCTGACCGGATCTATGGCTGCCTTTACCATATTGGGAGCCAATATGAGTACCGGGATACTTGCAGCCAACGCCATCCTGATGAATTTGCAGATGGTAACCTCATATGGCCTTGACGGATTTGCCCAGGCCGCTGAGGTGCTGGTGGGAAAAGAGATTGGCCAAAAATCACATAAAGGATTACAAAAGGCGGTGATTATATCCAGCAAATGGGCCTTGGCCATGGCGGGCCTGATCAGCTTGATTTATCTTATATTTGGCGAGATGTTCATCAATGGACTAACCAATATTCCTGATGTCCGAAACACAGCAGAACAATATCTGCTTTGGGTTATCGTGCTGCCGCTCATATCAATCTGGAGCTTTCAGCTTGATGGTATCTTTATCGGGGCGACTGCAGGAAAATACATGCGTAATGGTATGGTGCTATCAACAATGGCTTACATTGCTTCATTGGCCTTATTTCTTCCCATGTGGGAAAATCATGGCCTGTGGCTGAGCTATTGTGTTTTCATGATTGTTCGGGCAGTAACCCTGGCCATCAGCTATCCGAAATTAGTGCCTGAAACTTAAAGCTGCCATTTACGCAGATGTTTTGACTTGTCAATATCACGCCACATGGCCTTAACATCGGCAATCAGGCCACCTGTCTCCAGCAACCGTTCAAGCTCTGCCCCGGTTATCGCCCGATATGCATCATGCGATACTACGCCAATAACAGCAGCATAGCTATGATCATCCAGATCATCCAGTGACGGCACCAGATCAATATTATAGAATTTCTTGGCCTCCACCGGGTCAGCCGCCGCATCATGAACATCTACTCTAAAACCACGGCGACGCAGTCCCTGAATAAGGTCCGTGGCCTTGGTATTGCGTAGATCAGGGCAGTTTTCTTTAAAGGTCAGACCTAGAACCAGAATTCTGCCACTACCCGACAATTGGGCACAAACCCGCTCGGCAATAAAATCAGCCATGCTGTCATTTATGGCACGGCCAGATAGAATAATGCGCGGATCATGATTAATCTGCCTTGCTCTTTCAGCCAGATAAAAGGGATCGACTCCAATACAATGCCCGCCAACCAGTCCCGGGGTAAAATTCAGGAAATTCCATTTTGTCCCGGCGGCTTCGAGCACGTCATAAACCGAAATACCAAGTTTTTGAAAAATCATGGTTATTTCATTTACAAAAGCAATATTGATGTCGCGCTGGGAGTTTTCGATGACCTTGGCGGCTTCTGCCGCCCGAATACTGGCGGCAGCAAAAGTACCGCCGCTGGTCACCGCTCCATATAGCTCAGCCAGAACATCTGTAACTTCAGCCGTCTGTCCGGCAATGACCTTGGTTATTTTATCAACCGTATGCTCCCGGTCACCGGGGTTAATTCTTTCCGGTGAATAGCCAAGGAAAAAGTCTTTTCCGCATTTAAGGCCCGATTTTTCTTCAAGTACAGGGCCGCAGAGTTCTTCGGTCACACCGGGGTACACAGTACTCTCAAAGACAACAATCGCCCCTTTTGACAGCAATGGCCCCAAAAGTTCGCAGGATGACCTGACCGGGCCCAAGTCCGGGCTATTATCCTTATTCACTGGGGTCGGGACAGTAACTATATATACGGCAGCATCCTTTATATCTGATGGATCAGTAGTCAAAGTTAGTGTGCTGGCTTCCAGTCTTTCCCGGTCGATCTCATCGGTTCTGTCAAAACCGCTTTTAAGTTCTGTGATGCGTTCCTCACTGATGTCAAAACCAACTACGTCAAGCTTTTTGGCCATGGCCACCGCAAGCGGCAGTCCAACATATCCCAGTCCCACCACAACTATGCGGCTATCTGCTGTGAAAGCAATATCAGTCATATTTTCCTCGGCTTGTTTCAAAGAGTAATTTCATTATTATTTCTATACAGTATTTTCTACTATGAAATCATTAAAAATACATTATCTGGATCAGTCCAGAATATCTTGCCAGTCACGGGCAATTCTGTTCTTGCTTCCTGATGACAGCAAATCATACAGATCATATCCCTTGTCCAGTTTCTGCCCGCCATTTTTGCCAAGACTTCGGAAGTTAAACCGCATTTTCTCTTTCGTTGGCTTATTCCAGAAAATATCCAACGGCATAGTCAAATATATGCCCTTGTCAAAACTGCCATCGCCAAATTCTTCTGATGACATATTCGTGGCTGTCGCCCAGACACCAATACGTATTCCGCTGGAAAATCCTCTCGAAATATCAATAGTGGCACCGTAATCACCGGCCAGATACCGCCCGGCGCTGAGTTTACCAGTGATATTATAGTATTTATTCTCGTAATAGAATGTCGCGTGTCCGGTCAAAACATCATAATCACGAAAAGAAAACAGCTGGTCAAAGTCCCTTTGCTTAACCCAGTTCATATCCATTCCAAAGGCAAAATTATGGTTGTAAGGACGATACAGGATTTCAGCACCAAGTCCTCCATACATACTCTCCAGAAGTCCCCCGGTAAGTCGGGCGTACAAGTCGCGGTCAATTTGTGCCGTGTAATCAAGCTGTACCCTCTCCAGTGCCGTTCGACCTTCTCTGGCATAACGGGCAATATCACTTCTGACTTTTGGAATATCCGGCCTCATGTCCAGAGGAATCTTGTCAATATCTCCAATAATATATTGTTTTAACTCGGCGGAAAGTTTTAACTGCCGCATGATCTGGACAGAACCATATAATTTTACATAAATGTCCGCCCTAAACCTGCCATCTTCATTTCCGCCAAAATGAGTAAGGAGCTCGGGTTTTAATCCCCAGTCAAATTTAACATTCTGCCGGGGTTGATATATTGTTTCAGTAGCAACGCTCCCATCCTGATTTTTTGGAATGGCAACCACACTATTTGCCCAGATTTCCTCCGGGCTGCCTTGGTAATTTTTTGCCTTTTCCAAATCCTGCCGAAGCATAGAAACCCGGGAAAGTTCAATACCATTTTCTTCAGAAACGATGATAAATTCTTCTATATTTTGTGGCATGTCACCTGTCAGGATACGGGCCGTTCTACCAATATTCTTTACTTCAGACAAATACGGACCACTTTCTTTCCTGACTGTCACATTCTGTTGATCAACTGATATTGATACCGGGGACAGGCTTGCTTTGGCCAATTTATCATATGCTGACTTTGCATAAACTATCGGCAACATATCTTCTGTGATTTCAGTTTTTGGCCTTATTGTAATTGGGGCGGGCTCATATCCCTTAATTTTTTTTCTGAACTTAATCTTATGGAGATTTTGCTTTAATGTCAGTCGGAATCCAAAACGATTCCCCTGCTCGAGACCAATCGCCACATCCGCCCAGGATGCAGGTTTATAATTGACGCCAAAGTTAAATGCACTATTGCGGTCCAAATGGGAAAAGGTTGCAATTTTTGTGGTATCAACACCACTATATTCAACCTTGAAACTCAAACCTTCTATTGGCGGATGATATTCAGCTCCGGCAAAGAATGACATTTCACGGCCAGAAAACAAACTACCCGTGCGGATTGAGCCGCTGGATATTGTCAGCCGCCGATCATTATTGCCGCCAAATAAATTCCCGATCCCGCCCCGCGAGCCAAGATAGCCCCAGGCAAAACCCATGGTAAAATCAAAATCGTAAAATCGTTTACTGGCCACAAGATATTCCGCATCAAAACGGCCAGCACCCAAGGCATCCTGAATCCCGATGGCTATTTGTGGTCGATAATCACTTTCGGTCCATAACCGTATCTTCACATCAAGGGAACGATCAACACTCAGGTTTTCCATCTCATCATCAGTGTAGCTTAATGTTGTCTCAAGCCAGGGGGTTGCCTGCCAGGTTGAGAAATATCGTGTCTCATGACTATTATGATGAATACCTATAGCTATGGTACCATCCGGAGCAAAACGTGCAGTCCTCATTTCCAGAAGCCCGATACCACCAAAATTATTATAGGAGTAAGAGGCTTCATCAGCCATTAAAACAGATAGAAAAAACGGGTAACAACCTATCCCTGCCATTATTGACAGGGCAGCATTAGCCCCACATTTTTGTCGCCACATTAGCCACTAATTCCGTACAAGAAGAGCTATGGATGCCGCAGAAACAGCCAGATTCTGGAAGATTCCGCCAATTTCCCTCATCAATGATAATGTGGTAAACGGACTAAGGTCAGTCGGTACAACAATAGCAGTTCCTGGCGGAATATTAATATCCCCATCCCCGCCCCATGATGACAGATTAATCGGCTTAGCCACACCATTTGGATATACAATATATATTCGCCCTTCGTCCGCAGAACGGGTATAACTGCCTACTTCATCAATATATTCTGCTATCCCCTTGCCGGGAATAAATTGCAATGCCCCCGGATTCAGCACATCACCCATAGCTATGATAAAATTTGGTCTTTTGGGTATATATAAGGCATCACCTGCCTCCAGAACTGTATCCAGCGAAGGGTTAAGTGATAACTTCAAGGGGTCGGCCTCAATCACAACCCGCCCAATAATTTCCGCATTGGCCAGTTGATTTGTTAATTGCTGAGCGGCCAGAAGAGATTCTGCCTCAATGGTTTTCTTGACAGATGCAGAAACCATTGCGGACTGAAGTTGTCTGGAGGTTTTCTGTAATTCCGCACGCTGAATTTCCTTAACCCTGTTGCGAGTAAAAATTGCTCCATATGCATAGGCCTGATCAGTTACCCCTCCGGCGCGCATCATCAGATCAGATAATTTTTCACCTTTTCTGATAGTATAAACGCCCGGTTGCATGAATTCCCCGGATAATAAAACAGCTCCAGACTCAAAATTGGAAAATTTGGAGCCAACACGAACGCCGCCTCCCGGACTGATAACAATGGAGGCTAGATCTATTTGCTCAGCATCAATATAATTCCATTTCATCTGTATTGTTTCTGAGCGGGCATTGGCATCCAGACTGGCAACTTCAATATTGGTCAGATTGGCATCATTTGATGTGCCGCCACTGATCGCCAATAGTGATGCAATAGACGTATCAGAAACTATTGGATAAACCCCCGGAAGACGAACCGCCCCATCAACGGAAACAATATATTCAAGGATGAAAGGCAATAAATTATTCACCTGATTATATATGGTAGGGCAGAAAGCCGGACTTTCCTTGTCCGCCTCTTTCTCCTCTTTTATCATTTCGATCATAGCCTTTTGCTCAATATCTGTACCGGCAAAAGACTCTATTTTACTACCTTCATCTTTACCGGAGACTACCTCTTCAACTTCCCTTCTGACAAAAACAGCGCGAGTAGCCGTGGCAAAACGATTAGACTGGGTATCTGTGATAATTCTGGCCAGATTTTCCAGCGGCTTGCAGTATTTTGGATTTTTAGCTCCATTTGGCATGGTTGCTTTTATGGTATATTTTCCTGAGACCACCACTTGCCTGACAAAATTAGAAATAAGAAAAGCAATATCTTCGCGCCCCAGAAAAATCACCCGGTCAGAATCCTTTAGGTCAATATCCTTACCACCCGCCAAAATATCTTCCGGGCTAAAAGATCGCAAATATCGTGTTTGGATATTATCGTCAACGCTCTCTATCAAGCCAAATAATAAATAAGGATTATCCAGCAGATTTTGTCTGTTCCCAAGTAGGCTACGTATGTCTTTAGCATTTGATAAAGCCCTGAAACCAGGCGTTCTTACATGGCCGACCAGTTCCACTCTTCCGGTTTGGGAATTTTCGATCAAATGGGCAATCAGGGCTTCACCGCTATAAATATTTTCACCTTTGGTAATTTTACGAAAATTTTGTTTTCCCTGTTCATCGATTGTGATCTGGGACATTTCGTAGCCAGAAGGACGCAGGGTGCCGCCCGCCAAGGTCATTGCCTGACTGTAGGAAATATGGTCCCTGCCCGCAGACAATTCATAAATTCCCGGCCTGACCATTTCGCCATCCAAAGCGATAGTCGCTCCAATGGTCGGTACTATAATTCTGTCGCCATCATTCAAAGTTTCAAACCCGTGCGCCTTGCCGCTAAGTAAAGCATAAATATCAAAAACAGTTTTTTTACCATCTCGGTAAATGGAAATATTTCTTAACGAGCCGGTTTTTTTGATACCGCCCGCATTCATCAGAATTTCCAGTGGTGTTGCCAGGCTTGATGTGCGGATAACACCGGGTGTGCCAACCTCACCAACGACAAAAACCGAAATACTTCTCACCGATGCGAGGGAAACATATACTTCGGTCCCAATGATACTTTCCTCAACCTGTTTTTTTAAGATTGATTTAAAATCGCCGTAACTCATGCCTGATATGGTAATGGGTTTAAGTTCAGGAATTATCACACGCCCCTCAAGGTCGGCCCTTACCGTAAATGATTGAGATTTGGATCCCTGGAATGTGACAATAAACTCATCCCCGATCCCCAGCTTATAGTTATCAGAAATAGTGCCTGTCATAACACCGCCAGCTGTTGGCATATTGGCAAAGATTGAATAGCCATACTGGGTGATTTTACTTTTCAGCCTGTCCTGAAAATCTTTTTCAAGCCGGGATATTTTGGCTATTTCATTCTTGCGCTTTTCAAGAAGTGCTTTCTGACGTTCCTGATATTCCTGCTGACGCGCCTGATCCAGCGGGGAAACCACAGTCGTATTTCCACCTTGTGCTCCGGCCCGGTTTTTTAAGGCCTCCAGCGTAGCCTCATCTATCACCTGTGCAAATAGCGATTGATGCAACAGGGATACACTTGTGAAAATTGTAAAGATTAGTCCTTTCAAGAGGTTATCCTTCCCCGGCATTTTGTTTATCCTTGGCTCAGCAATAGTACTTGATTTATGTTTTTTTATATTTCTGGGAATGTAGCATATATGGCAATATGCGCAAGCACTTGGTTTACCAATTTACCGAGCCCTCACGGACCTTACCCACCAATCTGGAAAATCATGGGTAATAGTTGTTGCCTGTGCTTGCGCGGCTTCAAGAGAGGAAAATATTCCATAACCTGTTGCCCCGCTACCTGACATGCCAGCATATATGCAGCTCTTGCCTGAACGGATTAAAGCCAGAGCCTTTTTTATTTTGGGTGCTGCGGCACAGGCATCATATTCAAGATCGTTACCCCCCCTCCCCAAAATATCCAACAATTGGTCAATAGTTACTATTTCATCGGGTAGGTTCCTGCTGCATGAATACTCTGCCTTGCGAGCCGCCCGCGATCTGAATATTTCTGCTGTGGATAGTGAAACACCGGGATTTACCAAAAGCAAATATAGGGGAAATTTTAAAGATACCGGGCGTAGTCTTTCCCCAACCCCGCTCATATGCATTGTTTCACTTGCCATACAAACCGGAACATCAGCCCCCAAAGATAAAGGCAATTCTCCCAATTCAGCTTCTTTGTCTGTTAAATTCCAAAGTTCCATCAAAGCGTGAATGGCGGCGGCTGCATCTGCTGACCCACCACCAATACCCGATGATACGGGCAGGTTTTTGACAAGTTCGATATTTGCCCCCTGCTTAATATCAAATTTATCCTGCAATAATCTTGCTGCCCTTAGGACAATATTATCCCCCTCTCTCACAAGCATGTCGGCAAATGGACCTGTGATACTGAGGTTAAGTTTTCGGGATGGACGCACAGAAATTTCATCGCCATAATCTGCAAAAACTACCAGACTATCCAGCAGATGATAACCATCATCCCGCCGTCCCGTAATCAGAAGATCAAGGTTTATTTTTGCCCAAGCTATTCGGGAAATACTATTGCTTGCCATCTTTAATTTTAGTTTTGATTTCCGTAACAATATTTTCGTCCGGTTTTAATGATAGCGCATGACGCCACTGAAACCTTGCCTCATTTTTACGTCCCACAGCCCAATAAGCATCCCCCAGATGGTCATTGATGGCCCAGTCATCTGTTTGCAGCAACACAGCTTTTTCAAGATACTCAACGGCCTTTGGCATATCTCCAATAC
>JAJFIP010000203.1 GCA_021774875.1 Emcibacter sp.
GAACGTGATGTCTGCCAGTCTGGTGAAGACAAACAGCGGCAAGATCTTGCTGACTTACATCCGCATCGATAGTAACCGCTTCGCCAATTTATGGTTCAAAGAATCCACCGATGAAGGCAAAACCTGGAGTGAGCCCAAGCAACTGTCTCATGGAAAAAAAGGGCTGATTTTCACAGTGAACTCAGCGGCCATTCGCTTGAAATCGGGACGAATCTTGCTCGCTGCTTATGGTTCTCCCAGTGCCTGGCAAAAAGACGAGCACTTCCGCTCCTTCAGTTATTATTCCGATGATGAAGGCAACACTTGGCACAAATCAGACAATGAAGTGGATTGCCCATTACGGGGAGCTATGGAACCGGAGATCGAGCAACTGAGCGATGGACAGATTATGATGTTGATTCGCACACAGACAACCCGAATGTACCGTTCTTTTAGCAGTGATGGAGGCAAAACCTGGAGCCCTGCTGAGAAAACCGAAATCCTTCATCCCGAAGCGCCTATGCTTCTACAACGCGCGCCAGGCAAAGACGCACCCTTGATTCTAATCTGGAATAACGCCGTCGTTCCCGGAGCCGGTCATCAGGGACCACGCACCCCTTTAACACTGGGTCTTTCCTATGACGATGGCAAAACCTGGCAGGATCTGAAAAAGATCGAAGAAAGCTCTAAAGGCTCTTACTGTTATGCCAGCATAGCGTTTCGTAATAATGAACTCCATCTGGTTTATTACGGTCCGGGAGGCCTGCGTTATCAGGCTATTCCCCTGGCAGAACTAATAAAGAGAAACGAGTAACCTATGGCATTGGACCGGCTCTGATTCAATAGGCAAACCCTTCTTTGAAATCATGGAATTTACCCTCGATATTCGGTGACAAGTCCCGGTGCAAGTATTACCATTAATATGGTTATACTTGCACTCCTTACTCTGCCAGATCACCACCAGGCAGAGACCACTAATCAAATAGAGGCCCTCCATGAGATTCCTGACGGTTTTTGCGCTACTGCTTGTACTAGGTTTCAGCTCCAGAAACACCAATGCCGACTGGCCTCAGTTTCGAGGGAATGCTGCCCGTACCGGCTATACCAAAGAACCATTACCAAACCGGATGGAATTGAAGTGGACGTTTCAAACCAAACAAGCTCCCACCCCTGCATGGCCCACACACACCCGCATCAAATTTGATGAAGTCTTTCAGCCGATCATTGTGCAGCAGACCGTTCTGTTTGGCAGTTCCTCAGATGATCAACTCTATGCACTCGATTTAGAAACGGGACAACTCAAGTGGAAATTTTTCACAGAAGGTCCCATCCGTTTTGCACCGGCTGCCTGGAAAGATCGCATTTTCGTTGCCAGTGATGATGGCAATCTTTATGCACTGGCCATCAAAGATGGTTCTCTGCTCTGGAAAAAGCGAGGGGGTCCAAAGCAAAAATATATCATGGGCAACGATCGACTCATCTCACACTGGCCTGCCAGAGGTGGCCCGACAGTTGTGGGAGACCAAGTCTATTTCGCTGCCGGAGTCTGGCCTTCAGATGGCGTTTTCCTGTATGCACTCAACCCAGAAACTGGAGAGGTCATCTGGAGCAATCAGAATTCAGGTCAACTCGTCATGAATCAACCGCATGGCGGCGCTAGTGCGAAAAGTGGTGTCTCTGCACAAGGTTATCTTGCCGCCAGTCAAGATCAGATTTTCATGCCAACGGGACGAGCCGTACCCGCAGCCTTTGATAGAACAACTGGAAAGTTCCAGTATTATCATATGCAAAAGAATCAACAACGGGGCGGTTCCGATGTGATGCTGGTAGATCGTTTTCTCTGCAACGCAGGTTGCCTCTTCGATCAAACGACTGGCCAACTGACACAACAAACGGGTACAGGCGCGAAGGCAGCGACAACGAACGGCATCTTGCAAGGAAGCGGACATTCTCTCGTTTATAGTGCATGGTCAGAGACGAAAACCAGTGACCGAAAAGGGAAGCCAATCTCCGTCAAACAACTAAAAGAGAAACGCGTCATCCCTTTGGATTATACGATCACCGATGTCATCATCGCCGGCAACGATGCCTATTGCGGATCTAATAACAAAGTCACTGCCGTTGATTATAAAGCGCAAGCCAATACCTGGTGGTCGCATGAAATTGAAGGCACTGTTCGTGGTCTGGCTGCTTCAGATGAATGCCTCGTCGCCAGTACGGATCAGGGAGTGATTTGCTGTTTCGGAAATAGTGGAACGGAAAAAATCAAAGACATGCCCCTTTCAGTCAAGAAAAATTCGGTCGCATCAACTTTTGATTATCAAGCTGCTGCACAAGAGATCTGCGACAAAACGGACACAAAAACAGGCGTCTGCATTGATCTGAGTGCTGACAATGCACAACTGGCCTTGGAACTCGCCCGGCAATCAAAATTTCAGATTTATGTCGTTATGAAAGATGCAGACAAGGCAGCCGTAGCGAGAGAGTTACTGCATGCAGCAGGCGTTTATGGTTCACAGGTCGCCGTGCATGTTGCCGATCCGGAACACGTTCCATATTCGAAAAACTTTGCGAACCTTGTGGTCTGTTCTGCTTCATTACAGAAAGAGATGAGTCCACAATTGCTACAAGAGGCACAGCGTATCCAACGTCCTTATGGCGGTCAGATTTGTCAGGGACCTGTGGGAAAAATGCAGGTGGATACCAAATCCGAATTAAAAGGAGCCGGCAGTTGGACACACCAGTATTCCAATGCCACGAACACGGTCAACTCCGATGATGAAATCGTCAAAGGGCCGCTCAAAATGTATTGGTATCGTGACATGGATTTTCAGATTCCCAATCGTCACGGCCAGGGCCCCGCCCCATTGGTGAATCGCGGAGTGATGGTCGTCGGTGGTCTGCATGGCTTATGTGGACTGGATGCCTACAACGGACATACGCTCTGGAAATACAAACTGAAGAATAACCTCACTGAGATGAATGGCATTCATCATGATGTGGGCACCGCAGAAGTGGGAAGCAACTTTTGTCTGGGAGGCGACTACGCCTTTGTCAAAAAAGATACGTTTTGCCACCAGATCGAATTGAAAACCGGAAAGCTGATTCGAAAAATTTCCACGCCTGTCAGCCAGGATGATCCCAATCAGAACTGGGGATATCTCAGCTATCATGATGGTGTTGTGTATGGCACCGTCAGCAATGATGCACACTACACAAGCCCCCGCTATAAAAATCTGAAACTCCGTAATGAGTCGGTCCTGTTTTTCGCAATGGATGCTAAAACTGGTGAAGTGCTTTGGACATATCAACCTGAATATTCCATTCGCAATAACGCGATTACCATTGGTAGTGATAGTGTCTTTTTAATTGACCGCGAGATTGCCAAAGCCGATCACATTAAGGAATCTCGTCGTAACGGCAGACCCAATCCTGTATCGACCGAAGATGAAAAACGAAAAGGAAAGCTGAAAACATTTCAAGCAAAAACGGGCAAAGATCTCTGGGAGTCAGATCAGGATATCTTCGGGACACAGCTTGCTGTTTCAGAAGAAAACCAGATTCTACTGATGTTCTATCAGGGAATCCGACATAGTTTTTTCAAACTTCCCTCTGAAGTCGGCGGTCGGATTGCTGCCATCGATGCCAAAACAGGCAAACGAATTTGGGACATCAAAGCCAAGTATCAATCGCACCCTGTCATCAACGACGACAAAATCTATGCTCAAGGCGGCGCCTGGGATTTGAAAACAGGAAAAAATGTTGACTTCAAATTCGATCGCTCCTACGGCTGCGGACAAATTTCCGCCAGCAAACACTTAATGGTCTTTCGCTCTGCCACCTTAGGCTATGTCGATTTGACCCGCAAAGCAGGCGTCGAAAATTTCGGTGGCATCCGCCTGGGTTGCTACATCAACGCCATCCCCGCTGGCGGACTGGTACTCGTCCCCGATGGTTCCTCGCAATGTAACTGCTCTTATCAGATGCAAGCCTGGTTCGCATTGGAAGGCAGTGAGTGATTGACATTCGGTTCTTTATCGACTGAAAAGTCTTCTAAATACAGGATACTCAATTTAAAGTTTCTCGCTCAAATTTCGCAAAAAAACAGTGGTGATCCTCCCAACCCCCGCGTTATGCCTGCTGAAGAGTCGCTTTTTCAATGAAAAACCTGGTAACAGCCAGAATTCATAGGAAAGCGATTAATAAGCCTCAGGGATCCTCAACGGGAGAGTCAATCGAATGAAGAAACTACTTGCGTTCCTTGCTATCGCCGGGTTAATCACCACCAGTGTCTCTTCTCAGCCTCCGGGAGATGAGCGAGAGCGGGGCCGACCAGGAGGACCACCACCGCCCGACCCCATCATGATGCTCTTTGACACAAACCGGGATGATGAAATTTCGACAAAAGAAATGAAACAGGCGACTGAAATCTTAAAAAAGATGGATCGCAATCAAAATGGAGTCCTCACACGGGATGAACTCCCGCGTCCCCCTCGACCGGGAGAAGAACGTCCCGGCGATAATCCGAGAAACAATCGCAAACAACAAAGACCTGTATCACAAAATGCACCGGCAGGCAGTGTCATTTTCACGAGTGGTCATGAAACCGATCCTCGTGATCGTGGCCGCCCGGTAACACTCATCGCAGCTGCGCTCGGAGTCAAACCCGAAGTCTTTCGCCAAGCCTTCAGCAAAGTCAATCCAGCCCGTGGAGGAGATCCAACACCCGCACATGCTCGCGCCAACAAAAAAGTGCTGATGGATGCGTTGAGTAAGTACGGCATCACCAATGGCCGACTTGATGCCGTCTCGAATTATTATCGCTACCAGCCAGGGAACGGAAACGTTTGGAAACACACTCCCGCTACTGCAAAAGCGATTATCAAAGGCGGTAAAGTGACTGGCATCCGCATTACGAATGCCGGTTCGGGCTACACAACGCCTCCCAAAGTGACGGTTGCCGGGTATAAAAATGTTCAAGTAAAAGCCACACTTGAATTCAGCAAGAATTTTCGCACGAATGGCAGTATCAAATCACTGACT
>JAJFIP010000204.1 GCA_021774875.1 Emcibacter sp.
ATAAATGGGGGAAACTCATGACTGAAAAACATATTATAATAGATGGTTCCATGGGCGAAGGCGGCGGGCAGATATTGCGCTCCGCTTTGTCTTTGTCCATGATCACCGGCACACCCGTCACGTTGAAGAATATTCGTGCAGGACGCAAAAAGCCCGGCCTGATGCGTCAGCATTTGACCTGCGCGCGGGCGGCTGCGGAAATTTGCGATGGCGATATTGGGGATATAGGTGTCGGCTCAGCCGAATTGACCTTCGCACCAGGCAAAATCAAGGCCGGAGACTATCATTTTACCATTGGCACAGCGGGCAGTACCACTTTGGTTGCCCAGACGGTGATCCCTGCTCTGATGCTGTTGGATCAGCCTTCAACTGTGCGGCTCGAAGGCGGCACCCATAACATGAAATGCCCGCCCTACGAATTCATTGAGCAATGTTTTTTGCCTGTGCTGAGACGTATGGGCGCGGATATTTCCAGTGAATTGTACAAATATGGTTTCTACCCGGCCGGCGGCGGCATGATGTCTGTTGCTATTGGAGCTGCGAAGTCGCTCAACCCCATAGAGATGATCAATCGCGGCAAGGAAAAAAACTTGCTGGCGGAGGCCTTCATATCCAAAATTCAGGTTGAAATAGCTGAGCGGGAATTAAAAGTTGTCGGAAAAAGACTCGACTGGACAGAAGAGCAGTTGAAAGTACGCAACGTATCGCATGCTGTCAGCCCCGGTAACATCCTGCTATTAAAACTCGAATTTGAACAAGGGGTGGAAATCGTTTCCGGCTTTGGTGCTTTTGGCATCTCCGCAGAAAATGTGGCAAAGAACGCCTGCAAAGCCGCCAACCGCTATCTTAACAGTGAAGTCGTTGTCGGCCCTTATCTGGCGGATCAGTTGCTGTTGCCGATGGCACTTGCTGGCGGCGGTCAGTTCACCACCCTGCGCCCAAGCCGGCATCTGAAAACCAACATCGATGTCATCCAGAAATTCCTGGGTGTGAAGATCACCCTCGGAGAAATCAAACCCGGCCTGTGGCTGGTGAATGTAGGGTGAGAAAAGTGATACCTGCTGAATTAAGAATAGAAATCTGCAACTTCATAATTGAAGAGGAGCAACATATCGCTTCTCTTCCTTTTATTGCTGATAAGATACTTGATGCGGGGATTGAAACACCTTCAGTGGTCCTATTGGCCAGCTACGCATTTGGTGAGAAAACTGATAATTTCACAGCATTGAGGCTTTGGTCAAAAATGCTAAAGGAAATTGATTTTTATCCTGAGAATGCAACATTGGCAGCCTTCGAGTGCCTGATAATTATAATCGAACAGATTATCAGTGGTGACGTTGAAGTTATTTATGCAATGAATAGAGCAAATCAGTATTATAGTGACATCAACTGTCCCACTCGAGACAAAGAATATGCGTGCGACAATCTTGAGTATCATCACCTCTATGGCATTTCTGACACTTTATGGGAGTTATATGAACAGAATGAACCATGGTCTATATACGGGAACTCAGACAATCGCTGGAAATTCTCTATTCCAAAAAATCTGCCAAAAAAACCCAAGGCTTACAAAAAATTAATCCATGAGGTCGAACAGGAATATATCAAGGAATGCAAAAATTTCCTTGAAAAAGCACCGGAACTAAAGAAACGTCTTGTATTGGCCCTTGCTAAAACGAATGATAGAAATGACAGCTGAAGACAATAAATTGCATAAACATATATTGGCGGAATTTCATACGAAGATCATGGCAGAACTTGAGGGGCTGGAGAAGACGCATGGTATCCGTATTCTTTTTGCAATTGAGAGCGGAAGCCGGGCTTGGGGCTTCCCGTCACCTGACAGTGATTATGATGTCAGGTTTGTTTACATACGACCATTGGAAAGCTATTTAACCCTCAACCCGCCTCGGGACGTTGTGGAACTACCTATTGATGACCTGCTGGATATCAATGGCTGGGACATCAAGAAAGCCCTTGGCTTGATGTTAAAGTCCAATCCTGTGTTGCTGGAATGGCTGCAAAGCCCGATCAGATATATCTGGAATGAGGCCGCATGTCATGACCTGAAGGCCCTCGCACAGAAAACAGCCAATGATCGTTCCTGCCTGCATCATTATCTGAATCTCGGGACCAGACAGCGCAAGATCTATATTGAGGGCAAGTCAGTGGTAAATCTGAAAAAATATTTCTATGTGGTCCGCCCCGCCATGGCGATCCGCTGGCTCCGGATGAACCCTGATATTCTGCTACCCATGAACTTTCATGACCTGAAATCTGGCATCGATTTACCGGATGATTTAACCTCAGAACTTGATATATTGTTAGAGAAAAAAAGCCGGTCAAAAGAACTGGGGCAAGCGGAACCGATAAAACTCATCGATCAGTTTCTAGACGCAGAATTTATTTGGGCTGAAAAATCCGTGAAGGAATGCAGCAAAGATAAACCGGACTTGACAGAAGACGCTAACAAACTTTTCAGGGCATGGATTGGAAGATGAGTGATGAAAATTTGAGAACCATAAAGTCTGTAAATTCAATGTCACAGTTATTAAGGCTCACGTTGGATAAATTTAATTATGACATTACAAAACAGTGGATTTCATCAAAAATTACCACACCAGAATCGATAACACTAAAATGGGAATATGGAAATCATGAACCATTTCAGGCTTGGATTATTGCCGATATGGGCGAAAGAAATGTGGTCGCAGTATTTTGCAATGAGGGTGGATACGGGAAACTTGGCTCCCCTTGGGGGATTATCTTTCGAAATAATACTGATTTTGGGATGGACTTTGGTTGGTATCCTGATTTTGAATCTCTTATTTTAGACGGCTGGGTTGAGAGCGAAACAGATGATCAATAAAACAAGAAAGATTCTGCAAAATGAATGGACTGAAAGCCTATTATTCTGGCTCGCATTATTTTTGGCTCTTCCTTACATTCCATCGAATGAGGCCCCAATCAAGTATTTTGGATTGTCAGTCGTTATTTTTGCGACAAGTCAGCTATCAGGCTATCTCCGCCACGGCAGGCATAGAATACTAATTACCCTGAACATAGTCGTCTTTTTTGTCTTTAGTCACATTTTGATCAAAATAGCCAACATTCTGTTGAAAACAGCATGAGTTTGGGTGAATAGATAAAATGAAAGAAACCGCCCTGATAATTCCTGAATTTTGCCTTGTGCTGCTGGTCGGACCGTCCGGGGCAGGCAAGTCTATTTTTGCCCAGCGGCACTTCAGGGATACTGAGGTGATTTCGTCAGACAATTGCCGGGGGTTAGTATGCGATGATGAGGGTAATCAGACGGTGACAGAGGATGCTTTCAATCTGCTGCATACAATCGTGGAAAAGCGCCTGAAGAACCGCAGGCTCACCGTTGTGGATGCGACAAATCTGCTCGCCAAAGGCCGGGCCGGACTGCTGAGGATCGCCAAAGAATATCATACTCAAGTCGTGGCAATCATCTTCAATTTGGATATTGATGTCTGTCTTAAACGCAATAATTTGCGTCCAAATCGACAGGTGAAACCAAATGTGGTGAGAGAGCATATCCGGACCCTGAAATCCTGCCGGAAGCAGATAAAGAAGGAGGGCATTCGCCAGCTTTTCACCCTTAACTCACCCGAAGAAATTGAGGCCATCAAGATCAACCGCCGGAGCCTTTCCTGTAACAAACGGGAAGAAACAGGCCCCTTTGATATTATTGGTGATATTCACGGTTGTGCGGATGAACTGGAGCAACTGCTTGAAAAACTAGGTTACAAAATTAAACGGAATAAAGACAGAGCATATACCATCACCCCGCCAATGAACCGGCGGGCCATCTTTGTCGGCGATCTGATGGACCGGGGACCGCGAACGCCTGATGTACTCAGGATCGTTAAAAGCATGGTCGAGGCCGGCACAGCCCTCTGTGTCAAGGGCAACCATGAAATCAAACTGGTGCGGGTTCTGGACGGCAAGGATGTTACTCTCACCCACGGACTTGACAAATCTCTTGATCAGTTTGCAACCGAGACTTCTGAATTCAGACATGAAATGCGCGACTTTATGGATGGGTTAGTCAGCCATTATGTGCTGGATGGCGGCAAGCTGGTTGTTGCGCATGCCGGTCTCTGCGAAGACATGCAAGGCCGTTCCTCAGGCGCTGTGCGGGCCTTCTGCGCTTACGGCGATACGACGGGTGAAAAAGATAATTTGGGCCTGCCCATACGCCGCGATTGGGCTAAATTATATAAGGGATCGGCCAAAGTGGTTTACGGCCACGTACCGAACGATACTTTAGAATGGGTCAACGGCACCCTCTGCATCGACACGGCCTGCGTTTTTGGTGGCAACCTCACTGCATTAAGATATCCGGAAATGGAACTGATTGATGTTCCTGCCGCGAAGATTTACTGCGCCCCAGCGCATTAACTTCTTTTTACCTACATAAAACCTACATAATTGCTAAAAAGCGGAGTTTTTCTTGAAAATTCTTATCACTTATTGTAATATTAAAATACTTTAAAAACAGCACGTTAACTAAAGTTATACTTTGCTTTTATGTGGCGTTTAAAAATTTGGCTAAAAATCCTGTTAATCTATTTGTCGCAGGTTCGAGTCCTGCTCGGGGAGCCACTTCTCAAAAGGGTCGGAATCAATGATTCCGGCCATTTTATTATGATCATCTATGATTGCTGTTTCTGCCAACAAATCAAATGGTTGCCTGAATTTTGCGCTTAGAACTCCCCTCTTCCAAGAACAGTTCGAATAAAACAAATTGAGCATCTTTGACTGGTCTGCAGGGGATTGATTCTGGAACATCGAATGAGCATCTTTTGCAAGCCTCAATAGCTGAATCCCCTCATCCATGTATATGTTTTCAACATTCTGAAGCCGCTCTATATCCGAGAGACATCGATCCTGTTGTTCACGCCACTCAAACCTATTTTTATCATAGAAATTCTGATCTACTTTTTCATCCAATTTATCAATGTACATTCGATCAATACGATTTTGAAGTGTATGGTGCTCTTTTGTCAACCTCTCAATCGACCCTGAATATTCGCGTTTTTCGTCAGAAAAACTCTCCGTCAGTGCTTCTTTGATCCATTCAAAGACGTCATCGTCAAATTTCAAACATGACAGATTTTCAGAAAATTGACGCCCTAACTCTTCTTCTCTGGTATAAGGCTCCTTGCACTTCCCCTTATTGCCAGTACAATGATAGTAGATATACTTATTTTTTTTGATTTCTCCAACCATGGCACAGCCACAATGGCCACAGGATATTAACCCTGAAAATGCAAAATTATGTACAGAACCTCTTATCTTTGATACTTTACGTCCGTCTAAAATCCCCTGTACACGTATCCATTCTTCATGGGTAATCAGCGGGGAGTGACTACCTTTGTACAACTTTCCCTTCCATTCAAAGATACCTGTATATATCCTGTTCCGGAGTATTTTTTGTATGGTACTGGTCGAAACTGGCGCCCCGCTTTTTCTGTAGGAAAATCCTCCCTGACGAGCTTTTTTACCAAGTTCTCTAAGTGAATATTTTCCCGAACTATACCATTCATATAACTGAGATACGAAAGGGCCTTTTACTGTATCAATTTCAATGATTTTCTTGCCATTAGGGCCGACAATATTCAGATAACCCATAGGAGCATATGTTGGCCAGATACCCTGCTCCGCCTTTTCAATCATCCCTTTTCGGGTTTCTTCAGAAAGATTATCAATATAATTTTTAGCCATTAAAACTTTAATGCCATGCATAAATTTTTCTGATGATCGTGATTCGTTGGAAAGAACTGTTCCTTCTTTAACAAAATGTATTTCTACACCCAACTCATCAATCGTTACCCAATCTTTGAGGTTTCTATATAACCTATCCGTCTTCTCAACAAGAAGTAACCGGACTGTCTTATGCCGCTTTAAATAGGTAACCATTTCGTTGAATTCACGTCTACCACTTTGTTTTGCAGTTTCAATATCTACATAACTTTTATTAAGCTTAATGCCTTGTAAAACAACATACTCATTTATGAGTTTTTGCTGTGCCGGAATAGAAAATCCTTCACGCTCTTGCTCTTTGGATGAAACCCGTGCATATGCTACAGCTTTAGGAGCAATCTTATTAACGCTTTCACTCGAATTGTCAGATAAGGACATTATCCACTTTCCATATATTTCATCTAATTTTCTTCAATATATTAATACATAGTATCAAAATACAAGCCAAGCTACAAACCGAATTTTACATTCGTTTCCTCTACGAAATGACAGAAATAATTATTGAGAAATCTATCAACTTTCTATCCAGATATTTATGCATCAGTATCTGTATTACTACTATTATCCGCCTGATCCCATTTCATGAGAAGTCGGAATAAACCGATTGTATTGTCGAGTATTATTTTTGCATCATCTTCTGTAAGCTTATGGGACGATCGTGACTGCCAGACCTCTAAAGTACGACGAATTAATTTATCGCTGTATTTCTTTTTAATACCAAACTTATTGCCCTCATCAGAGGTTTCTTTACTAATTCGATGTTCATCTGCAAATGAGGGTAGAGGTTCATCCATTGTTGACCCCTATAAAATAATTTTCCGTCACCACATTCATAATGGGTACGAACATACACATGGAATAGGTCGTGTTATTTTCTATGCACACGCAAAAGCTCTGGTTACATTTCCCACACTCGTTGCTTTTATTTGGTGCATTATTATTAGTGACCGATATGATCCGCCTTAAGGCTATTGAATGGCTTTTAGCCTCAATAGTAAATATTGCTAAGACCCTTCGATCTCTTATCAAGACGACCAGATAATGAATGCCTACATCAGCAGAAATAATTTCGTGAGGAAAAGTATCCAGCAGCGAACTTACTCGACCAGTAACATTAGTGACACTGGGGGGGCGTAGATTGTTACGAGGAGATTGTATGCACAGATATACGCGAACCTGCAAAACGACTAGTTCGTCGCGGGGCACCCTGACATTCAAACGTCTTGATTTTGTCAAATGTAATCTCCAGGCGGGATGCATGGAGGCTACTTGTTGAAACTGGTATTTTCCGTATGTGAACGTTTATTGTAACATAGAATAGCCAGCATGCGCCAGAGACTTATTTAGTGCCTCACCAAATTGGCCACTACGCCAAACACAACCACGTCAATGTCAACGAGACACTCTACCCCTGAGTTAATCGCCCAAAATTATATCTTCAAATTAACTTTGCATACCACTAACGAGCCAATTGACATTTAAACCCTACAGATAGTCTAGACAAGCCCATTGCATGTCAAGGAAGGTGAAGATGAGTAATATCAATGATTTGAGTATGTATTGGCATGCATTCGTGGACTTGAGTATGCAGAGGATCAGGGTGATATGCATGAGATGCGTGCCACCTGCGTGACACCAGCTATATTTAGACTGCTTTTTAATTGTGGAAACCTGAGCTATTTAATATAGACGCTGATGATGTGGACGGCCCCCACTATCGGCATCTTATGTGCCATAATGAGAGTTGTTACCAACTTCATTAAAGGAGGACCATCCACCATGAATATTATCACAATCGGACTTGATCTCGCAAAAAACGTTTTCCAGG
>JAJFIP010000205.1 GCA_021774875.1 Emcibacter sp.
CGGTGAAGGTGATCGATCTTTCAGCTGATTTCAGGCTTCGGGACAGTGATGTTTACACCAAATGGTACGGCGAATATCATCAGGCGGCAGAATTGCAGAAAGAGGCTGTATATGGTCTGACCGAACATTACCGCGAAGACATTAAAAATGCCCGCCTGGTGGCCTGCCCGGGTTGTTATCCGACGGCGGCATTGCTGGCACTTATTCCGTTGCTGAAAGATAAACTTATAGCCAAGGACGGAATCATCATTGATGCCAAGTCGGGGGTCAGTGGTGCCGGACGTGCGCTAAGGGAAGCAAATTTATTTACCGAGGTATCGGAAGCCATGCACCCCTATGCCATTGCTGCCCATCGCCATTCTCCGGAAATTGAGCAGGAACTATCCCGCGCCCAAGGCGAAGATTTGATGGTGACATTCACACCCCACCTGGTGCCCATGAACCGGGGCGAGTTGGAAACTATTTATGTTAATCTGGCGGAGGGGCAGAGTGCTGATGATCTTAAGGCTAGTCTGAATACTGCCTATCAGGATGAGCCATTCGTCCATGTTGTGGGGGAAGATGTGGTTCCGGCAACCCGCCATGTAAGAGGCTCAAACCAATGTCTGATCGGGGTTTATGCCGACCGGGTGCCGGGCCGGGCTATTGTGGTGGTTGCCATCGATAATCTGATCAAAGGATCATCGGGGCAGGCGATTCAGAATATGAATATTATGTTTGGGCTGGCAGAGACACTTTCTTTGGAACAGGCTCCCTTATTTCCGTAAATTTTAAAGAGGATTTTTTTAGTGACAAAAGAATATTTCAGGCGTGCTCCTGGAGGCGGCAAATTATATTGCTTTAACGGTATCTGGCCAAAACTCGGGGAAGGGGTATTCATTGCCCCCGGTACCCGCATCATTGGCGATGTGGAAATCGGCGATGGATCAAGTGTCTGGTTTAATTGTGTGTTGCGTGGCGACGTGGAAATTATTCGTGTCGGCAAGGGCACCAATATTCAAGATGATACTGTGGTTCATGTGGACGGTAGCGGCATCCAGACATTGATCGGTGATAATGTCCTGATCGGTCATAGCTGCATGATTCATGGTACGACCATCGAGGACAAGGGGTTCGTCGGACTAGGGGCTGTGACCATGGATGGTACTTATATCGAAAGCGAAGGCATGGTCGCGGCTGGTGCTTTGCTCAGCCCAGGAAAACGGGTAGGCAAACGAGAATTATGGGTCGGGCGTCCAGCCAAGAAAATTCGTGACCTAACTGATGCGGCACTTGAAGGCATGATGGCGGGAACGGTTGGCTATCAGGAACTGGCGGTAAAATATCTGGCGGAATATAATTCCTAATCCGTCACTGTTGCTTTCTCAAGCATGGTAGCAGCCTAGCCCAATATACGGCCTTCCAGTGATAATTCCAGAAAGCGCATATAATCTTTCGGGTTGGTAATTTTTCGTTTGGCAACGGGGATTATTTCCAGTGATGTCGCCGCATCCAGATTATATTTCTGGATAAGTTGCATCATTTCCGTACTTATGATGTCCAGCTCTTTCTTGATATTTGTAATAGTCAATTGTTCGTGAGATAACATTTTCTGTCCTTGTTATAATGTTTTTATTGTACGATATTCTGCATTTAAAGGATACGACCTAAATGACCTGGATAAAAACCATATCATATGAAAAGGCACAGGGACGTCTGAGACGGATATATGATCGTCTCAAAGGGCCGGATGGCTCACTTGATAATATTCTCATCGCCCACAGCCTGCGACCACATACACTGGAGGGGCATCTTGCGCTCTATAAAAATGTCCTGCATCATTCAGCTAACAGGCTGGATAAATGGTTTCTGGAAGCCATTGGCACCTATGTCAGTATGCTCAATAAGTGCCATTATTGTGTCAATCATCACTATGAAGGCATGAAACGGTTGATAGCGGACGATGCACAGGCAGAAAAAATCCGCGCGGCACTGGAAAGGCGAATATTGGATCAGGCTTTTGATAAACAACAGACTCTATTGCTGGAATATGCCGAGAAATTGACCCTTCGGGCCGTTGACGTCGGGCAAGACGATATAGCGCATTTACTAAATGCTGGTTATGACGATGGTGAAATTCTGGAGGTAAATCAGGTTACGGCCTATTTTAATTATGCCAACAGAACAGTTCTCGGTCTTGGCATATCCCTAGAGGGGGATACTTTAGGGCTGTCGCCTAATAATTCAGATGATAGCGAAGACTGGTCCCACAGCTAATCATTTCAAACATATATTCTAAAAACATCTTTTATTTAGCATGTTAAATATTATTTGTTATTGATTCAGGTCAAGGTTGGGAATTGGCATGATCATTTATTGTTTCCTGCACATCAATTGACACATTTTAACTATATTAGATTTCAATAACATAAATGAAATGATTCTTTCACTATCATGAGATATTCTTGAATGTAATCAAATGAGGAAACTAAAATGAAAAATACACTTTTAAAAACTGTCAGCATTGCTGTAATCGCCATTGCTGGCATGACTTCCGTCTCTGTGGCTAAACAGGCTGGTGATATACTGATGCGGGGCCGGGCGATCTATGTGATACCCAATGAGAGTGCGACCACATCCATCGGCGGCACCCTTGGCATTAACAACGACATCGTGCCGGAACTGGATTTTACCTATTTTGTCACTGACAATATTGGTGTTGAACTTATTCTTGCCACCTCAAAGCATCATGTGACGGCATTGAATACGGCCCTTGGTGCATCTGTGCCACTGGGCAATGCTATGCTGCTGCCGCCGACGCTGACACTGCAATATCATTTTAACCCAAAGGGAGAATTCAGTCCCTATATCGGGGCTGGGGTAAATTATACCTTCTATTATAGTGAGAATGCGGTCGGCGGCGCCATTACTGATGTTGATTTGAATGACGGATTTGGTTTTGATTTGCAGGCCGGGGTAGATTTTAGAATTAATGACAAATGGTCTTTCAATGTAGATGTGAAGCGGGTGTGGTTGAATACAGATGCTGTGGTCAATGGCGCAGTTACGGCGGATGTTGATATTGATCCGTGGATATTCGGCGTTGGCTTTGGTTATACTTTTTAAATGAATATCAAGTGACAATCGCTGATTTATTTTACATTTCTGAAAAATAAGCGTAGACTGATTTTAATGTTTTTTATTCAAGGGTATTGCCAGAGTGCAGCGAACTAGACCGCCTCGAGCGTGTATCATAAGCCTCTTAAGATGTTGCAATTCCCTTGATATTGCCAGTTTTCACAAGCGCCTCCCGATCTTCGGGGGGCGTTATTTTTTTAACCTCTAACATAGCAGGAGATTTTCTCATGGGTAAAAAAGCAAGACGTGCCAAAGGCAGGGTGGAATATCAAAATATCCACACCTCTAATATTAGGCCACTTTACCGGGATCAAGACAGCTCATGGGATCCCTTGCAGGGTTATGAAGAAAAACGGGAACGTAAATACACTCGAAAAATCAAACCACAGAGTGAAAATCAGAGTAATATGATGGACAGCATTGAGAAACATAATGTGGTGGTTTCAGTTGGCCCAGCAGGTACCGGCAAGACATATGTCGCAATAGCCAAAGCGGTAGAGGCTCTGGAAAGTGGAAAAGTATCTCGCATTGTCCTCTCAAGGCCAGCGGTTGAAGCCGGAGAGAACCTTGGTTATCTGCCGGGCGCATTGGATGAAAAGCTGGCCCCCTATCTGCGGCCACTTTATGATTGCCTCAGTGACCGGATGGGCTTGCGTAATCTGAAAAAATATCTTCATGATGGCACGATAGAGATTGCCCCCATCGCCTATATGCGGGGCCGGACATTGAATAATGCCTATGTTGTGGTGGATGAGGCCCAGAATTGCACCTATGCCCAGTTAAAAATGCTGCTGACCCGGCTGGGGTGGCAATCAACCATGGTATTGACCGGTGATCCTGATCAGTCGGATCTTCTGAATGGCATGTCCGGCCTGAATGATATTACCCAGCGTCTGGAGACATTGGAAGACGTTGCCGTGGTGCATCTCAAAGACAAGGATATCGTACGCCATCCGCTTGTTGCGGCAATGCTGACAGTCATTTAGGATTATTCAGTTTTCAGGGCCGGGATCAATCTTCTTCCGGTTCCATAAGCCTGTGGAGATGTACGACCACATATTTTGTCAGGGCATCGTCCACATTGGCGTGACTAGCCCCTTTCCAGGCATCATAGGCTTCTTTATAGTTGGGGAAGATACCGACTATATCCAGATTTTCCGTATCGGTAAAATCCAGGGTCTGAGGATCAGCTACTTTTCCGCCAAATACCAGATGTAACAGGTTTTCGCTCATTCTATAATTTCTTCTGTTTTATTATTTTCTGCTACTTGAGTAGTTCCGGTTACAATCGCCTGCATAAAGTCAATCAGACCGGGCATACCGCTTTCTGAAATTCGGGCAGCGAAGTCATCTCTCTGGGTACGGGCCATACTGATGCCTTCTATTTTTACATCAACAATAAGATAGCCATGATCAGTTTGCAGATTTTTTTTATCTGGCCGCACGCGCCAGTCAACATCAAATGTTTTCTTTTCGCCGTTGATTACTTTGGTTCTGACATACATATCCCTCTTGCCATTGGGCAGTACTTTGCCCACTTTCACTTCCTGAGTATCCAGTTTAGTGAGACGGCTGGTATATACTTTCACCAGATATTCGGGGAACAGGGCATAATAATCTTTCAAATTCTCAGGCGAGGCTTTTTTCCTGTGCCGTCCCAGAGAAATTTTCCCTATATAATTTACATTGAATCCTTCCTCAAGAATTTCTGTAAATTTGATTTCCTGATCTACCAGATTGGCCCCTTCTTTTTTTAAACTGGTCAGGGCCTTGTCGGCAAGATATTGAATGAATTCTGATGCTTCGAGTTGTATTGCGGGATCTTCATTAATATTTATCGTACTGTTTTCTGCTCTGAGATTCTGAGCCCAAAAAATGGTTATTATCAGCAGGACAGTCGATAATGTCGCCACAAGCATACGTTTTGCAAGCTTTCTCGGGTCAAGGGATAATATCTGTATTCTCGTATTTTTTTGCATTTTTATTACCAATTAATTTGAGCGTATCGCACAATATACTTTTAAATTATAACCTTTAGGTTAACGCGTAAAATCATAATATTGTTACTATCCCGTGTGTAATGGGTACAGTATATTATATTTATGAATTTACGCTCAAAAATTCAAGGGCAGCAAAGGCTGGTCATAAAAAAAGCACCGGAGCCTTAACACCGATGCTTTTTCTGCGGTTACGCAAAAATTACTGTAGTGTTTTCAGGTAAGCAATAACATTAGCCCGTTGTTTGTCTTTTTTAAGGCCGATGAAAGTCATCTTTGTTTTTTTGACCAGTGCTTTTGGTTTTTTCAGATAAGTATCCAATGTTGCCTCATCCCATGTCAGGCCAGATGCCTTCATGGCTTTTGAATATTTATAGCCTTTCACCTGTGCGGCTTTCATGCCGACAATACCAAACAGGTTTGGGCCAACAAGATTTTTTCCGCCATCATTTACCGTGTGGCAGGCCTTGCATTTTTTAAAAACTTTTGCGCCTTTTGCTGCATCACCGTCGGCGAAAGAGGCTGCAGAAAATGATATGGCAGCCATAACGGATACTGATAATATTAAAAAAATACGTTTCATGAATAAATCCTTTTATAATCTAATAATTTCCCCCATCTTGTAACGAATCGTGGGCAGAATTCAAGCTTTCTTTGGTTTCATATGACAATATTATTCAATAATGGCAAAATTGTGCATTATGACAAGAGGGAGCAAATACTCCCTCTTGATTGTTGTATCCTAAGTTGCTTCAACTTCCTGATTGGATTTGATCTCACCACTTTTAATTTTGTCCATAAAGGAAATCAGACATTGGCGAACAACAGGGGCCAGAACAAATACCCCGATCAGGTTCGGGATCGCCATGGAGAAATTGGCAGCATCGGAAAAATTAACAACTTCGCCCAGTGACATGGTAGCTCCAATTACGGTTACACTACAGAATAAGAGCTTATAAGTCATTTCCATCTTCTTGCTTTCACCAAACAAAAAGGTCCAGGATTTAATACCATAATAGGACCAGGTAATCATGGTGGAAAAGGCAAATAACAGAACCGCAATGGCCAGTACAAAAGGGAACCAGGAATATACAGACGAAAAAGCCTCAGAAGTTAATTTCACGCCACTTAAGCCACTGCCATGTTCATAAACCCCTGTGATAACAATAACGAGAGCGGTCATAGTGCAAACCACTACGGTATCAATGAAAGGCTCCAGCAGGGACACCAGTCCCTCTGTGGCTGGCTCGCTGGTTTTTACTGCAGAATGGGCAATTGGCGCAGATCCAATTCCGGCTTCGTTAGAGAAAGTAGCCCGGCGCATACCCTGTATCATTACGCCAATTAGTCCTCCATATCCGGCTTCCGGTGAAAAGGCACCGTTAATGATGGACATAAAGGCTGCGGGTATTTTTTCATAAAAACCTATTAAGATACTTAAGGCTGCAATTACATAGAAGATACACATTATTGGCACGAGCCTGGATGTCACTTTGGCAATGGAACGAATCCCGCCAATGATGACCAGACCAACTAAAATTGCCATACCCAGACCAAATATCCAGCGATAGTTAATAAAAAAATCAGTATGACCAGCAGTGACAATTTGAAACTGCTCAACTGTTTGGCTAATCTGAAATATGTTGCCGCCACCGAATGAGGCAAAGACACAACAGATGGAAAAGACGATAGCCAATATCATGCCCAAACGTGGCCAGCCTCTTTCGGCAAAACCCTGTTTCAGGTAATACATAGGACCGCCGGAGACAGAACCATCTTCGTGAACTACGCGATATTTCACCCCCAATGTACATTCGGCAAATTTTGCAGACATTCCCAGCAAGCCAACAATAATCATCCATACTGTCGCCCCTGGACCGCCAAGGCTGATGGCTACGGCCACTCCGCCTATATTGCCTAGACCGACTGTGCCGGACAGGGCTGCAGAAAGAGCCTGAAAATGGGTAACTTCACCAGCGTCTTCCTTGCTGGTATAATCGCCGCGCACAATCTTTACGGCAGTTTTGAAGCCTCGAATATTGATAAATTTAAAATAGAAGGTGCAAAATATACTTCCCATCGCCAGCCAGATAACAATGACCGGCATCTGTTGCCCCATGAGTTCAATAGGCATAAAAATGATTTTGGAATAAGTGCTGGTAAAGGGTTTAATGAATTCATTAAGGGCCTTATCAAATTCTGCCAAATCAAATGCAAAGGCCGATGTGGGCAGAATAATACAAAATAATGTCACACTAATAAAAATTTGTTTTAGTCGGATACTCATAAATATCCCCTGTAAATTGCGGTTAATACTGAAAATATGGTCAATTTTTTTAATTATTTTTTAATTATGTGGGTTCTTATAGCGTAAATTAACGACAGTTTAACCTCTTTTATTAAAAATAGAGCGTCGAGAAATATATATAAAGCCCATATGTGTTTTTTCACGGGTGATAGTTGACGGATGCCTGGCGGTAGTCTGTTTAAAATGAAGGCGATGGAATCAATGACTGAAAATTTAACAAGCTCGGATATACAATCGTTGCTGAGTAATCCCACAGCAGAAAATCGTGCGGAAGCAGCTATAAAGGTCAGTGACAAATTTAATACGGGAAACCTGAGTGATAACGAGCGGCAAATAGCTGAGGATATCTTCAAGATTATGGTGCGCGATGCGGAAGAGCGCGTCCGGGCAGCTTTGTCTGATAGTCTGAAAGATAATCCCGATGTTCCCCATGATGTGGCAGTGTCACTGGCCAATGATGTGGTTGGTGTGGCTGGCCCCATGCTGGAATTTTCGGAAGTCCTGACCGATAATGACCTCAAGGAAATTGTAAAAAGCCGCGGTGCCGAAGGCCAACTGGCCATAGCCCGCCGGGAACATCTGTCCGCAGAAGTAACTGATGCCATCGTTGAAAACAGTGAAAGTGAGGAAGTTATTGCCACTTTGGTCACTAACGAGGGTGCAGACCTTCAGGAAGAAACCATGGGCAAGGTCATGGATAAATATGGTGAGGTAGAAGTTGTCAGTGATTCACTTGCCAACCGGGGGCAGTTGCCCATTAATGTCGCTGAGCGCCTGGTATCTCTGGTTTCTGAAAAAGTGCGTGATCATCTGGTTACCCATCATGAAATGACACCTGATATGGTCATGGATTTATTTCTGAGTGCGCGGGAACGGGCAACAGTTAGCCTGCTGAATGATGGTGCTGACGTCATGGATGTGAGAAAGCTGGTGGAACAGTTACATCAGCATGGTCGTCTAACAGAAACATTGATATTCCGGGCCATATGTATGGGGGATGTAGTATTTTTTGAAGCTGCCCTTGCCAAATTATGTAATATTCCGGTCAGCAGTGCCTATAAACTGATTCATGACCGTGGGAATATGGGTCTTACGGCCATCTACCGGGAGTGTAAACTGTCGTCGGAAATGCTGCCAATTGTGATGGCAGCGTTGGAAGTGGCGAAGGATATGGAAACCAGTGCCAGTGAGGACCGGGATCGATTCCAGCAACGCATGCTTGAGCGGATGCTGACCAATTGTGAGGATGACTTTGACCCGGAGAATCTGGATTATTTTATCACCAAACTGGGATCTTCTAAAAAGAATACTCAGGCGGCTTAAATCATCGTGCCTTCAAACGGTCCATTCAATATTTTATGAAGAAAATCTGTTCATTGCCTGAGCCAATGCCAGATAAACTTTGCCGGTTTCCGACGAAATCAGGGCCACGCTGAATGTACTGTAACTATCTGAAATCATAGACTGAGACATCAGTTCCTCAAAAATCTGAATATATTCCAACGCATGTTTTCGGAATTCAGGGTCAGATTTATATTTTTCACGGATTGCCGCTGAATGTTTTTTGTTGGTCACTTTTTTAAGACGCCGGACAAAAGTATTCTTGTCACCATTAACGTAGGCTTGCCAGATTTTATCAGGAACGTCACTCTCAAAATATCGGTTGATGTCGATGGACAGGGACTGGAGCTGTTCGATCATTTTTGACGCCAGATTGGAGAAATGATTTCCGCTTTTATCCCGGTTCTTCTGTTCAATGGCCTCAGCATCTATCAGGATACTTTTGTTGGAAAGTCGAAGCGCGTTTATCAGCTGCTGGAATTTTTCAGAATGTTCATCAATAACCCGGTTGGTTTCATCGGCTGCCTCTATGGCACTGGCAGAGGCCAGAAATATACTTTCTGAAGCATGTTCCATCTGACCGGCCACTTTGGTAACATTATTTTCTGCCTCAGCCGCCGCTTGGGTATTTTCTTTTTCCAGTTCCATTAATTTGTTCGTTAAGTCATCCAGTCTGGATAGGGTGTCAGAACATTGATTTTCGACAAGAGATGCTGTTTTTAACCAGTTTTCCGACAGGGATGCGGCCTGTTCGTCGGTAGCGGAGAAATGATGGCTGACAGTTTCACCCATTTCCTGAATATTATGAATGGTATTTTCCGTCCGGTCACGAATATCATCAATATGCCCGGACAATTGTTCCGATTGTTCAACGATACTGCTAATAATTTCCTGAGCATGTTCGCCAAGGGAGCCGGTTTGATTTTTAAGCTTTTGCAAACTATCATCCAGATATTCCGCTACATCAGAAAGGCTTTTAACCAGTTCATCATGCTGGCTTTTAAGTTGAACTTCTGACTGGTCAATCCGGGAACGGAATTTTTCAGTCAATTGTTCAAATGAGGCATAATGGTCGTTCATTTTCCCGGTATTCTCATCCAGGCTTTCCGTGGTTAGTTTGACAGACTCATCAACGCGCATTGCCTGGGACTCGATAGATGAAACAGTTTCTTCCAGCTTGCCCATAGTGTCTCCGGCAAATTGTTGAAGCTGATCCGTCTGATCACCCATTTTTTCCATAAGGCCGGCAAACTGTTGATCCATATTACCCATGAATTCACCCCCGTGATTTGTAATAATCCCGCTAGCCTTTTCTGATTGCTCGGTTAATTTGGTACGGATAATTTCAGACTGTTTTTCAAGGGCCTCCTCAATCATGTCAACCCGTGCCGCTATGGTATGCTCCAAGGTCTCACTTTTGGCATCAAGATCATCCGTTGCCCGTCCCATGTGGTTAATCAGGTTTTCAGACAGGGTTTGCGATGATAATACAATCCCGGTGGCACTGGATTTAAAGGAATCGCTGGCATCACTCAGTAGAGTCTTGCTTTTTTCCGTGGCCTCATCAAGTTTTTTGGCCATAGCGTCAGCCTGAGTCTGAAATGCCTGCCCGCTTTTTGTTGTCAGATCCAGTGCACCTGCCGCAACTGAGGACAGATTAGTACTTTGCTCCAGGAGTGTGATCGAGATTTTTTCTGAGTCTTCAGCTGTTTTCCCGCTCAATTGTGCAATTATGCCGGATTGTTTATCCATTTTGACACATATCTGGTCAGTATTATCGGCAAGTCCGGTTAAAGTTTCGGTGAGTGCCGTCTGTTTTTCCGAGAGTGCTTTACTGATGCTGCCCAGCTTATTTTCTGAAAGCTCGCAATTTTGAAATATTTCTCCTGATATTTTGTCCAGTTCGCCCGCCATTTTCTCCAGCTGTTCATCGATCAGTCTGGATCTCTCTTCCAGTGCCTTATTTTGTGAAGTGATTTCATCACTGACCTCTTCAGAATTTTTCCGGGTGGCATTGACCAGGGTTTCACTATCGAACTTTATCTGCTTGAACGTGGTCTCCAGTTCGGTGATAAGCTCAGTGACCTCAGTTACCCGACTGATAAAGACTTCCCTTTCAGTGGATAATATTTCCTGTATTTTTACAGCTCTGGCTTCCGCATCGGTGGTAACATCAAACAGATTACTGATTTGTACCTGAAAACGATTTTCCAGATTATCAATACGCTCGGTGGCTATATCACCGGCGGCTTCCACATGATCAATTTCCTTATACAGTTCGGCTACTATGGAATTAACCCGTCTCTGGGCCGTTTCAAGTGGGGCGAGTAGCTTGTCCAACCCGTGGGCAAGTGCCGTTCTGTGATCCCGCAGGGGATCTGTACGCAAATAGACCAGAGCAACCAGCCAGACTAATATCAGGGGCAGGGAGGCCCCCGCCATCAGTCCCCCGGTTTCATTGACAGGCATTTGGGCAATGACTTTGCCAGATGTGGCAAACCACCAGATACATATCCCTATCCAGACCAGGCTTAAGCCAGCAGAAAGTAATAGCGGCCAAAAGCGTCTGAACCACGCCTGTCTGGCGGTCTCATCAGATATATTACCCTGTGCCATAGTTGGGACATTAGCCAGAATAGGTACGACTTGATCCTTGCCCGGTTTTTTACTTTTAGCCATATTTCAGAAGTTCTTTACATTTTTTTCTAAATATCCTGTCTATTCTATCAGGAGCATGCTCAAGCAACAAGTATTTGAATTATTGCCTGATATTTTGTCACAAGTTCACTTTTTGTTTACTCCATGGATTTATGGTTAATATATAGGGTAATTTGGTAACAAAAACCGGGGCCATAACTGGTGGAAGAATATGAATAATATTGATTTAAGTCGGGTAAGCGTCGTAGTAGTGGAAGACAGTCAATTTATCAGGTCACTGATTGTCAACTGCCTTCGGGTATTGGGTGTCGGTTCAATCAAGTCCGTTGATGACGGATCTCAGGCTATTGAATTTATCAAACAGGTTTTCGATGATCCGATGAAAGCCGGGATGATGAGCATCGATATGATCATATCCGATTGGGAAATGTCGCCGGTAAATGGCATGATACTGCTGCGCTGGATTCGCCGCCATAAGGAAAGTCCTGATCGTTTTATACCCTTTCTGATGTTGACAGGCTATTCTGAACCCAAGCGTGTGCATGATGCCCGCGCCATGGGGGTTAATGAGTTCATGTCAAAACCCTTCACCGTTAATGCTCTGGCAGACAAGATGTTTTCCATCATCAACAAACCCCGGCAGTATGTGCATACATCATCCTATTTTGGACCGGATCGTCGCCGTCAGGCAATCCCTATCAAGGGTGAGGACAGGCGGAAATTTACCTATGACAGTCCAGAAGTGGAGGTGGTCAATGGCTAAAGTAAGTGTGCGTTTTTACCGGTTTAAAAATAAACTTAAGGAAAAAACACTGGGGCTGGCCCCGATGAATGATGACGAAATTGCCTTTGATGAAGATTTGATGGTGCAGGCCATGGCGATTTTGGACGAGATGGCCGAAGATTATCCGGACTGGGTTTCGGGACTGATTCAGCAGTTGGCCGATACCCATCGGCGTTGTGTGGATACCCCGGAACAGAGATTCCAGCATTTTGAGCAGCTTCACGCTATCGCCCATGATATGCGCGGGCAGGGCGGAACATTCGGTTATCCCCTTATGTCCAACTTTGCTGATGGGCTATATGATTTTACTGGTGTCACTACCGCTACGACCGATAAGAATGTGGAAATTATCAAGGCCCATATTGATGCCATGCGCGTAGTGATCAAGGATCGGATCAGTGGTGATGGCGGTGATATTGGTAATCAGCTGAAGATGGGTCTTGCGGCAGCCATAAAGAAACATAATCAATAATAATCATTGCTTGCGGCTCAGCTCTTTCATGGCATCTTCCAGTCCATTGACGGTAAGCGGATACATACGCTCACTCATGAGCTGGCGCATTATTGAGGTGGAATGGGTATAATCCCAATGAGCTTTATTTGTCGGGTTAAGCCAGACGGCACTCTGGTATATTTCCAGTACCCGCTTCATCCACACTTCACCGCTTTCCTCATTCCAATGTTCGACACTACCGCCCGGGTAGACAATTTCATAGGGACTCATGGAAGCATCACCGACAAAAATCACCTTATAATCATGGGGGTATTTATGGAGGATGTCATAGGTATCCATTCGGTTTTGATGACGGCGGCGGTTATCCTGCCATACCCCTTCATACAGGCAGTTATGGAAATAGAAATATTCCATATGCTTGAATTCACTGCGGGCAGCAGAAAATAATTCCTCACATAATTTAATATGCGGGTCCATGGAGCCACCAATATCAAAGAAAATAAGTACCTTGATAGTGTTATGCCGCTCCGGCACCATTTTGATGTCAAGATAACCCTGTTTGGCTGTGGAACGGATGGTATCGTCAAGGTCAAGTTCTTCTTCGGCCCCCTGACGGGCAAATTTGCGTAAGCGTTTCAGGGCAACCTTGATATTGCGGGTGCCCAGTTCCACATTATCATCAAGATTTCTGAATTCCCGTTTGTCCCAGACCTTGACCGCCCGTCCGTGACGGCCTTCTTTCTGGCCAATGCGGACACCTTCGGGGTTATAGCCGTAAGCACCAAAGGGCGAAGTACCCGCCGTGCCGATCCATTTGCTGCCACCCTGATGGCGTTCATTTTGTTCTTCGAGACGTTTTTTGAGGGTTTCCATGAGCTTGTCCCAATCACCCATAGCCTCGATTTTTTCCATTTCTTCGGGG
>JAJFIP010000206.1 GCA_021774875.1 Emcibacter sp.
GGGCGAGAATGATCTCCTGATCGGTGCCCGTAAGGGCAGCCCGCTGGTTATGGGCTACGGGGAGGGGGAAATGTATCTGGGATCAGATGCCATTGCCCTATCACATCTCAGTAAAAAAATTACCTATCTGGAAGAAGGTGACCGGGTTGAATTAACCAAATCGTCTGCCCGCATCTTTGACATTGATAACAAGGAAATTATCCGAAAAATTCACATAGTTTCTTCTGCGGGCGGGATGATTGACAAGGGCAATTACCGCCATTTCATGATGAAGGAAATTCAGGAACAACCCACTGTAGTCGGGCAAACCCTGGGCACACTGATCGATCCTATTCAGGGGGCAGTAAAATTGCCGGAAATGCCTTTTAATCTGGCCAATATAGACCGGGTAACAATTATCGCCTGCGGCACATCCTTTTATGCAGGACAAGTGGCAAAATACTGGCTTGAACAGAAGGCGCGGATCAATGTTGAAGTGGATGTTGCATCAGAATTCCGCTACCGGGAAGCTGTCATGCCCGAAAAAGGTCTGGCGGTATTTATTTCTCAGTCGGGAGAAACCGCAGATACTTTGGCGGCACTTCGATATGCCAAATTACAGGGCCAGCATATTTTATCCATCCTGAATGTACCGCAAAGCTCTATGGAGAGGGAATCAGACATTGTATTGCATACCCATGCAGGACCGGAAGTTGGCGTTGCCTCAACCAAGGCATTTACCTGCCAGCTTGCAGTTTTGGCCTGCCTTGCTGTTGGCATTGCCAAAGCGCGGGGTAAAATAGATGCCGCCGAAGAAGCCCGCCTATGTATAGCCCTGACCGAAGCCCCGGCACGGATGGCTGATGTATTGAACCATGAAGAGGCTATCAAGGCCATATCAGAAGAAGTGGCCAAGGCACGGGACGTTATTTATCTGGCGCGTGGGCTGGAATTTCCCATTGCCATGGAAGGGGCGCTTAAACTAAAGGAAATATCTTATATTCACGCAGAAGGCTATGCTGCCGGTGAAATGAAGCATGGCCCGATCGCTCTTATTGATGAGCATGTGCCGATTATTGTTATTGCCCCTAGTGGAAGGCTATATGAGAAAACCGCATCCAACATGCAGGAAGTCATCGCCCGTAAAGGCAAGGTTATCTTTATTACAGACAATAAGGGCGCCGAGAGCGATGGTGAGGATGCGCTGGCAACCATAGCCTTGCCTATGCTGGATGAATTTGTCACCCCGATTCTCTACTCCATACCTGTACAATTGCTGGCCTACCATGTGGCTGTTATCAAGGGAACGGATGTGGATCAGCCAAGAAATCTTGCGAAGTCGGTAACTGTGGAATAGTATATTTGGGAAATGATAAAGCAGTATGCATAAGATGAAGATATTATTTTTGGGGTATGGGGACAAAGACAGCAATCTTATCAGTGTGATAGGCGATAAATCATGTGTCAGCAGGGTTGATTACACCAAAGAGGTTACCAATGATTTTTCTGGTTATGATCTGGTAATCAGTTATGGTTATCAGCACATCATTAAGGCCGAAAGTCTTGCTGCGATAAAATGTCCGATCCTCAATTTACATCTTTCTTATCTTCCCTTTAACCGGGGCAGTGATCCTAATTACTGGTCTTTTGTGGAAAATACGCCCAATGGTGTAACTATCCATGAAATAAACAGTGGGGTTGATACTGGGCCAATCATTTATCAGAAATATGTAAATTTTGATAAGGGAGAAAAGACCTTTTCTGATACATATGATCGCCTGAGAGCAGAGATAGAGCAGTTATTTATGGGTAATATTGACCATATTCTTGCTGGTGATTATCAGGCCGAGAAACAAAGAGGTTTTGGTTCGCATCACAAGAAAGCTGACCTTCCCGAAGATATGGGGGACTGGAGGGTGAATATTACCGAATATCTTGAAAAATACGATCAGGAAAACCATGGTATCAGGGAAAAACTGGCTATTGTTGATGAAATAGAGAAAATAAGAACCAATAATAACGTCAATTGGATGGACCTGTTAAGGCTTGCCATCAAGGCATCACCAACTGATGCTAAAAAGCTGATTAACAGAATAAACAGCGATGACAATAAAATTTCAAAATTGTTTGAGCAGTTGGGGAAATAACAGAAGCCATTAAGGCATCATCAGAGTAGCTCCACTAAAATAGCCATGGCCATATACCAGTGCGGTATAAGCTATCAAAGCAATGATAGCGACTTTAATATCACGGGAAAACGGAAGTGAATCAGGTTTCTGCCAATCGCCATCCCGCCGGTTCAGGAAAAACATTTCCACCAATGCCCAGACAACAAATGCTCCAAAAAGAAGCATTGAACGGCTATCCCCGTTGGACAATATGTGAGCAAGACCCCATAGAATAATTGAACTCAATTGAGGATGGCGAATGATTCGGCTTATATTGCTGCCCGCGCGCGCGGAAATAAAAAGAAATAATGCCGGATACATCAAAATCAAGGCAATCCGATAGTCCCAATCTGTTGGCTTGAATATATATGTTGCTTCACTGATCCGCCAGCCAATGACAATCAAAATAAGGGAAATAAGGATAAGAAGGGAATATATTCCCTTATAGGGTCCGGCACCTATTTTACCAATTGCCGCCTGCCGATTAGTTACAAATATTGCCGGATACAGATGTGTGAAGCTAAATAAAACTACCCCAATTATTAAATAAATACACATAATTATCGCTCTTTTTTAATAAATTAGTTTAACCCAAGAACTTGTTTGCCCTGAATGAAATTAATATCAACTGGAATATTGGCTGATTTCAGCCGATCGAGGTCAGCTTTTAAAGTTTCACTCATCACGCCACTATTTTTTAATAGGTCGGTGGCACGTAAATAGTCTCCGTCACCCTGTATAGTAAGCAGCAGGTTGCCAAGGTTAGTCATGGCCTCAGAAAATTTTTCCTGATCAACCACATAAAAGCCATTGTTATTTTTAGCGAAAGCCCCCATTTCCAGGAAATAGTTGAAGCGAACCATGTTAGCCTTGCCGTGGGCGGATGAGGCACCAAAGCGGCTTGAACGGAAAATACTGGCGAAAAACGTGACATAATAATCCATCATCTTACCTTCTGTAATGTCGCCTTTTTCATATAGTTTTTGAATCATGTAAAGACCCAGAATGTCTGCCTTTCCTTCTTCAAAGGATGAAGCAACTTCTTTCAGGGCCAGACGAACCGGTCCTTTACGGGTCAGGGTTTCTTTAACGCCAAGACCGTGAGCTACTTCATGAAACATGGTATTGGAGAAGAAAGCATTGAAGGTGATATGTTTACGCTGTTCTGGAGCGATCAGGACATCAGCGATCGGCATAAGAATCTTGTCAAATTTGGCCCGCATGGCATTTTTCAACTGCAGGCGACGTGTGCCTTTCTTCAATTGTACTTCTTCATCATTTGGCAGATTGATAGCTATGGTCTTGGCGCCAGCATTGGAATGACCAGCGTAATATACCACATCATAGGCATTGAGATCGCTGTCTGTGCCGGGCATTTCCGCCTTATAGGCATCGTCCACAGGTAATCCTTTTTGCAGTTCCGGTAGAAAAGCGGCGAATTTTGTCAGCCTCTCGCTCCAAATCTGATCCTTGATCAGGACATAGGATTCATACGCGGCCCGGTAGCCAAAAAGCAGATCTTCATAGGTTTCTATGGCCCCGATTACCAGTTCAACCGGATTATTTTTCATGTCCATCCATGCCAGATCACTGGGCTGGTAATCGTCTGTGATCAGTGCTTCGGCTCTTAAGCCAAGATAATTCCTGAATTCTTCATTGTCTGCGAAGTTAGCAGCCAGCGTCAACAGACCCGCTGCCTTGGCTAATTCTGCTTTATAAAGCTCGTGATAGGGAACGATAGTTAGCTGTCCCTCATCATCACGGCGTAGCACAGTATATAATCCTATTTTTTCCGGGTGGTCAAAGGCTTCAAATTCCTGCCTGGTCATATCAGCAGGATAAAGATTGGCCCCCAGAGGTTTTTCAGTCACATCCTTCAAAAATGGTTTATCACCATCCAGTCGGTCCCATGGGCCATAGTTTTTAAGGATAAAGGCCAATGCTTCGTCATCAGAAAACGAAGATAGCAGCTTGTCTTTATCACCATAAGCCTGTCGCCAATAGAGGTCATCCATGATAACTGATGCGTCAATCAGCAAACTGATCATTTTTTTCTGGTTTTCACTCAAATGGCTAATGTCGGCGGTCAAGGTATAATCGGTATAAATTGATGCCCTTTTTTTGGCAGCTTCGGACGCCCAGATTGAGGGCTTTGCTGTTTCCTGTTCCGATTTATCGCAACTGGCAACAATCATAGATGCCACAATTGAAACGGCAGTAAAAAGAATTTTTTTCATCCTGTATCCACGGTTTGGTTATTTTTAGAATATAAGCGATAAGTGTTGCAGAAATTACAGCAGAGATAAAGGTATAATTAGGATTTAGTAGGTTCTTGACTTTTTGGAATGAAGGGCAGGATCAATAACCAGAAAATATTGCGATGTTCTTTGCCTTTGCAATCAGAAAGCCCCACAGTCATGTTCTTCTGATCTACGGACTGAACGGCGGTATATGTTTTGCACAGATAATCCCAATAGGGGAAAATGATGGCATAATTGCTGTTGGTGTGGGACTCATACGCAGAATGATGAATTCGGTGCATGTCTGGCGTGACGAACAGCCCCCGCATGATTTTTTCCGTAATGCTTGGCAATTTAATGTTGGTATGGACAAAAAAGTTAATGGTAATAGTCAGCATTTCGTAAATAATGACACTGAGGACTGGCATACCCAGCAACAGGATAATGGCAAGAGTGTTTACCACACCAATCAGGGATTCCAGAGGATGAAACCGGAAGCTTGTGGTAAAGTCATAGTCAGGGTCGGAATGATGAATTTTATGAAAAATCCAGAACAGGGGTACAAAATGATAAAGCCAGTGCATGATATATTTATTGAAATCTAGAATATATAGAGACAATATAACGGCAATAAAATAGGGGACTTCAATGTGATTAAACAGACCCCAACCCTGTTGATGTACATAAACAGCGAAAGCTATTCCCAAGACAGGAAAAAGAAATTTTAAGATCAGGCTATTGACTATGCCAAGTAGGAAATTGCTGATCCAGCGCATGGCGATAGGGTGTTTGTTGGTGCGTAGAGGAAAGATCATTTCCAATAGAGGCATGAGAGCAAGCAATGAGTAATATACGGCAGCATGAACATACTGCTCGTAATATTCCACTACATTCATGACTATTTCTTTTTAATGATCCGTGCCATTATGATTGCAACCGCAACAGCGCCAGCAAACATGCCGAAGATACCTGGTTCAGGAACAGCGGTTGAGTCGCCAGCAGAGGCTAATGAAACAACGCTCATCACTGTAATAGCCGTCAAACTAGTTTTTAAGCCTATATTTTTCATTTTTCATCCTTTTGAAAATACTATTTCTTTTTAATGATCCGTGCCATGATGATTGCAACCGCAACAGCCCCTGCAAACATACCGAAAGTAGCCGGCTCAGGAACGCCTGTTGGCGTAGTTGCATATGCAGCTGTAATTACACTCACTGATGAAATAATAGCATAGCTAAATTTAATACATATATTTTTCATTTTTTACCCTATATTTTAAAAATAATTAACTTGGTAAATAATATTATGCAAATATAGTGCCATCAGGAAAAATTGTTTTTATTTCATATGTTTAGGAATTTTTTGCCAAATCTTTCAGTATAAAACTGTAAAGAAATCCGACAGTTAAGGGTATTATTTTCGCCATTTTTTACACTTTTCAGTATCTGAGGTCTTTGACTCTACCCAGTGCGTGCCTTTGGCGGTTTGTTCTTTTTTCCAGAAAGGGGCATCTGTTTTCAGCCAGTCCATGATAAACTCGGCTGCCTCAAAGGCGGCTTCACGGTGGGCAGACAGGGTGATAACCAATACTATTTGCTCTCCGGGAGAAAGGGGGCCATAGCGATGTATGACGCATCCACCTTGTAATGGCCAGCGATCACAAGCTATTGCACAAATAGTTGCCAATTGCTTTTCTGCCATGCCGGGGAAATGCTCTAAGGTCATTTGTTGGATTTTGTTATCACCGTTAAAGTCACGAACCAGACCGGTAAAGGTGACAATCGCCCCAATATCTTTGCGTCCGACACAGAGTTCATTAATTTCCGCGGCAATATCAAAATTTTGACTTTGAACCTGAATTTTCATGCTTCAGCCTATCCTCCGGTCATGGGGGGGAAGAAAGCAATTTCGTCACCGTCATCAACAGGATGGTCAAAATTCACATGAGTTTGATTTATGGCGACACGAATTGCCAGCTCATTTTCAAAGGCTGCCTTGTAATTGTCACCCTGTTCTCTCAGATGGCCTATCAAGTCCTTAACGTCAGATACATTTCCCGGTTGGGGCAGAGTTTCGGATGAGTGGCCAATATTCTCCCTAATACGCGCAAAATAAAGCAGTTCCATATTTTACTCCATCATATGACGCAGACCAGCTTTCAGGTAATCATAGCCAGTATAAAGAGTTAGAAGGGCTGCTACCCACAGACTGACATCACCAATTAATACCGCATCAATATTATATGGCGCTGCTTCCCCTAACAGTAGAAATCCTAACGCTATCATCTGGAGTGCTGTTTTCCATTTGGCAAGGTAGGAAACGGGAACGCTTACCTTTAATTCTGCAAGAAATTCACGCAAACCCGAAACAACAAACTCCCGGCACAGGATGATAACAGCCGCAATGATAGTTGATCCATCAATCCGGTGAAAAGCCACCATCATCAGCAGTGCTGCGGCGACCAGAAGTTTATCGGCTATGGGATCCATAAATTTACCCAAAGCAGTAGTTTGATCGTATTTCCGGGCGATATAGCCGTCAAAAAAATCTGTAAAACCCGCCAGAGAGAAAATGATAACGCCAATCCAGTTTGACTTGTCGCCATTAAGATAGAATGAGCCAACAATCAGCGGGATCATCAGAATACGGGAGAATGTCAATAAATTGGCAAAATTATACATTATATTTTAACTTTAATTACCCGGAATTTTTCGTGAAACAGTTATAGGCCATGATCTCTATTCTGCCAATAGGGAATTGGGCTATTCAGTTTCATGAAAATAGTCATAGATATTTTTTGCCAGCACCCGGCTGATGCCGCTCACTGATTCAAGGTCAGCAACGGCTGCACCTTCTACAGCCTTGGCAGAACCAAAATGCAACAGCAAAGCTTTTTTACGACTCGGACCAATAGAAGGTAGATCATCCAGAATAGATTTATGCATGTTTTTTGCTCTTTGCTGTCTATGGCCTCCTATGGCAAAACGGTGAGCTTCATCGCGTAATCTTTGCAGGAAATACAGAGTAGAATCATTAACGGGTAGCTTGAAGGGAGCCTTATCCGGCAGATAGAAGTCTTCCCGTCCCGCATTACGGTCACGCCCCTTGGCGATGGCGACAATTGGAATGTCTTCCAGCCCAAGATCACCCATTACCTGACTAACGGTGGATAACTGTCCTTTACCCCCGTCTATGACCAACAGGTCCGGCCAGTTCGGACCTGATCGGTCAGGGTCTTCTTTCAGTTGCCTTTTGAAGCGCCGATTCATAACTTCACGCATCATGCCATAGTCGTCACCTGGTGCAATTTCTGTGGATTTGATGTTGAATTTCCGATAGCAGCTCTTATCAAGACCATCGGTGCAGGATACAACCATCGCACCGATGGCATTGGTGCCAGATATATGGCTATTATCGTAAATCTCAATGCGGTTAGGCGGGCCATCCAGATGAAATTTTTCCGCGACAGCTTCCAGAAGCTTCTTTTGTGACGATTTCTCAGCAAGGCGTCTATCCAGTGCTTCAATAGCATTTTTTTCAACCATGCGAACCAGATTGAATTTATCGCCCCTCTTGGGTGTGAATATCTTAACTTTATGCTTTGCCTTAATGCTCAGGGCTTGTTGTAGTAGTTCGGTCTGAGACATGGAACTATTGACCAGAATCATGCGTGGTGCGGGTTTGTTATCATAGAATTGTGATATAAATGCTGGCAGTATGTCTTCCATATCCTGATCTTTGTGGTGACGGGGGAAATAAGCTTTATTGC
>JAJFIP010000207.1 GCA_021774875.1 Emcibacter sp.
CGTGTCGACCTGCGTGTAGTTACAAGTAAAACAAGTACTGATTCAACAACTGGAGAACTTGGACTGCAGTTTGGTGTACCGGTAGATTTTCCTGAAAACACACAATTCCTGAATGAATGGGGGAGCTATTGGGTCGAAATCTGGTTGAGCACACCTTATGCCTTTGATCTTGGCATTCCTGGTATTCAATCAGCTGATATTGATCTAGTCTATAATACGGATTTTACATCTGCCACTGAAATAGAATATGGTGCTGCATTTACAGCTAGTCAAACAACTCCGACAATTGATGACATTGGCGATGGTACAGTCGGAACAGTGACAAATATCAATGCATCAACTACTTTGACCGGGATTGGAGTAACAAAGCAGGTCCTATTTGCTCGCGTAAAATTTGAAGCTACGGCTGACGATCAGGTTGCTTTTGAAGTTGAACGTACCGTAGATATTCCAAATAATAAAGTGACTCGTAGCCTAGTGCTGGCGGATCCAGGTTTTGAGGCAACCATCACTGAAATCGTCAATGATTCAAATACGATTCTAAATTCTACCAATGGTGGGGCAAAAATAGGGGATTTACCAGAAACACAAATATTACCCAATATATACGATTATAATGATGATGATGGTGTCAATTTCAGAGACCTCATACTCTTCGCTTCACAATATCAAGCTAGAATAAATGATTACACCAATTCAACTGAAGGCGAATTTGAAAAATCTGACAATACTTGGCTTATTGACACTGATAAGTCTGGGCAAGTTAATTTCAGAGATTTAATGCTTTTCGCATCAAACTATTCGCGGTCAAAATCTGGTACAAACGATATAAATTATCCAGCTTTTTTCTTAGCTAATGAGCTTTATACTTCGGTATCAGAACTTCAATTCAGAGCGTCATCAATTGCAATCACAAACTTGGTTGCTGATGAGGACGCAAACACGCTTACTATTGAAGTTACAAACACTACCCAACTTAGTACAGGATTTACTGTTGATGTTGAAACAACAGATTTAGCACTCGGAGAGGACTCTCCAATCGTATTGACCGAACCTGATGCCGCTACAGCTGGATCTGATTTTAATTCCAATATCAATACTTTGAATTTTTCAGGAACAGCCGGTGAAAAGCAATACATTACTGTTCCTTTACTTGATGATAACGTCGTCGAATTCGATGAAAAGATCTATGTCAATCTCGCTAATCTACAATACGATGGAGTTGGGACCATTGATTACGAAAACACCACAGCATTGATTACAGATAATGACTTTTCTAATATCAGTATCTCCGATGTAACACAGTCTGAAGGAGGAATCTTCTCCTTTGTGGTCTCGCTTGATAACCCAGCTTCTGAAAACGTCTCAGTCTGGGCGAGCCTCGAAATGGGTACAACAGATGTTTCCGATTTTGTGGACACTACCGCTAAACAAATTGTGTTCTTACCGGGAGAAACCTCGAAAACAGTTACTTTTACACTAGTTGATGATGCCATTCTTGAAGGACTGGAATCATTTAACGTCAAACTGACGGATCCCAAATTTGCTGGTGAAACAGATCTAACACGTGTGGCCATTGTAGACGATACAGGTGTCGGAACGATCAATGATAATGATAGTGCGTCTCTCTCAATAGACGATCTGTTGATCAACGAAAATCAAGGAACAGCCACGTTTACAGTCACACTCGATAATGATGTCGATACCGCATTTACCGTTGATTTTGCAACGTCTGATAATCACGGCGTGGCTGGCGCGGACTATCTCACCAACAGTGGCACGCTCAACTTTGCAGGAACCGTTGGTGAAACAAAGACCATCACCATCACAATTACTGATGATACGCTGGCAGAGTTAGATGAATCCTTCTTTGTGAACCTCAGCAATGTTCAGGCCTCGGGGCGGAATGTGACTCTTGCTGATAGCCAGGGATTAGGCACGATCCTCGGAAATGACACAGGGACTGCCGGTGATGACAATTTCCTGCTGAGAATGAATGCAGACGGGGTGACACTGGAACTGCTCAATAATCTCACACTGGTCGATTCTCGATTGTTATCAGACCTCACTGCGATCACTATTGATGGGGGAGCCGGTGATGATACTCTGACACTTGACCTCAGCAACGGTCTTCCTTTTCCTGTAGGTGCGATCAGCTTCAATGGTGATGGAAATGCCATCTCTGGTGACTCATTAAATATCATTCGAGGTACTTATGTCGGCACATTTGGAAATATCACACACACCTTTACCAGTAACAGTGATGGCAGTATTAATATTGATGGTCAGATCATCAATTACACGGGGTTAGAACCGATTACCGATGATCTGGTGGCTGCTGATCGCGTATTTGATTTCACGGGTGCCACTGAAACGATTACGCTTTCGGATAACACAACCGCCAGTGATGGCCTCTCACTGATCGATTCGACATTGGGTGAATCAGTAGAGTTTGCCGCCGCTACCAACTCACTCACAATTCTAACTGGGAATGGTAACGGTGCTGACATTGTCAATATCAATGGTCGCGATAGCCTGTCTGGAGAAGGCATCACGATCACCGGTGATGCAGACGATGATGTAACATTCCAGACAAACAATATGGTCATGGGAGCCAACGATCTGACGGTCACCGCCCAAACCATCACTGTCAATAGCGGCGTGACTTCCACATCGGGTACCATTTCACTTACTGCCAGCCGGAATATTCTGCTTAACACTACCAGCACTTTGACCACCGTCGATGGTGGCATCACTTTAGTCGCCAACACAGGTGGCACGACACCAGGAACCTTTATCGGAATCGATGCAACTAACGCGACCATCCAATCAACGGGGACTGGCAATATTTTATTAACATCCATTAGCGGTGCTGGCGATGGGATTTATTTACACGGTACGACCTCGATCACTTCGACTGCGACTGGAGTTTCGGCGGGAACGATTTCACTGAATGGGATTGGCGGGGGATCAGCCAATTATCAGCATGGAATACTATTGATTGATGCTTCGATTTCCAGTGTTGATGGTGCGATCTCTCTGACAGGTCAGGCAGGCGGCGATGGCACGGGCAATGATCATGTCGGCCTTTATCTCTACGACTCCAGCATCAGTTCGACTGGGACTGGTGTCAATGCCGCTTCCGTTACGCTGACTGGAACTGCAGGAAACGGAATCAGTATCAACCGTGGTATCCGGACCACTCTGTTGTCTGTAGCGAGTGTCGATGGTGATATCTCAATCATCGGTCAAGGGGCCGGTGATGTGACTGGGGCCGATAATGAAGGGATTGTACTCGCAACCACCACCATTGCCTCAACTGGCAATGCCGCCATCAGTATTCATGGTTCCGCCGGCGCCGGGTTGACCTACAATCAAGGTGTTTATGTAAGTGCAACAGGTATCACTAGCAACAATGCTGACATCACGATGATTTCTGATGGACATATTTGGTTTGACAGCACCAGCGATATGACGGCAACCTCAGGCAATCTTCAGGTAGCCGCCAACTACCTGAGTGTCAACAACACAGGTGATTTGACCATAGACGGAAATGCCGTTTTCAGTACTGCCGCTGGAAATATTGACCTGGATGCGGCGGGCGACATCTCGTTAACGAGTCTGGTGGCGACAGGAACGGTGACTGTTGATTCCACCTCTGGTTCCATTTTGGATAACGACGATACGAATATCGATATCGTTGCTGCTACTGCAACCCTGAATGCCGCCGGTTCCATCGGTACGGTCGGCAATCCTTTGACCACTCGAATGGATGCGCACACGGCTGTATCAGGAACCAGCGATGTTAATATCGATAACCGTGAGCTCTTTTCTATTAGTGACACGATAGCCAATGAAGATGGTACCTTCACTTTTACCGTGAGCATCAATCACGCAACCGATCAGGCAGTGACCGTACTCGCCAGTACTGCCTATGGTACAGCGAACGCAAGTGATTTCACCGCGATCAGCAACCAGTTGGTCACCATAGCCGCAGGACAGACCTCAGCAACAGTCACAGTCAGTGTCACCAACGACAATGTACTCGAAAACGATGAATCGTTTACCGTAGTACTCTCAGATCCTAAATACAATGGGGCGACTAACGCCGCGAGAATTGACATCGACGATGGAACGGCTACAGGAACGATCCTGAATGAGGACTCGGTTAAAATCATTGACAATGGAGACGCCGGATTCAGTCAGACGGGTACTTGGATAACTGCCAGTGGGAACCCAGGATTCTATCAAGGTGATTATTCCTACGTCGATGGTATTGGTGGTACCGGACTGAATACTTCTTCCTGGGCGTTCACAGATCTGCCAGCAGGGACCTATCGGATTTCTGGTACGTGGAGCAATGATCCTCTCGGGGCTAGCAATATGCCGGTTACCGTTTCAGGAATCGTGGGTGGTGATGTAACTACGACTGTGAGCCAGCGTGGTGTTGTACAAGATGTGTTTGACGATGGTGTCTACTGGCAAGACATCGGATCATATGAAGTAGACGTGAGTGGTACAATTACGATTACCATTTCTGATAACCTGACAGATGGTTATGTTCTCGCGGAAGCCTTTCGTCTCGAGCTGACCAATCCTCTGATGGCAGCTAATGGGCAGAGCAGTTCAAA
>JAJFIP010000208.1 GCA_021774875.1 Emcibacter sp.
CAGACCTTGATATTGACCACGTAGTGCCACTGGCACATGCACACAGACATGGTGCTGATAAATGGACGCGTAAGCAACGTAGAGCCTTTGCAAACGACATTGATAATCTTCTTGTTGTTGATGATTCAGTCAATCAATCCAAATCAGATCAAGCGCCGCATGAATGGCTGCCACCTAAACAAGAATACTGGTGTGAATATGGCAAGCGGTGGCAGCTTGTTAAGAATAAATACGGATTACTGTATAGCGACCAGGAACGTGTTGTATTGAGTCAGCTTGTTGAGACTTGTCTTTAGTAGCTGGCAGGGCATTATAAACAGCTAAGCTGTGTATTGGCTTGCACGCGATTTGGTATTTTGGGACTAAAAGCACGAGCAAATCGTGCAGTCGGCAATCGACCCGAAGCGGCAGGTGAGATAGCGCAAATTTTATTTTTAACATCGCATTTAATAGGAGTGGCAAATGATGAAGTGCCCGCAGAATTTGCTTCCTAGTTGAATTTCTTCGTTAGGCTTACGTATTTCGCTTTACCATCTCCCATTCATAAGATAGGACGTCTTTTGTAAGATTTATTATTTTCCTTATTGATTGTTCAACGTCGGATTCCGGCTTCTCGATATTTTCCAATTCCTGAATTAAATTGATCTTTTTGTTTTTTATTGCGGAGTCTCCCTCAGTTGGGTTTAGAAGTAGCTCTAGTTCTATATGCAGTCTAGTGATAGCTTCCTTGTCACTACTGTGATGCTTAATAGAAGCTGCATAATCGACAATTTTTTCAACAACTCTATTCATCCACGCTTTACGGTTCGCCGAAAGATACTGAGCTTTGATTTTTCTAATTTCTGCATCGTATTTGAGATAAGCTCCAAAAAATCCAAATAGCGCTCCAATTAGCACTCCCATTAATGTTTCCATTGTTCATCTCCCCTTGAGGACAAATGTTGAGCTAAGATAATGCCTGAAAAGCTAGTTGTTCCTGATACTTCATGTCGTCTTGCCGCAAACAATGGTTGGCCCTCTGAGCCTGTAAGGCAAAACTTATCCCTTTAACGGGTACAGGGCGCGGGCGACGACCGCCCGCGAGCGCTGGAAGGGCGTAGCCCTGTAAGGTAGCGAACCCAACGCGCTTCTTGTTCTCCTTAAACATCCCACCTTACTAAACCAGAGCCCGTGACATTTCCTTGATGTCTTTTTATATGGAATGATTATTTTTTATTTAATGGAAGTTGTCAATTTGACGATAATAAAATGATATTTATTGAAATATGAAGGAATATTACCTATGAAGGATACTGCAACTGCATTTACAGTTAAATGGACGTCTGTAACTTCTAATGCCATTGTAAAAGTTGGCTACGATTATTCTACAAAGAAAATGTATGTCTACTTTAAAGATGGAGACTTTCCCTATACTTATTGTAATGTTTCTTCACAAATTTATCATGATTTTAAAAATGTACATTCTGTGGGTAGTTATTACCATAGGTATATAAAAGGTCACTACCAATGTTAATACGCTAAAACCGGCATTCAAATAAATTAGTGCGGAGAGTTTCCACATCGTGACTGAAAAAGATCTATTTAAATATTGGACCTATTTTAAGATTATTGAAAAAGATTTTCTTAATCTTAGTGAGATTATAGAAATAAACGAATCTCACTTTAAAGTATATTCTCGTGAATTGATTAAACTGCTCGTTATCACTTGTTCCGAAGTTGACGCTGTATTAAGAGTGCTGCAAAATATTAGTAAACTTGGGAGCGGCGATGGGAGGTTAAGTATAGAGGACCATTTTCACTTTGTAAAAAAACATCACAGTTATTTTTTTAAAGAAAGCATTAACATTTCACCCTTTGATATCACTTTGAAGCCTTTTGAGAATTGGAACAAAAAGGAACCACCTTCATGGTGGACTGCATATAATGAAGTAAAACATCATCGAAATACAGGTTATATGTTGGCAAATCTTATAAATTGTTTAAATGCAGGTGCGGCCCTTACAATCTTGCTTTTAAAAGCTCAAAAGTCTATTTCTGAAAATAGGCTTCCAATGGACCCTAACATTAGACTAGAATTTTTTGGCGTTGAATATAATTACAATATTGTAATAACTTAGACAGCACTCACATAATTTATGCATTATCATTTTGCACAAGAGCATACCAAATTAAAACAGCGTAAACCGTGTCAGCTGTATGTCACATTATTATTGTTGTTGATGCTTCCGGTTTATTTTTTTATATCACTATCATTCAGTTTCTTTTTCATTATGAAACAAATGAGGATAATTGTTTACAACTGATCGTGTAGCGTCATTAAAAAATTCATTCGTTATTTTTAAATATTCTATAGCTATCATTTTTACAACTGCTTCATCATCTTCAGCTAATACTTTTATTATTTCGTTATGATGTTGTTTATCTAAGCATTCTAAATCTGTTTTAATACTTGAATATTGTATAAAAAAATAGTTATTCGAATTTAATTCTTGGCAATTTTTAAGTGATTCCATATATATTATTGGTTTTGCAAAAACA
>JAJFIP010000209.1 GCA_021774875.1 Emcibacter sp.
AACTACGCGGCATATTTATCTCAGCGCGCGCCCTTGATACGGGAGCCGCTCTGTGGCGAGTAAGACTGAATGAATTAAAAGGGCCATTGTCCAAGTATGAAAAGAAAAAACCTGCCGGGCTTTCTGCCTATCCCATGATGACTATTCGGGACGGTGTCGCCTATCTGCCTTATTTAGGTGCCCATGCACTAAATCTGAATGATGGCAAAATTCTATGGGGCCACCTGCTTCATAAAAGTAGCCCGGCTCATATCCACACTATTGCCCAGCTTCTGGTAACTGAGAACCGCGTATATGCCACTGGCAGGAAATCTATGGTCTATGCTTATGACCGTATCAGCGGCGAGCAGATATGGAAAGGCAAGGTAAAGGGCGCCAAAGTCATGCCCGAACTGCAACTGACAGATGACCGGCTTCTGGTGAGATATGGCGGCGTTTTTTCCGATACCAGGAAAATATCATTCCTGAAATCTTATGGTGTTGCTGGTCTTAATCTGGACAGTGGCAAAAGTCTGTGGAATTACAAGGATGCCAAAGGCGGCATAACCAACCTGATCATACAGCAGGATAAAAATCGGGTCATTTTTGCCGATGCAACGGCCATTATTGGCCTTAAGCTAACCAGTGGATTTACTGAATTTGAGGCCCCGCTTGCCTTTTACCGCCAATATGGCATTTTCAAAGCCAAGAAAAGCGGTTTTTCAATCGGCGGCAGCTTTGCCAAGATGGCCCCCGGTGGTGACTGGGCTGGAAAGGGCGGCAGCATCGGCGGTGGCGGGTGCAGTTTTAATATCGGTGACCTTCCCATTGACATCAGGGAAAAGGGTGAGGAGGTAATAGTCCGTGGCCTGCATCATATCATGACCTTTGACCCGCGGGTGATGTTGACCCAATGGTCGGTGATTTTCAGTGGAACCGATCCCGAAGACAGAACTCTGCTGAGAGACGGCCATCTTCCGGTCTATAGCAGCAAAAACCGGTCATATTTTCTAACCGAGCTTAATGTGGGCAAGGGCAGACGCAACCGGGCAGTCCTGTCGCTGCTTGGCATTAACAAAAAAGACGGCAAGGTCATGTCGCGGCAGGATATTGGCGGTAAGAAACCACGTTTTATGATAGATCATGCCCATGACCGACTGGTACAGATTATCGCCCTCAAGAAAAAACGCCTGAATATAAGGATGCTGGCATTGTAAGTGGGCGTCCTCATATACAGATGAATGACCGCAATAACTTCTTCATTCTCATCAAAATATAAATACTCTATAAAGTAAATGGGATCACCAAATTCTATATGCAGTATTCCGGCAATATCCATATTGACTATTGCGGCCTCCACATGCTGTACAATCCTGATGATTTTACGCGGGAAATTCCGTTGCTACATTTCAAAAAAACTGCCCGTATCCTGAAAAGTTTTTTGTCAATAAGGTTTTTTGTGCCACAATGATACATGAGTCCAACATTTCTTCGCTAATGGCAATGGAACTGTAACCGCTGATTTCAGCACGCGGAATTATCAAAAACTTACCATACCGGTCTGGCCATTGGACCCGCTTGACTTTGAAGCTTTTTGTATAATAAGAAGCTGAGGAATTTTTATGACTGACACATCACTCCACGGCATCCTTGCCGCCGTACTTACCCCCATGAAGGATGATTTGCGCCCCGATTTACCGGCTTTTATCTGCTATTGTCAGAAATTACTGGATGATGGCTGTCATGCCCTGGCAATTCTGGGCAGTACAGGTGAAGCCAATTCAATACATCTGTCTGATCGCCTAGAACTGATTGAAGAGGCCGCAAGGCATCTGCCTAAAGAAAGTCTTCTGGTCGGTACAGGGTCATGCTCCCTAGCTGAATCTATCCAGCTAACCAGTCATGCATTGAAACATGGCCTAAGGAGTATGCTGGTACTTCCGCCCTTTTATTATACGCCCATCTCGGATGACGGCGTATTTAGCTATTATAACCAGCTGATAGAAGCTGTAGCCAACCCGGATATGCGTATATATCTATATAACTTTCCAAAGCTGACTGGTTATCGCTTTACGCTATCAGTAATTGATAGCTTGATTACCCGCCACGGGCCGATCATTGCCGGACTTAAAGATAGTTCAGGTGATTTTGCAGGAATGTGCGAATTTGCCGGGATCAACCCATCTTTCAAAATATTTGCCGGAACCGAAAGATACCTACTTGATATTTTGCAGGCCGGAGGTGCGGGTTGCATATCCGCCACCGTAAATATAACTGCTCCGCAAGCACGCATGGTCTGGGATAATCACCGGACAGATGATCAGGAGTATCTGACTTCACTGCGGGATAAGATAGAAAAATATCCGCTGGTTCCTGCCCTAAAGGCGTTGGTGGAATATCAGGAAGGTGGGCAAATTTGGCGGAATATGTTGCCCCCCTTTGTCCCTCTTGATGAAAATGTAAAACAGCAGCTCTTTTCTGATTTCGAGAGCACATAGGATGCCCGGCAATGAAAGTCTGTTGTGCTAGTATAATGCACGAATCAAACAGCTTTCTCCCGACAATCAATATGGATAATTTAATGTAACATTTTCTAATTAGCTACTGCCGAAAAATGCCTGAACAATGGTCGGCTTGCATATATCCCTGAAGACATTTATGCCACATTTCAGGCTATAGAACACTACAGACTGTTCCTGCGGCAAAAGGTTTTGACAGCCCATTAAACTAGGGTCAATATCAAGCTTTATTTTATTTGATTCTATCTGAAAGGTGGCCGCAATGACGGCAGTATTCTACCGGGCTGTAAATGCAACCTATCCCAAGGCGGTTCATTCTGAGGGCATGTATATTTTTGATGAAAATGCCAAGGAATATCTCGATATGAGCGGCGGGGCCGCGGTGTCTTGTGTCGGTCATCAGCACCCCTCTGTCATCGCAGCGTTAAGTGAGCAAATTAATAGTATGAGCTTTGCCCATACGGCTTTTTTCTCCAACGACCCGCAGGAACAACTGGCTAAAAAATTATCGGGAAAATTTAGCGAAGCTGGCGCAAAAGTTTATTTCACTTCTGGCGGTTCGGAAGCCAATGAAACTGCCTTCAAGATGGCTTGGCAATATTGGCGTGCAAAAGGTCTGCCCTCAAAACAGAAAATCATCAGCAGAGTGCATAGCTATCACGGTAATACCTATGGTGCGCTTTCCATCAGTGGAAACCTGCCGCGCAGGCGTGTGATGGGCGAGGTACTGATGGACTGGCCGCGCATTGACGCCTGTTACGCCTATCGCAATCAACAAGATCACGAAACGGCGCAGGAATATGGATTACGGGCGGCCAATAAACTGGAAGAAACTATTCTGAGGGAAGGAGCAGAGAATATTGCCGCCTTCATTGCAGAACCGGTGGTCGGCGCATCACTGGGCGTAGTGCCAGCAGTCGAGGGATATTTCAAAAGAATAGCTGAAATTTGCCAAAGCCACGATATTCTTCTGATCGCAGATGAGATCATGTGCGGAACCGGGCGTACAGGGACTTTCTTTGCCCATGAACAAGAAGATTTTTTGCCCGATATTGTCACTCTTGCCAAAGGAATAGCAGGTGGCTATCAACCGCTAGCCGCCACCATCACACGCGCCCATATCCATGAAACATTCACCTCAGGCGGTAGTGGATTTGACCACGGTCATACTTATGTGGGCCATGCCAGTGCCTGTGCGGCGGGGCTTGCGGTTATCAATGTGATTGAAGATGAAAATCTGCTGCAAAATGTTGTCAGGCAGGGTCAATTACTGCAACAAGAACTGGAGGCGGCCTTTAAAGATCACCCCCATATTGGTGACATTCGCGGCAGGGGCTTATTCAGAGGTATTGAAATTGTTGCCGATAAATCAACAAAGGCCCCCTTCCCTGATGCGGCACAAATCACGAAGCGTTTAAAACAAGCAACCATGAAACATGGTCTTATTTGCTATCCGGGCGGCGGTTCATTTCAGGATAATCTGGGTAGCAGTATTATGCTCGCACCGCCTTTCATCTTGCAACCGGATCATATTGATCGGGCAATTGATAAATTGCGGGCTATTTTATCGGACATTTTTGATGACTGATCCTTTCATCATCATGTCGGCACCAAATGGGGCGCGGCGGCAAAAATCGGATCATCCCGCAATACCAATAACTCCCCCTGAAATGGCCGTTTGTGCTACGGAAATTATCAATGCCGGGGCCAGTATTTTACATCTGCATGTACGGGACGATCAGGGGGCGCATACTCTTGACGTGGACCGCTATCGGGCCTCCACCTCTGCCATCCGGGATGCGGTGGGTCATGACATAATCATTCAAGCCACTTCGGAATCCGTAGGACGTTACAGCCGTGATCAGCAGATGGCTATGGTGAAAGAATTAAGGCCAGAAGCGGTATCGTTAGCTCTGCGCGAACTTATTCCGGGGGAAGAATATATAAGCGAAATGGCAAAATTCACCCACTGGATGATGCAGGAACATATTTTCCCGCAATATATTCTTTATGATGAAAATGATTATGTGCGTTTTGAAACTTACCGGAAACAGGGTATCTTTCAGAATGACCGCCCTTTCACGCTTTTTGTTTTGGGAAATTATCAGGGCACATCTTCGGAAAAAGATATAAACCGACTGAAACAATGCACTCAGCAAGCTACATTTCCGTGGGCCGCCTGTGGCTTTGCCACCAATGAAATTGATGCCGTGACCTATGCTGCAAAAAATAATGGCCATATTAGAGTGGGGTTTGAAAATAATATCTGGCGCAAAGAAGGCCAGCCACTCATCAATAATGCAGAAATGATTCAATTTTGCACTGATACTGCCCGCAATGAGAATCGCAAAGTAGCAACTGCAGATGATGTCAGAAGCCTGTTTGACATAAAAAAAGGCTGACTGGAATTAACCAATCAGCCTTAGTGTCCTCCATTAAAGAAGGTCTGTTGGCAGAATCGTTTTAGAAAGTGAAAGTCCCTTTAAAGTACCAGGAGCCCCCTTCATAGTTTGCCGCAGACCGACGCGGGAATTGCAGGCCAACAGATTCACGGTTTGCAAAATCGGAACCAATTGTGTTGACAAAACTATCAAACACATTCACCGCACCAGCAGCCAATCTAAAGTTTTCAGTAATCTGATATCCCAATTCAACATCGAAATATATAGTCGCGTCAATTTGAGACGTCAGCAGAGAACCCGGTGCTGACAAAGCCGGGTCAATAGTTCCCCGTTCATCATAATGTTTGCCGTAGAAATTGGCCCGCACCATGAAGTTCCAGTTTTCAGCGAAGAAGGTATTAGCCGTAGCAACAAACCTTGTGCTGGGATAATTGTTCTCAATATCTTCGATCGTAGCCGCACCAACAACACCCGCTTCTTTACTTACTGCATCAAAATCATTGTAACTGAAAGCAAAGGATAAATTAGTGCTTGCTTGCTCAGACCATTCAAAATCCGATGTCAACACGACGTCTACGCCCTGTGATACGGTATCCAGTGAATTGGTATAGAATGAAACAGATACACCGGGGGATGGTGCAATATTACCAATACGATAAATACGGTCATCTACTTCAATCCGGTAAAAATCTACCGTCAATGTGGTGGTTTCTCCCAGAGAAGCGGCAAAACCAATACTATAGTTGAGTGCGGTTTCTTCTTTCAGCGGTACCGCGCCATTTGCGATAGCAACAGGATTATCCGGGGCGATCAAGCCTTCTTCCACCTGTCCGCCACCGGGGCCATCAAATGTGGTGATGGTTGAGGTAATATTCGATTGACCAGGTGTTGGTGCATGAAAGCCGGTTGAGATACCACCGCGCACTGTAAACGCATCCGAAACATTATACCGTCCGGCTATTTTGCCGTTAAATGTGCTGCCAAAATCAGAAAAATCTTCAAAACGCCCGGCATATTGCAGCATGAAATCATCGGTGATGTCATGTTCAACATCCACATAAACGGCAAAGTTGTCACGATCAAAATCTCCGTCTTGACTGATCCCGGCAAATCCGCTGGATCCGCCACCTACAATGGCATTATCCTCGCCTTTGGTTACAGAAAAAGTTTCCTCGCGCCATTCACCACCAAAAGCAAGGTTGATATTATCGGATAGGGAATAAGAGAAATCAGCATTCAGATTAATTTCTTTTTGATCATAACCCCCAACATCAAAATCACGTTGTGGCTGACCATTCACTGGTGCTAACTGTCCATTCAAAGTATTATTCAGGAAATAATCCAAGGAACTTTTACCATAACCAACACTGAAATCATAAAGCATTCCATTGCCGAACTCGCCTTTGACACCACCAACAAGACTGATGTCAGTCTGAGCGCCGTCCAGAAACGGGGTGAAACCTGCGGGCAGGAAACCGGGATCAACGCCGAAATCATTTTTCAAATCCACTATCGTTGGATGCGTCGGACCACGATAGAAGAAACGATAACGACCATCTGTATCAGCGTAGTTGCCGTGGAAATACAGCTCGGCACTCTCATTCAGTTCAACACCAGAGTTAATGAAAAAACGTCCGCCACTTGTTTCCGGGCGACCCCAGCTCTGCACCAATGGCGCATCACCAAATGGTGCATCAGCACCAACACCCGGCACACCCGCGTCAATTAATGCTTGTGCATCTGGCCGTTGTATGCCCCGAGACAGGCCATCGTTATCGACATATTCCGCACTGATATTAACAAAGCCATTGTCACCCAGAGCGACACCGGCATTTGCCGCAATCTTGTAGCTTTCTTCATTTTGATAGAACTGACCATATTGGGCAACAACGGAGCCGCCTTCGGAGGCGTCTTTCATTGCAAAGTTAATCACACCGGCGATAGCATCAGAACCATACTGAGCGGCGGCACCGTCGCGCAACACTTCAACACGTTTCAGGGCAATACCCGGAATCATGCCGATGTCAACACCGTGTGCCCCGTTACCAGCAGCAGGGGCAAAGAATTGCACCAATGCAGAGCGGTGACGACGTTTGCCGTTAACCAGAATCAATGTCTGATCCGGTGCCATACCGCGCAAAGATGTCGGACGAATGAAGGCACTGCCGTCACCGGTCGCCGGTGTTGCGGTGAATGATGGCACCAGTGATTTAAGATTGTCGGTAATATCAGCAGTATTACCACCAGCATTAAAATCATTGGCATTAATGACATCTATTGGAACTGGCGAATCCGTTGCAGTACGTGGCTTGTTGCTTCTGGACCCGACGGTGACAATTTCTTCCAGTGCTGCATCATCAGCGGCCATGGCTGATGTTACAGATGTCGCCATAAAAGCTACAGAACATATTGTCGTAGTGCCCATTAGGCTTAAAAATGATTTGCGATTAAACATCTATTTCTCCCTGTGAAAAGTTATTGATAAGTTTCTTTCAATTTAATAGTAGCAAGCCATATATTTCGTTAGCCCTTTTTACCACTATCCGATAAAGACGACGGGGCGCGAGAATTGTGGAAAAAATAATTTAAAAATGTTAAGTTGTATTTGGTGGTATAGGGTTTGGCCTGAATAATTTAAAAGTGGGAGATTTTTCTGCCAGATTTTTCCACTTATTTGAACTTGATTCGTCTTTACCATCTAGTGAGATACGTATGAATGTGAAACATAGACTCAGGTTGGTCAGCGCGGAAGGTGGAAAGTCATCTGCCGGAAATTGTTATCACGATGAAATAACAACGCTGTATCAAGACTATAACGAAACACTTGTGCGTTACCTTACCATAAGACTGCGGTGCAGGCAGGATGCTGTGGAGGTGGCACAGGAAGCGTATATTCGCCTGCTCAGAAGAGATAACCTGGAAGAAATAGACTGTTTTCAGTCCTTTTTGTTCAGGACGGCGACAAATATATCCATTGACCTGCAACGCCAAAAGCTGCGTCAGGCCAGAAACTTTACCAAAAGTAAAATACTTCTTGGTAATATTGATGAGATCACACCTGAACGGGCTTTGGGGGGGCGGCAGAAACTGATTGAATTAAGGAATTTACTGGAAGAATTGCCGCCAAAATGTAAAGAAGCGTTTATGCTGTACAAGTTTAATAATATGAGCCACACGGAAATTGCTGATAAGATGAATCTTTCCGTAAGCTCTATCAGAAAATATATTACCCGGGCCTTGGCCTTTTGCCTGCAAAAAATGGACGCGTAGATTTAGCAATAAATACAGAATAGTAAAATGACAAACAAAGATAATAGTAAATTGACAGATGAGACAGCACATGAAGCTGCCGCGTGGTTCATAAGGCTTCGGGATGAAGACCTGACAGAGGCAGAATTTCAGGAATGGCAGGATTGGCTGGCAATGAATAGTGCCAATGGCAAGGCCTTTGCCAAAGCAGAAAACTGCTGGGCAGAGATGGACAACATCCCTGAACTGCCCCAAATTCAACCCAGACCGAAAAAAGATGACAAGCACACAACTGGTTTGTTACGCCGTTTCGCACCCATCGCCGCCACAATATTAGTCATCCTTTCTGTAGGTTTTTTCATCCAGAACAGTCTTATTGTCCCTGTGGTAACGACAACTTATCAGACAGCGCGGGCTGAGCATAAAACCATACAGCTTGATGACGGCTCAGCTATAAATCTCGGAGGCCGGTCAATTGTCAATATAGATTACAGCGATTCTCAACGCCATGTCACATTAGTTCGCGGAGAGGCCGTATTTGATGTCGCCAAAAACAAGACGCGGCCTTTTATAGTGCAGGTCGGTAAAGGAACAGTGACAGCTATCGGCACAAAATTTAATATTCACTCAACCGGTAAGGATGTCACGGTAACCGTGCTTGAGGGCATAGTCGAAGTGAACCCTGATCTTTCAGATACTAATCATGCCATTACCCCCCTTCCCAGGGTTTCTGCAGGTAAGGCTGTGTCATACCATGATAATGGAGATATATCAGAGGTTGTGACCACAAATATTGAGGCTGCAATTTCATGGGAGAAAGGACTTCTGGTAAGAGTGGACACACCACTGGCCAAAATAATTGAGGATGTTAACAGATATTCCCCGCGCGAGATTATTATCGGTGATGCCTCCCTGAACAATATCAGATTTACCGGTACCGTATTAAACGATGGTATAGATAACTGGCTACGCGGATTGTCGGTTGCATATCCAATAAAAGTCCTCGACAGCGGACAGGATGCTATATTATTATTGAAAAAGGACAAATAGCATCAGGCTGATATCTTTTCAATCAGCGAATAACCAGACGGCTTAACAAGACCGCTAATACTAGAGAGGAAAAAATGTCAACCAGCAGCCCGCGTCTGCTAATGGTAAGGCGGCATATGGTTATATGGGCCATATGTGTTGATGCGTTGTTTCTTTTTTCGGCCAATTCTTTCGCTCTCGACCAGTCCAGACTTATCCAGAGTCAATCCAGATCAGTGAATTTTTCCATAGAACGTCAGGCTTTGCGCTCTGCCCTGCTCGAATTTTCAAAACAGTCCAATATTCAACTTATATATGTGGCGAAGAAGGAACCCATACGTGAATCTCTGCCCCTGAAGGGCATCTATACCATCAGACAGGCCTTGAACATATTGCTGCGCGACTCCGGCTTTGAGTATGAATTCTCCGAAGAAAATACGGTGACCGTTCGTACTATCGGCGAAAATGGAGGTAATGCTGCTAAAAATAATATTCTGTCGGCATCCCTTCAGCCAGCCATAGAGGAGCAAGACGGTCCAGATACAGATATTGAGGAGATCGTTTCCCTGGGCACCCGAGCCAAAGGCCGAACAGCCACTCAAACCCCAGTTCCCGTCGATACCTTTAACACCCGCAGCATGAACGCCACTGGCGAAACCGAGACCGGGCGGGTCATCCAATCCCTCGCCCCCAGTTTCAATTTCCCCAGTTCCAGTATTTCTGATGGCACAGATTCCATAAAACCGGCTACGCTGAGAGGGCTGGGGCCTGATCAGATATTGGTGCTTGTCAATGGCAAGCGCCGCCATACAAGTGCTCTGGTCCATGTGAATACCTCCGTTGGACGAGGTGCAACAGGTGTTGACCTGAACGCCATCCCGCCCGGGGCCATAAAACGCATTGAGGTTTTGCGCGACGGGGCCTCGGCACAATATGGCTCGGATGCCATCGCCGGGGTGATTAATATTATCCTAAAAGATCAAAAAAATGGCGGTGAGATTTCCACATCATATGGACAGACATATGCCGGTGACGGGGATACATTCGTCGCCAATGCCAGTTACGGCTTTAAGCTTCCCGGTCAGGGAAGCCTCACCCTATCTGCTGAATACCGCGACAAGGACGCGACCAACCGGGCCGGTCTTTCCGGATGCCTGCAATTTGAAACCGGCGGTCAGGAAGCCTGCGCCGAGGGGAATATAGCCATTGACCCCAGAGAAGCCAGCTTTGATCACAATAATTTCCGTATTGGCGATTCGCAGTCAGAACAGAAAATTCTGGTCATGAATATGACTTTGCCGCTGACGGAAAAAGCAGAATTTTATATGTATGGCACTTATTCTGACCGCGACAATCTATCGACAGGTTTCTATCGCCGGGCTAATGAGTTTAACCGTACGGTCATTGAACTATATCCCGAAGGATTTTCACCGCGGATAAATGCCACTATTCAGGATTATTCTATTCTGACAGGGGTTAAATTGTCTCTGGGAAATGACTGGTCGATTGACAGCAGCATCATCACAGGCGGCAACAGTTTCCAGTTTCAGGTTGAAAATTCCCTCAATGCTTCCCTCGGTGCCGCCAGTCCAACAGATGTCGATGCCGGCACCCTTAAAATCCATCAGACAACCGCCAATATAGATATTTCCAAATCCTTTGAAATAGCCAATATTGCCTTTGGCGCAGAATGGCGTAACGAGAATTATCAGATTACAGCCGGTGAACTCGCCTCATATGTTGATGGCGGACAGCTTAATCGTAATTGCCCGGGATGCGACATAAATCCCATCCCCTATGCGCCCGGCTTTCAGCTTTTCAGGGGTTTCTCGCCGGATAACGCGGTAGACGAAAGCCGTAATAATATTGCGCTTTATACTGATATTGAACTGGTGGCCACGCCCCGGCTACTGCTCAATGTCGCCACCCGATATGAAAATTATAGTGACTTTGGCAGCCGAATTAACGCTAAATTTGCCGCCCGTTATCAGATTTCCAACACATTTGCCTTGCGCGGTTCCATCAGTTCAGGATTCCGCGCCCCGTCCATGCAGCAGAAATTTTTTAACAGTACCAACACACAATTTGTTGAAGTGAATGGTGAATTTGTCGCCCAGGAAAGAGGAACTTTTCGCAATGACAGTGACTTGGCGCGGGCATTGAATATTCCGGAATTAAAAAAAGAAACTGCCATAAATTACAGTCTTGGTTTTGTGGCGACACCAATGGAGAATCTGACCATAACGGCTGACTATTACCGCATAGACATTAACGACCGGATCGCCATCACCGGCAGCATCCCCATCAGCGAGGATTTTCCGGAAATTACCGCCGCCACGGGTGCCACTAATGGACAGTTTTTCACCAATATGGCAGATACCAAAACCCGGGGCGTGGATTTTGTCATTAATTACAGCGTCCCCATGCCAGTCGGGCAGATATTTAACTTTTCCTTCGCGGCCAACAAAACCAACACCCACATAAAGGACGGGTCCATTGCCTCACCTCTTGCCGGAGTGGATGACATTATATTGTTTAACCTGCAGGACCGTTCCATTATTGAGGACTGGCAGCCCGCTTCACGGATAAATTTTACCCTGGAATATGGCATCGGGTTATGGAACTTCATCTTACGCAATAATTATTACGGTTCTTATGAAATCTGCGAAGGATCCTGTGATATTTCTACCGGGGATGGCCAGAATATCCAAAAATTCAACGCCAAATTGCTCACCGATCTGCAAATATCCTATGACTTTAAAAAAGCCCATGTGAGGCTGACGGCGGGGGCCAATAACCTGTTTAATATATTTCCTGACGTGAACCGGATAGGCCAGTCCCGCGCCGGATCCATCGCAGGAATTATATCTTCTCCGGGAGTCTTCACCTACTCTCGCCGTTCAGCCCCATTTGGTCATAATGGCGGATATTATTATATGCGTATTGTGAAAAGTTTTTAATTTTCATATCTTTGGTTATTGACCCCCTGCTCTGCTCTGAGCAGAAGCTATTGCCTGCAGGCTCAAACTGGATGAGCCGGAGACTACCAAATATCTCCATTCATATTTATCCAAAAAGGCGGCAATAATGGAAGCTCAAGGCTGTCCGGTAAGTCAAGGGCTATTCATAAATAGTTCTGGCTTCTGTTATTCCTACCTTTTAAAGTTATCAGTTTAGATGTTCATTCTACTTGACTTAGGAGAAATTGAACCAAAAGGGTGGCAAAATATATTTTACATTCAATGAACAGAGGCCATAGAATTCAGATCTGAACCATTCCAGTTATCAATTTCATGGAAAAAAATAACAGGTAATAATATCATATGATCACACAGGACAGTCAGCAATCGCCTTTAGTGAAAGCAAAAGGAACTGATATTGAAACATTAGCTTTTCTTGAAAAGAAAATATTGTGGCTTGCCAGTTACATGATTCACTATGCCAATCATGTGCGTCCTTCCCGTGACGGATTAAAAGTTGGTGGGCATCAGGCATCCAGTGCCTCCTGCGCTTCTATCCTGACTGCGTTTTATTTTCATACTTTACGTCCCGAAGACCGGATTGCCGTCAAACCCCATGCTTCGCCCATCATGCATTCTATCATGCACCTCATGGGTCGGCAGTCACTGGATAAAATGAAGAATTTCCGTGGTTTTGGCGGTGTTCAATCCTATCCCTCCATAACCAAAGACAGCACCGATGTGGACTTCTCCACAGGCTCCGTAGGTATGGGCGTTGCAGCGACATTGTTCAATAGCCTGGTGCAGGATTATATGGTCGATCATGGCTGGAAGGATGAGAATTCAATGGGCCGGATGATTGCTCTGGCCGGTGATGCAGAATTTGATGAAGGTAATATCTTTGAGGGCCTGCTCGAAGGCTGGAAACATCAGGTCAGAAATCTTTGGTGGATAATCGATTATAACCGACAAAGTCTCGACGGCGTGGTTGATGATGCCCTGTTTGAGCGCATAAGTGGCGTCTTTAATAGCCTGGGGTGGGAGGTATCTCCTCTAAAATATGGCAAAAAATTATTGGCTGCACGGGATGGCCCTGCTGGTGAAGCCATCCTCAACTGGATTGATCTTTGTCCGAACCAGCTTTATTCCGCGCTCACCTACCAGGGCGGGGCAGAATGGCGCAGTCATCTTGAACTGGATCTGGCGGGCGCCAGTGGCATCAGGGAATTTCTCGACAGCCATGATGATGTGAGCCTTGCTGATGTGATGACTAATCTGGGCGGCCATGATCTTGAAACCCTGACCGAGGCCTTTGCCGATGCCGACAATGATCAGCCCCACTGTTTCATTGCCTATACTGTCAAAGGAAAGGGGTTGCCGCTCGCCGGTCACAAAGATAACCATGCGGGCATGATGAGTCCGGACCAGATGAAAGAATTTCAGAATAGTCAGGGCGTCCCCCTTGGCGCCGAGTGGGATAAATTCGGCGGCATGGAACAGGAAAGTGAAAGATTACAGCATTTTATTGATAACTGCACCTATCAGAAACGGTGTTACAATGAGATTTCCGCCACGCATATAGAGATTCCCGTAATCTTGCCACCCAAAGATGAAAAATTATCGACACAGGAAGCCTTTGGCAAGATTATGTTTGATCTGGGCAAGAGTGAGGGTGATTTTGCCGATCGCATTGTCACCACAAGTCCCGATGTGACCTCATCAACTAACCTTGGGCCGTGGGTTAATCGCAGAAAACTCTACGCCCGTGAAAAAGTCACGGATGTATTCAAGGACAGGCATATACCCAGCACTCAGATCTGGCGAAAAGAACCCACAGGCCAACATTTGGAACTGGGCATCGCGGAAAATAATCTATTTTCGTTATTGGGTCAGTTGGGGCTGGCAGGCAGGAATTTCGGCGAAAGATTATTTCCCGTGGGAACGCTTTATGACCCTTTCATTGCGAGGGGCCTTGATGCCCTGAATTATGCCTGTTATCAGGGTGCGCGGTTCATGTTAATCGGGACGCCTTCAGGTATCACACTTGGGCCAGAGGGCGGTGCTCATCAGTCCATAGGAACGCCTCTGATCGGGATTGCACAGCCGGGCCTGATCTCTGTAGAACCAGCCTATGCAGATGAGCTGGCAATCTTGATGGAATGGGCCTTTGATCAAATGCAGAGAGAGGATGGGGCGTCGGTATATTTTCGCCTGTCATCTAGAAAATTTGAACAATTGCCCCGCAGCCTCAGTAGCCATGATCAAGACCATATCATCAAGGGTGGCTATTGGTTAAGACCACCAAGCCCGGCGACAAGGGAAGCTATTGTTTATTCAGGTTCCGTAGCACCAGAGGTTATGCGTGCGGTGCAGGAATTGCTCATCGACAACAAGGACATTGCCATCTTGGCCATCACCTCATCTGACAAGCTGTACAGTGATTGGACTGCTGCCCGGCGTAAATGCAAGATTAAGAAAACCCGGCAAATATCCCATGTTGAAAAACTGATGGGACAATTGGCGCGGGATTGTGAAATTGTGACGGTCTGCGATGGCCATCCGCTGACCCTGTCCTGGATCGGTAGCATTCAGGGCAACCCTGTAGTACCTTTAGGTGTTGAAGCATTTGGACAAACCGGCGACCTGCCCGATCTTTATGAGCATTTTATGCTGGATAGCGCAGCTATCGTCGCGGCCCATGGCAGGCTGGAACGGTAAATTATAGTGCTGGAAGAAGCTCGGAAAATTTTTCCTCATATCAGCGAAGGTGGCGGATTTTCAAATCTTGCCGGTTTGTTGCAAGAGACGAAATAAAAATAAACAGATAAAAGTTAACTGTCACCGTAATTCCGTAATCCACCGTAATCCACCGTAATCAAAACTTGTATTGGTCTATATAAAAGCCATATATAATCTAAATGGTCTATATAAGTGCCATATTATTGACTTTTGCTCATCAACGCGCTAGACTGAATTTATAAAACAATGGGTGATGAAAATGCAAACACGTACATATTCAGCATATAGCAAGGACGCCATGCGCTTGTTCGGTGCAGCCATTCGTGCTGAACGAAAAACCCGCAAGATGACTGAGCAAGAACTTGCTGATCGCACAGGTATGTCTCGCAGCTTTATCAAGCGGCTGGAAAAAGGCGATATGAAATGTGGCATTGGTGCCGTGTTCGAGGCGGCACACATTGTTGGCTTATCATTATTTAATATGGAGCCCAGCAGGTTAGCCAGTCACACCCGTCAAATTGAAGACAGACTTATGTTGTTACCCAAGGCCATTCATAAGAAAAGAAAAGTGATAAACGATGACTTCTGATGCATCTTATAAGGAAGCATATGTCTGGATTTGGCTGCCTGATGCAATAGATCCTGTGGTGGCTGGCAAACTAGAGCAGGATGGCGCAGATTTAGTTTTCGCCTACGGTAAAAGCTATCTTGAACGCAATGATGCAATCCCAATTTATGAGCCCGAGTTACCCTTAAAGGCTGGCACTCTACCCTTGCTCAATGGCCTGAATGCGCCAAGCTGTATCCGCGACGGCGCACCAGATGAATGGGGACAACGTGTTATAATTAATCGCGTGATGGGCTTGAAGGGACAAGCTGCTAATGCAGTAGAATTAAGTCTGCTTACCTATTTAATGGAATCTGGCTCAGACCGTATCGGCGCGTTGGACTTTCAAACATCCCCAACTGACTATGTGCCTCGGCAGTCTCAAGCCGCATCACTGGAAGAGCTTATGAGTTCTGCCGAGCGGGTAGAAAAAGGTGTGCCGCTATCAACAGAATTAGGCCTAGCACTGCTCCATGGTAGCGCAATTGGCGGCGCACGTCCCAAAGCGCTGTTTGATAGTATTGAAGTAAAATATATCGCTAAATTTTCCGCCAGTAACGATACCTATAGTGTGGTTAAAGGTGAATATAATGCCATGAGACTGGCCGCGATAATTGGTTTAAATGTAGCTTCAGTGAAACTAACCCAAGCTGCTGGCAAGGATGTGTTACTAATTAAGCGTTTTGATCGTGTAGATACGATGAAAGGCTGGAAGCGCAGGGCTATGGTCTCCGCCTTAACATTGTTTGAAATGGATGAAATGATGGCGCGTTATGCCAGCTATGAAAAGCTTGCTGAAATAATCCGCCTCCGCTTCACAGAGCCCAAAAACACACTAAAAGAACTTTACGCTCGCATGGTCTTTAATATCCTGTGTGGCAACACCGACGACCATGCAAGAAATCACGCTGCCTTTTGGGATGGCAAGTCACTCAGTCTCACCCCTGCCTATGACATTTGCCCTCAAGGCCGCGCTGGCGGAGAAGCAACTCAAGCTATGCTCTTGGTCGGCTCCAACCGTTTTAGCAAGCTAAGCGTTTGCATTGAAGCCGCTCCTCATTTTCACCTCTCTGAGGATGAAGCCAAAGCAATCATTGAGCATCAGAAAGATGTCATTGAAAAAAACTGGGTGAATGTTTGTTATGAGGCAAAATTGAACGACGTAGATCGCACCCTATTTTGGCACCGCCAGTTCTTGAACCCCTATGCTTTTGAAGGGCTGAATGAATAAGTTCTTCATGAAAAATACTTAACTGTCCAAATAAACCTGACAATCGCTTCTTGCCTGCTTCTAAAAAGTCTTTAGACCAACGATAATAGAGGTTTTGATTAATACCCTCGATCCGGCATAGTTCAGCTATGCTACGTTCCCCGCGCAACCCTTCAAGCACGATGCGTATCTTTTCTTCTGCGCCATAGTTCTTGCGAGTTGCACGGCGTATAAGTGATGTATGAAACTTATCTGGAGTGACAATGCCTGGAGTGATTATCTCTATTGGCAGGAAAACGACAAAAAGATGGTCAAGCGGATTAATAACCTGATCAAGGATATCAAAAGAACACCCTATGCCGGCCTTAGAAAACCTGAACCTCTTAAACACAATTGGTCTGGTTATTGGTCAAGAAGGATCAGCCAGATTGACCGCCTGATATATAAGTATACTGATGAAGCCATTCTTATTGCTCAGGCTTGGTTTCATTATAGATAGTGTCAAAAAATTCGCTCATATTTACGGCTAGAATATTAATATAAACTCACAATATTCTTCCACTTGAAAATTAGTTCGATTAATCCTTGTGTAGGCCTGCGAACATCCTGTCATTCATATGCTTCACAGTGTATTATATCATTGTATTATTATCATCCTGTGTTATACTCACGGCATAATACATAATTAAAGGATCTAAAATGGAAAATATTGCAAAATCATCCCTCTTTATGTCCGGCAGAAGTGAAGCCGTGAGAATACCTGCGGCGATGCGGTTTCCCGAAGGAACCAAAGAGGTTATTCTTCAACGCGCTGGCCAGAGTCTCATCATCTCTCCCGCCGGAAGTTCATGGGATAGTTTTTTCGCATTGGAAAAGCTTGGTGAAAATTTTATGCCCGAGCGTGATCAAGGTAGCTTCCAGGAAAGGGAAGAAATCTGATGCTGCGTTACATGCTGGATACAAATATTTGCATTGCGCTCCTCAAAGGCAGAGCACAAAAGCTTCAGGACAGATGCAATGAAGAAGCCTCCGGCCTCTGCATCTCATCTATCACCCTTTATGAGCTTCAAACAGGTGTGGAGAAATCCAAAATGCGCCCCAAGAGCCAGGCATTGCTTCACGCACTACTGGCCAACCTGCCCGTTACCGAATTTGATGAAGCGGCAGCTGTCCATGCCGGAGAAATACGCGGCCATCTTGAAAAACAGGGAACACCCATCGGGCCCTGTGATACTCTGATAACCGGTCATGCCAGAAGTGCCGGACTTATCATTGTGACTGACAATGAAAAAGAGTTTCGGCGTGTGAATGGACTGATTGTTGAAAACTGGCTCAGAATATAATGTCGCTCCAGCAAAGCAGATGAAACAAGAGAATAACAAAATGACCCTTAAAATCCCAAAAAAACTAAAGCAGTTGGAGAAGTTTCTCTATAGCGATGCGGTAAGTGAGGATGCCATGTTACTCAGCGAACTGGACGGATTCATAGCCGGCATAGCTGTCTGTCCGGCTTTGATCATGCCAAGTGAATGGATACGTGTCATCTGGGCAGGTGAAGAACCGGTCTTTGAAAATGAGGCACAGGCCCAGAATATCATGAGCATTCTGATGGGCTATTATAATGATACACTTCATGCACTGGATAAGGGTAAATATATGCCCATTTATGATAAGGATAATGATGACAGCTTTCTCTGGGAAATCTGGCTTGAGGGGTTCTTCCGGGCCATTCATATGCGTGCGGATGACTGGTTGTCTTTTGCCGATAATGATGATCAAGACCTTCAAAGATCTATCTTTATCCTGACGCGTCTGCGTGAAATCGTCAGAGCTGATGATGATTTTGAAAATATGGATATTGATGCCGACCTTGAAGAGGTCGCCCCCGACCTGATCCCGGAATCTGTGCTGCAATTGCACAACTACAGAAAACAATCTGCCCTGCCAAACGCATCAAATGATGATTATCCCCTACCAAAAACAGGGCGGAACGACCCCTGCCCCTGTGGGTCGGGTAAAAAGTTCAAAAAATGTTGTTTACGATAACTTGCATTACGATAAAACAAGATAATTTAAAATGAATTTTCTATCTAACATTGATGTGCCTTTCGGCGTTATTTTCATCTTCCCACTGTTGTGGATGGTTGGGGTCGGTGTACTCATTATCAGAAAAAATAAGTTAAGCACAAATGTCGCACGATCACAGTCAGAAAAAGTTTCATTAAAACTCTGGAACGGATTTTCTCCAGCCGGATCACCGGAAAATCCTTTCGATTCCAGACTTGACCGCCAACTTGATTTAGACCCACGTTATGAAAATGAATATCTCGAAAAATTACACAATGATGACTACCTTCAGAAAATATCTGATTTACACCGGAATGGTCGTTAAACTATATTATTCATCATCACCTGATTTTGGCAAAGAACGACGACTGCCCCGCCTATTTTGAACCGGGTTTTCCCGTGCACCCTGAAAATCGGACCTGTTATCAGATTGATTTAGAGAAGAAGTTTGCTGCTTCGTCCAAGCTTCCAGGTCATCGGGTGATGTGGTGAATGTCTTTTCAAATACACCCTTGCCGGCCTCTTCCGATATCTCCTCTTTCTGTGGTACTGTAGTATCTCGTTCAGCTTTCCTTTCAGATAAAGCGTTTGACGTATTCTCGTGCACATTGGCATTTGAAGACTTGATTGATGTAGTCTTGCCAGTTATATCCGGTTCTGGTGCTTGACTTTCGATTGCCTCCTTACCCGTATTAAAAACCTCCTGTACCTCAGCTATATTCTCATCCCGACCAACATTAACCGACGCGGCAGAAGGTTCACTGACATTCGGAACGTTAACGGCACCAAAATTTTGATCCACATAGCTATCAACAAAATCTCCCACATGCGCCCGGACAATGGCCTGATCATCGGCATTTTGTGAGACCAAAAGGCGACGCGCCTCAGATGGCCCATAAGGCGTGCCCGTTTCGCTGCGGGCGTCCGATAGATATTCAAAGAAGGATTGGTCAAGCCGCTGGTTAAAGTCGGTGCTATCCCTCTGCTGCGAGACCATGGCGTCCTCAAACCTCTCAGCCTGCGAGAAGCTTCGAGAGGAAGATTCATCAAGACTCTTCGCCTGATTGTAGTTCTGTGCCAATACTGATCTGAACTGAGATGTTTCACCGCCTGATGCTGTAGAAGACTGACCAAGCATTGCACTTCTTGTTTCGTCAAAAAGAGAGGATAGATTATTCCGCTCGGCATAATTTTAGGCATCTGTATATTGCTCAGACGAACTTGCACGTGCGTCCGCATTCACGCCACTGTCTGCCGATAATGTAGCGTCAAGCGGGCTAAATAAATCAACGACCCCAGGGGTCGATAAATTCACGCCAGCAGTCGCTTTTGCAAAGGCCGTTAACGCCGTTTGTGTTGATGTATTATTCTGCTTGGCAAATGTTCTGGCATGTTCATTTAGTTTGCTAACATTCTCGGATACCCGCGCATCTGTCGTAAAACCTGTTTGCTCAGAAACGCTTCTGCCCTCATTGACCACCTGCGCAGTTTGCAAAGCTACAGGCAGGTTACCTCCAGTCGCCTACGGCTCCTTCCTGTAACCTGCCTGTAGCAAAAAAGGCCGTAGCATGATAAACATCAAATTCCTAACTTGGAGACTGGGCCTGAAAATGGGGAAAGGTCACTCATATTCCATAATGATTATTTTCTCGGTGGAGATGGTCTCCACGGGATTGGTTAATAGCTGAAGAGGTCGCCTGTTAATGGCGGCCTTTTTGCTATTATCACAAGAACAGCATAAGTTAGTCATTAAATGTTGACCAACTTATAAATTTATGTTATTCTTTTATGGAAAATAAAGGAATAAGCCATGATGAAACTTGTTAATATTGCTGATTTAAAATCGCATCTATCCGATGTGATCGCGAAAGTAAGTGCTACTGGAAAACCAGTTGTTATAGGCAAATATGGAAAACCCGTTGCGAAGCTCATTCCTTTTTCAGTAGAAGAAAAAAGCAGAAATATAGGCTTTGGCAAGCATCTGGTCATGACGAATATTTCTGACCTGCAACATCAGGTAGATGAAACTGTCGATACTGAAACACTGGAAGGCTTTTATCAGTGAAGTTAATATTGGATAGCTGTGCATTTATCGACATAGCTATAAATGCCCCAACCCTCACCAAAGACGCCATCTCTGCCTATCAGGATATGGATAATGACCTATTCCTCAGCGTGGCCTCCGTCTGGGAACTTGGGCTTAAAAGATCACTAGGCAAACTGGATTTCGATATGGCTGGTGCAATTGACCTGCTTTCTCAAAATGGCATAACTATTCTTGATATTACGATGCCTGTAGTTCTTTTAGTGAATGAGCTGCCCTATCATCACAAAGATCCTTTTGATCGCATAATCATTGCTACAGCAAAAATCAATGATATGGGCATCATGACCTCTGACAAGATCTTTGAGAGCTACGGATTAAAAGTCATCAACTCAAGGACAGGCTGAGCTCATATAACATACAGCATCACCGTGTAATGCCGTTTCTAGGTTCAAATTCAGAGGTAAGTTCTTTAAGTGGTCTTCCCTCCTCGGACAAGGCCTGGCGAATATTAACTATGCTTTCCGCATAATCAGCAAGCTGAGCCATTCTCTCATAGGTTTCCGCATCCTGCACCACGACTGAGGATTTTCCATTTACCGTTAAAATTTCGAGACGTTTATAAAGATTGGAAAGTTTATAATTTCCCATTTTTCCGCAATTCTTCCTTAGATTTCTCCAAGATTTCATATCGGGTCAGGTCGGTAAAACCACTTTTCTCTGAAGCGATAAGCTTTGCGCGAATATAGCTGATTTCGTCTTGTTCCTTACGGGCTTTGCGGATCAAGTCGTTTATAACCTCGCTTTTACTGCTATATTCTTCACTCTCAATCTGTGAATTTATCCACTCATCGTTAGGTGGTGTAAATGAAATACTGCTTCTGCTCATAAGCTCGTCCTCAAAAAGGCTTGATGCGTATTTGATGCAATATTACACCACTTTTGCGTATTTGCCAAGTTTATTTGCTGAACCGTTTTTTCACCATCCCTCTTACGAAACATTTGAATCTTTTCAGGATAAGGCACTCAGCCATGCTTTTCAACGATACTCAATAACCGAAGTGCTGGGCCACCGGGCTTTTTAACACCACGTTCCCAATCGGACACCAAATTTCTGGATACATTAAGATAAACGGCAAATACCGGCTGTGATACATTCTCCCGCTCTCGTAATGCTCTAACAGCCGGACCTTGAATTTCAGTGGTTGGCATAAGGCAGACAGCATCGAAATCACGCATGGTTGTTTTGTCAATTGCTTTAATCTGGTTCAATGCATCCACTGTTTCAGGTATTGCCGCAAAAGCATCTGATTTATATTGTTTCTGATTATTCATGGCTTTATCTTCGTTAAATCTCCTGCCTCTATTAACTTATCAATCTGTATATCGGACAAAGACAGAAGCATTTTTGCTATTTTCTTGAAATAGGTTAATTCATCCTTCGATATATTTTCCCGGTCATTTTTGGCAAAACCATATGTAAAAAAAAGCTTTATCACCTTTCTTGAAAATTATGATCGTCACTCCTACACCAACAAGAGTCTAGCCATACCACCCACCAAGAAGGTGTATCTCATCTGGATGAAATCGCTATTGCATTTTTACATCTATGTTTTCTTTTTGATGATAGATATGAACAATCAATATTCCATAATCGGTAATTTTATAAAAGTAAACATGAGAACGGTGCTCATGACGTCGAAACTCGTGAAATTCACGGCCTAATTTTGGCTGATCGGCAACGAGCTGAAATGATTGGTGTAGTGACAAATAATATTCACCTGCTGTTTGTTCCCCAAAATTCAATAAAGAATATTCATAGACTTTTTCCAAAACCGAATATGCATCTTCAGATAATTTATAGACGGCCATCTTTCTTCAGTCTTTCTTTGACATTTTTTATGAGCCCAGGAACGTCATGGTCATTAACACCGCTTAGCTCAGATAGCCTAAGTAGACTAAGTAATTCTTTTTCATCGGACAGTTTTTCACGATCGCTTCTTACCAACGCGCGAATATATTCACTTTCATTATGATAATCACCAGAATCAACACGGCTTTTAATAAAACCACGCATCTGGTCGGACAATGAAACACTCATAGAAGCCATATTTTTTCTCCTCGTTACCAGAAGATTATAGCATATAAAATTATTAAATAGCAATTATTATGATTTAATGTTTTTCTACGTTATTGTGTTATGGAGTATTTCAATATATTATATCATTGTTCGGAATTGTTATAATTTGGTTATTCTTGCTGTCTGAACAGCATTTTTCTCAGCTTGGTCCGTGAGCTTCTTATCTGTACGCTCAGTCCGCTCTGCCAATTCCTGTGTCCCGGGTCGTTCAATATGTGCCGCCGCTATTTTGTCATAATGGTGATAGGGCAGATGAAAGCGGGCTGCCGGGAATCCTTCAGCCATTTTGATATAGCCTGTGAGGTTTCTTAAGTTGAGGATTTCTTCAGGTTGCACGATCAATTCTGATTTCTCACGCGCATTAAAGCTGACCCCGTCACGGATGATACTGGCTCCGTAAGAAAAGCCTTCCTCAAGGCGTTTGATTTCACGCTTGCCAAGGGCCCCCGCATACCATTCCGCTGTTTCCCGGTCAGAAGCGCCCAGCACCACCCGGTTACGGCAAAGACCGCTGATGGTTTGCGCACCGTCCTGACCATAAATTTCCCGGAGCTGCAACTGAACTTGCACACCGAGAGCATAGCAAGCCCCGACCGGCTTGAGAAGGAAATTATCGCCTGTCACCGAAAGAACCCGCAAAG
>JAJFIP010000210.1 GCA_021774875.1 Emcibacter sp.
AATAATCCGTCTGACAGCAGAAGGGGTTCTGGTTTGGCGGGATATTTTCCATGAGCAGTTGCAGGCGGTAGTTGAAAAATATCCCACTGATGAAAATATTGACCTTATCGGACTTGCTGATCTGATGACTACCTTGGTGGAAGGGGGCATTATCATGTCAAAAGTTTTAAAAGACCGCCTTATTCTGCCCCGGCAGTTATTATTATACCGGGATTACATCAAACGCATATTCTCCTGATGTTAGGAAAGGCGGGGTAATTTTTTCTGGATAGCACCCTCCAAGGCCTGAAGGAATCTTGATTTATCGGCTTTGGTGAAGCTCGGGTTATAACCTTTGCTTTCGCCAGTTTCGCGCATATGGGCCTTTATGTCACGCATGGCAACGGCCATACCGATATTATCCTGTGAAAAGGCCTTGCCCGTTGGTCCGATAACGACCGCATCCTTATCAAGACAACGTTTTGCCAGAAGAATATCGGCGGTTATGGCGATGTCATTATCCGTGATTCGATCCGCGATCCAGTCATCTGCAGCATCAGGGCCGTCGGGCACTACTATTTTTTGAACCAGCGGCCCGACTTCCAGCCGCATCCACTGATTACTGACAATATAAACAGCAAGTTTATGACGGTAGGAAATTTTAAGAATTTCTTCCTTCACCGGACAGGCATCCGCATCCACATAGATCGTAATTTTAGCTTTATCAGTCATAGGCCCTTCTACACCGCCCGGTCACGAAAGCCCAATATTTTTATCCCAGTAAGGCTCGCCGCCGAATTTTTCTTTCATAAAATCAATGAACAGCCGCACGCGCTGGGGCAAGTGGCGGGTCTGGGGATAGACCGCATAGGCATTGAGGGCAGGATTGGGATATTTATTCATTATCCTGACCAGTTCACCTGATGCTATTTCCTGCCAGACGATGAAGGTTGGGCTATGAATGATGCCATGACCATCCTTAGCAGCAGATTTCAGAAAATCACCATTGTTGGCAGACATTTTAACCGGCAGACTGATAGAATGTTTGCGGCCATCGGGGCCGGAAAAATGCCATGAGTTACCTGATACGTTGCTATAGCGCAGAATGCGGTGGTTTTTCAGGTCTTGTGGTTTTTCAGGTATCCCCATTTTTTCAAGATAGCCGGGACTGGCGCACAGAATATTATGTATGGTTGCTAATTTCAGTGCCATGAGACTGGAATCTTTAAGTTCGGCAATGCGAATGGCAACATCAATACCTTCTTCAACCAGATCAACTTGCCGGTCATTGAAATCCATATGAATGATAAGGTCGGGGTGCAGAGTAGTAAATTCGCTTATCACCTTTGGCATATGCATTAGACCAAAGGAAAGCGGTGCTGATATTTTAAAACTTCCCTTCAGGGCGGCTTTGATGTTGGATGTAGACGCGTTGATTTCAGCAACATCAGCAAGAATCCGGACCGACCGTTCATAAAATTGCCGTCCGGCTTCGGTCAGGCTGGACTTGCGGGTGGTGCGGTTGAGCAATTGCACGCCGAGCCGGACTTCAAGATCAACCAGTCGGCGGCTTATGGCAGATTTCACGACCCCAAGATCACTTGCTGCCTGACTGATGCTGCCACTTTCAATGATGCGGACAAATGTGCCCATATCTTCAAACTGACCCATTATATAGTTCTCCAAAACAGAACAAAGTGTTTACATTATTACTGTTTATTCTAATCAAGGCAACTATTAATATGAAATAAATCGCAACCAAAACAAAGGAATACATTATGACTAAATATCAAACTATTACCAAATATCAACCATTAGCCGCGCCAGTGGGTCGCCTTTTCATTGCCCTGATTTTTTTATTGTCGGGTATTAGCAAAATTTCTGCTTACGGAGCCACACAGGGTTATATGGAAGCTATGGGCGTACCTGGTGCTTTATTACCTTTCACCATTATGTTCGAAGTGGGTTTTTCTCTTGCCATTATCATTGGCTGGAAGACCCGTATTGTCGCACTGGCCCTAGCCGGATTCAGTCTTATCACAGCGGTGGCGTTCCACTCTAATCTTGGCGACCAGATACAATTTATTATGTTTATGAAGAATGTCGCTATTGCTGGCGGATTTCTGTTTCTTGTCGCTCATGGAGCTGGTGCCTATTCGCTGGATAGTCGCCTTCTTAGCCGGGTGTGAAGAGATCTAAGTAGAAAATTTCAGGAGAGAAAAAATGGGTTTGCTCATCGAAGGAAAATGGCACGATAAGTGGTATGAGACCAAGGCCAACAAAGGACGATTCGTTCGCAAGGACAGCGCGTTTCGCAACTGGATCACGGCTGATGGTGTGGCGGGACCGACAGGCGGGGATGGTTTTAAGGCCGAAGCGGGCCGCTATCACCTTTATGTCTCATTTGCCTGTCCCTGGGCGCATCGCACCCTGATATTCAGGGCGATCAAAGGTCTGGAAGATATAATTTCTATCTCCGTCGTCAACCCTTATATGGCAGAATATGGCTGGACCTTTGAGCCGGCTGATGGTGTAGTTGATGACAGTATTAATGGCGCGGAATATCTGCATCAGGTCTATACAGTCGCAAAAGCAGATTATTCTGGCCGGGTTACGGTTCCTGTACTTTGGGATAAAAAGACCAAGACGATTGTTTCCAACGAATCATCTGAAATCATCCGCATGTTTAATGGTGCTTTTGATGATATTGGGGCCATCACAGGGGAATATTATCCCGAAGAGCTGCGTGCGAAAATAGATGCCTTGAACCTGCGGATTTATGATTCGGTTAATAACGGGGTTTATAAAGCAGGCTTTGCGACCTCACAGGCGGCCTATGAGGAGGCATTGATCCCCCTGTTTGAAAGCCTTGACTGGCTGGAAGAAATTCTTTCAGCCCGCCGTTATTTGACCGGATCTCAAATTACCGAGGCCGACTGGCGGCTGTTTACTACATTAGTGCGCTTTGATCCGGTTTATGTGGGTCATTTTAAATGTAATCTGAAGACCATTGCAGATTATCCAAATCTATCCGGTTATGTGCGCGATCTCTATCAGCAGCCGGGGGTAGCAGACACGGTGAATATGACCCATATCAAGCAGCATTATTATTCCAGTCACCATATGATCAATCCAACTCGTGTTATACCCCTTGGGCCAAAGATAGACTTTTCTTTGCCCCATAAACGCTCTAATATAGACATGTAGAAAAGGAGAAAAATATGACAGGGTGGCAAAATACGCCTTTCGCGATTGATGTTAGGCAGGGTGATAAATTAGCCTTTTGCATGTGCGGCCAGTCCAAAAATGGCCCCTATTGTGACGGGGCGCATAAGGATACTGAGTTCACGCCACAGGTCGTGAGCTTCGATGAGGATAAAACGGTTTATGTCTGTGGCTGCGCCCAGTCGGCCAAACGGCCTTACTGCGATGGCAGTCACACTAAATTATAGTTCTGCTATTATCGGTATCTTATTTATCCTGCGCGCTTTTCTGGGGGCAAGGTGGCAATGCGCAGGTCATTGGGGTCAATGGCCACATCATTTATGCTGGCATAACGCCGTTTCATAAGCCCATCATCATTAAATTCCCAATTTTCATTGCCATATGAGCGAAACCATTGGCCGGTTTCAGCATTGAGCCATTCATATTCAAACCGTACAGCAATGCGATTGTCGCAAAAGGCCCATAACTGTTTTTTGAGTTTATAATGTAATTCCTTCTGCCATTTACCAGCAAGAAAGTTCTGGATCGCAGGACGGCCTTTAAGAAAAATATCACGGTTGCGCCATTCCGAGTCTTCGGAATAGGCCATTGATACCTTTTCAGGATTGCGTGAATTCCAGCCATCCTCGGCCAGCTGTACTTTTTTCAAGGCGCTCTCATGGGTGAAAGGCGGGGTAATAATCTGCTTCATTGGGTTTCTCCTAAGGGTTAAACGTACCGATCTGTTAAGTTATAATCATAAACGTACCGACCTGTCAACAAAATATTGACAATTTGAAAAAATGTGGTAATTTAGTACCGATCAGTTAACTTAAGAGGTGCGAAATGAGACCATCCAGACAGGATGAACTGGTAGAAAAAGCCTTGCAGGTATTTTACCGCAATGGTTTTCATGCCACTGGCATGGATATGCTGGCCGCACAAACCGGCATTTCCAAAACATCCATGTATAAATATTTTCGCACCAAAGAAGATTTGATCCTAGCGGCACTCAAGCTACGTGATCAGCAATTTCGCGACTGGTTATTTAACAGAATGGCGGAACTTGGTTCCACCCCCCGTGGTCAGTTAATAGCCATATTTGATGCTCTGAAAGAATGGTTTGCCCAAGATGGTTATCAGGGCTGTATGTTCATCAAGGCATCAGCGGAATATCAGGAAGTATCTGATCCGATCCATGCGCTGTCCGCTGAACACAAACATCTTATGTTTGAGCATGTCCGCGATCTTGCGGCGCAGGCAGGGGCGGTGAAAGCGGATGCTCTGGCGCGTAGTCTTCTTATTCTGAAGGAGGGTGCAATTGTCACTGCTCATCTGAGTCACGCAGGAAATCCGGCTATGGATGCCAAGGCGGCAGCAAAAACTCTGCTTGCCAGTGCTTTGGGTAGTTAAGCAGTTAAGATAAAGGAATGAATTATGGAAATAAATGCTGATTTTACTCTGCGGGCTGTGGTTAGGCCTGAAGACTATCACTGGGTACCGTCCCCCATGCCGGGTGTTGAGCGCATGATGCTGGACCGGATCGGTGATGAAGTAGCCCGGGCGACCACCATTGTCCGCTTTGCCCCCAATAGTGAATTTTCCCCCCATACTCATAGCGGGGGTGAGGAATTCTTTGTTCTGGAAGGCATTTTCTCGGACGAGCATATGGATTATCCGGCAGGAACCTATGCCCGCAACCCCATCGGCACATTTCACACCCCAAAGATAGGGCCAACGGGGGCTTCTATACTGGTAAAGTTATATCAATATGACGCCGATGATCAGGATCAAAAGAACATTAATACCCATACAGCAAAATGGATTCCCGGCCCCGTTGAGGGGGTAGAGGTTCTGCCACTTCATGAATATGGTGGTGAACAGGTGGTAGTGATCAAAGTTGCCCCGAACGTGGATTTTGAGTATCATGAACATATAAACGGCGAAGAAATTTTTGTGTTGGACGGCACCTTTTATGATGAGCATGGGACTTACTCAAAAGGCACTTGGATACGTAGCCCTCACATGAGCGGGCATCAGTCATTCACTAAAGAAGATGGTGCAATCGCTTTAGTAAAAACCGGTCATTTGAAGCCATCCTGATTATTTATCTTCCGGCTCCCGCGGCAGGAGTTTTCTGCCGGTGAACATGGCCGAAATCAAACTGCCGCCTGATTTTATTTCGGTATAAATCACGGCGGCTATATGGATGATTATCAAGCCGATGACAGCGAAATATGTCCAGTAATGGGTTGTGATGAAGGGCGAGCGGAAGGCACGCATTTCTTTATATGCGGCAGGGTCAACATTATCTTTGATATAGGGAATAACCTCTGACGGGCTTACCTCAGCCGCCGCCACCCATTCCTGTAT
>JAJFIP010000022.1 GCA_021774875.1 Emcibacter sp.
TACTTAATAATAGAATAGACAAGGTAGTATATCGGAGATGTCTTAGCTTGATCATGTCAGTGCCTTTTAAGAAACACATGCAGGTAGTGCCTGGATATTTAACTTTATTTATTTAGTCTAGCATTTCGGTCAACCATTGAAAATGCAATCATGAGAAACACTCCCTCAACTCTGCTTAGTTTCGATAGTTACGAGCTCTGCATTTGTTCCTCACACTTCATATTGCTATGATGCTTCCAGCGCATCAGACCATCGCACATTTTGGCGGTTCTTCATACGAGAGAAGATACTCTTAGTTCTTATTTGTTACTTAACTGTTTATGAATGTTGAACCACGTTTCAATTCGCAAGCTCTCCCTCCTCTTGTTGTCATGACAGATCTGGATGGGACATTGCTGGATCATCATACCTATTCTTATGCACCGGCGATGCCAGTGTTAGCACGTCTCAAAGCAGCCGGAATTCCTTTGATTCTAAACACAAGTAAAACTGCTGCTGAACTTGAGGCATTACGTAAAGAGTTGAAAAACGCTGATCCTTACGTCGTGGAAAATGGTTCTGCTCTCTTTGTACCCACTGATTATTTTGGTAAGGAAATGGAAAGTACTGCCCAAAAATCAGGAAATCGCATGCATGTTTTGGGGGCACTTCGAGCAGAAATCTTGACGGTAATTCAAAAAATTCGTACGGATGAAAAATTCCTGTTTACCGGATTTGCAGATATGGAAGTCTCTGAAGTCATTGCGCATACGAGCTTATCGGAGACAGACGCCTTACTAGCGACAACCCGAGAATTCTCTGAACCTCTAATTTGGCAGGACTCGGCACATCAATTGCTTAACTTTGAAGCACTGATTGCCAATCATGGACTGCGGTTACTGAAAGGTGGCCGGTTTGTGCATGTGATTGGCGCATGTGACAAAGGAAAATGTCTGCATTGGTTAAGGGAGCGCTTTACCGACTCGTGTGGCGCGCGACCTACGTTTGTGGCACTCGGCGACAGCCAAAATGATGTAGCCATGTTGAATGCAGCAGATACTGCCGTCATAGTGCGCTCTCCCCAGCATGAACCACTGGTCCTTGAAAAGCGATCTTCAACTATCATAACTGAAGAAATCGGCCCACAAGGATGGGCTAACGCGTTAACCCAAATACTGGATGAAACACTTACCTGATCATTCTAGTTTTGGTGCTCAAGCTTTGATTACGGAGGTCTGGTATGGGAGACTTTTACCAAAACGGTATCATTACGACATTACATAATCTCTCTTCGCGTTCCAATGAAGAGATGGAAGCAGAATTGGTCCGATTTTCTGAAGTCCGACCTATGAGTCTTGTGCTCCCCTGCCTGTATAGCGAACTCGAAGGACCGGCCCTCGACAAAATCGTAACGGAGTTGGCAAAGGTTGGTTATCTGAATGAAATTGTGATCGGCCTGGACCGGGCTAATGAATCACAATACAAACACGCGATTGAATTTTTTAGTCGCCTGCCTCAGAATCATCGCATCCTCTGGAATGATGGCCCACGACTTCAGGCAGTCAACAGTATGTTGCAAGAACAAGGGCTGGCTCCCAAGGAACTGGGTAAAGGCTGCAATGTCTGGTACTGCCTTGGCTATATTCTCGCTCAGGGAACAACCTCGTCGGTCGCCTTGCATGATTGTGATATCCTAACCTACGACCGCAGTTTGCTTGCTCGCTTAATTTATCCGGTCGCAAACCCCAGCTTCAACTATCAATTTTGTAAAGGCTACTACGCACGTGTTGCAGAGAGCAAGATGAACGGCCGCGTGACACGATTGTTAGTAACCCCCTTGATGCGTGCGTTGAAAAAAATCCTGGGCTCATTAGATTATCTCGAATACTTGGATAGCTACCGCTATCCGTTGGCGGGTGAGTTTTCGTTTCGCGTTGATGTGATTAACGATATTCGAATTCCCAGTGATTGGGGCTTGGAGATCGGAGTGCTCTCTGAGGTCAAACGTAACTTCTCAACAAACCGATTGTGCCAGGTTGATATTGCCGACAAGTATGATCATAAACATCAGAAGTTATCTGTTGAAGATGCACAAGCGGGGCTCTCGAAAATGTCCATCGACATTTCAAAAGGGATATTCCGAAAGCTGGCCACCAACGGCGTAGTCTTTTCGACAGAAACATTTCGTTCGATCAAAGCCACTTATTATCGAATCGCACTGGACTTCATCGAAACATATCGTAACGATGCCATTATCAATGGGCTGAAGTTTGATGTGCATAACGAAGAGAAAGCAGTCGAACTTTTCGCCGAGAATGTATTAAAAGCGGGACTACATTTTTTGGAAAACCCGATGGAAACCCCGTTCATCCCCAGTTGGAATCGTGTGCAAAGCGCGATTCCAGATATCTTCAAACATCTGTGTTACGCCGTTGATGATGACTACCGGGAGTTTTCTTGAAGACATGACCGAACCAGTTGAGCATTCCGCAATTAGTGAATATCGATTTCATGTCGAAAACCATTTGCGAGTCATTTATCCCGATCTCGATCATGCGACGTTTGCTCAGACATTGATCGACATCATGTGTCCAGACGCTGGGAAATGTCAGACACCAGAAACGCATCAAAATCACTGGACTCAACGTGATATCACCATGATTACCTATGGCGATAGTCTGCTCACGGAGGGGCAGCCGCCTTTGGAAACATTGCTGAACTTTTCGGAAACGTTTCTGCAAGAGACCATCAATGGAATTCACATTCTCCCATTTTTTCCCTATAGCTCGGATGATGGGTTTTCAATTATTGACTATCAAAGGGTCGATGAGAAACTAGGCGACTGGAATCACATCAATGCCATTGCGAATCAGTTCCAATTAATGTCGGATCTTGTGATCAACCATTGTTCGAGTCAGAGTCGGTGGTTTGAACAGTTCAAACGGGGAAAGCCACCAGGCAAAGATTATTTTTTTTGTGCGAAACCAGAAGATGACATCTCAGAAGTTGTGCGTCCACGAACAAACGAGTTATTACAACTGATCGAGACACCTGAAGGCCCCCGCTATGTATGGTGCACTTTCAGTCATGATCAGGTTGACTTGAATTTTGCGAATCCAGAGTTATTACGAGAAATAGTCAAAATCGTAAAACTATATCTGGATCACGGAGTCAAAATCTTTCGACTGGACGCGATTGCCTTCATCTGGAAAGTACCGGGCACGAGCTGTTTAAGCCTGCCAGAGACTCATGAAATCGTGCGTTTGTTGCGAACGCTAATCCAATTTGTCTCGCCAACTGCCATCATCATTACCGAAACGAACATCCCAAATTGCGAAAACCTGGCATACTTTGGGAACTCAAACGAAGCACATGCGATTTATAATTTCTCGCTGCCTCCCTTGTTAGTCAATGCACTGCTGCGCGGCAGTTGCCAGCATTTAAAAACGTGGATGATGAGCATGCCCCCTGCACTGCATGGCACAACATACTTGAATTTTATCGCCTCACATGATGGCATTGGGCTCAGGCCTGCAGAAGGGTTAATGAGCGAAAAAGAGATTGGCGAAATGGTTTCCATGATGGAACAATTTGGCGGGCTGACATCAATGCGTTCTCTCGCCGGTGGTGGAATGCGGCCTTATGAGATTAACATTTCGCTATTCGAAGCCATGAAAGGAACGTTGGACGGTGAAGATGAATGGCAGATCGAACGCTTTCTGTGTGCCCATGCAATTATGTTGGCTTTGGAAGGAATTCCTGCAATCTACATCCACAGTTTCCTGGGCACACGAAACGATCAAGCAGCCGTTGAACATACAGGCCGTAATCGTTCCATAAACCGTCATCGCTGGGATTATCAGCGCCTGTTGAAAGTGCTTGCAGATGAAACATCGACACACGCACGTGTATTTCAGGGATTATGTCATCTGATAAAAATGCGCATCCGACAGCCAGCCTTTCATCCCAACGCGACTCAGTTCACGTTGCATTTGGGAGACAGCGTATTTGCATTCTGGCGTCAGAGTATGAATCGCCAACAGAGTATTTTCGCGATCAACAACGTCACGAACACGGAACAAATCATTCCCTTATCAGAAATCAATTTGATCGGCACCGATTCGTGGGTCGATCTGATTAGCGGTGAATTGTATACAGATCTGAGAGGCGGTTTGATTCTCGAGCCGTATCAAGTAATCTGGCTGACGAACTTGTTAGAGCACCATAATTAAAAATGGTGTGGACCAGCAAGCCCCCTAGTGCGGTTCAACTTGATTCTGAAAACAAAGCTCATAGCCATCGGGATCTTTCAGAAAGAGTTGATTCATACCATAAAAAGCAACACATGGTGGTTCGAGTGAGAGCCCTTTTGATAAAAGTTCCTCGTATATTTTCTGGGCATCATCACAGTTGAAAAATAAGCTGATCCCCGTACAACGTTCTTCAGCAGTTCCATCTTCATTGAGGCATGCCAATTGTAGCATGAGAGCAGTGTTTCCACGTTCAAGCCGACACCAGGACAATTTGCCTTCCGGCTCCCACTTGAGCTTCATTTCAAAACCAAGCTGGTCAACATAAAAAGCAACCGAGTGAGAGATGTCATCGACAAACAAGAGTGGAACTAACTCATGAAGAGTCGCAGTCGTATTCGCCATGAAAATTTCTACTTTCTGTAGGAGAAAAATATGAGTTGATTAACTAATTGTGGAATGATGATTGTTTAAAAACAACGATTATTTCTAAAAGCGGACCAACAACTCAGTATATGAAATTCTCATTGAAAGGTTGTCTGCACACTAGGAAAGCCAGAATATAACTTTTATGATAAATTCGAGTAGCTTTCATCGATGGTTTCATGCGACTTGTCGCATACCCCCCCCCTCGACTGAAATAATAATTGAATATCAAGGAAATAAAATATGACTGATTCCCTGCCCTTGTCAGGCTCAAAATATCTGTTATTCGTTGGCGAGGATTATGAAGATCTGGAACTTTGGTATCCCAAACTCCGACTGGAAGAAGCAGGTGCCGAAACCATCATGGCGGGTCTGGAATCAGGTAAGACTTATCTGGGAAAACATGGTTACCCTGCTGTTTCGGAAGCAACGATCGACAGCATCAACTCAGAAGACTTTCAAGGCGTCATCTGTGCGGGCGGTTGGATGCCTGATAAGCTTCGCCGTTTTGAAAAGGTTTTGTCACTACTCTCTGAATTCCATGCAAGCGAGAAATTGATTGCCGCCATTTGTCATGGAGGCTGGATGCCAATTTCTGCAGGTATTTACCAAGGAGTAAAAGCCACGGGATCACCGGGCATCAAGGACGATCTAATCAACGCAGGTTGCATCTGGGAAGATGCTTCTGTTGTCGTTGATCGACACTTTGTATCAAGCCGTCGACCGGGAGACCTGCCCGACTTCTGTAGAGGGATACTGGAAGTATTGCTACCAGCAAAGTGAATCAAAGTCGAAACAGAAGTTTTCTACTATAATACTGGTATTTATTGATTGAATAATCGTTTTGCCTGTTTTTGAATCTCTGTATTTGAATGTTCTGTTAACTGTTTTTGAATAGTAGCGTCGATCAACTTTTCTGAGATATTTTGCATTTGAATTGCTTTCAATAAGGCCAGCGCACGAGCTTCTGTTCTAAGTAACGCTTCGACAGCAAGCTTACGATTTCTTAGATTCATTTTCGGAACCGCAGTGATCAGCAATAGCGTTGATTCATCGCAGTCGATATCTCCTAATCCACTGACGGCTCCCATCTGCAATTCGGGTCGTTTTGAATTCGCCAAATAGCGTTTCAATTGTGCCTGACACGTTTCATAATCGAGCATCGCAATCATTCGCAATGCATCATAGCGCGTGCCTGACTTAATTTGTGGATCATCGGCCATTTTCACAGATTGCAACAATGCTTGTTTCCAACGGGCAGTTAGTTTCGAGTCATCTTTTAAGATCGTTTCGATCCGTGCGCGAGGCCAATCTCCGGCGATCGTGATTCCATTGATAA
>JAJFIP010000211.1 GCA_021774875.1 Emcibacter sp.
AGAATCGGAGGTTGAGAGGGCTTCATTTCTTTGCTTTCTTGATCGCTCTAAACATCGCCCCGCTAGTTGAGTCTGATGTTTTGTAATGCGTAATTGAAACCTGCTCTATATTGGAAAACCCAGCCTCTTCCATAAGTTGAATAACATCTTCAGCTTTTAATGTCCCCGCCACACAATCAGCCCAGGATTCACTCGAACCACTGGAGCATGATGACTGACATTCGTTTTTTTCATCTTTGATCATGTCAGCGAAATACAAATTCCCACCGTCTTTCAGAACACGGTAAATTTCTGAAAACACAGATTCTTTCGATGACGAAATGTTGATGGCGCCATTTGAAATAATGGTGTCCACGCTACTGCTTTCGAGGGGCAGTTTTTCAATTGAAGATTCATAAACCGTGATGTTCGTCAAACCTGCGAGACGGGCATTCTGTTTTGCTTTTTCAACCATAGCCGCGGTGAAATCGATCCCGATCACTTCTCCATTTTCACCTGCCAACAATGATGCCACGCAAAGATCGGCTCCTGCACCGCAGCCAAGGTCAACAACCGTATCACCGGAATGGATAAGACCAAGACTAAACGGGTTTCCTACCGCAGCGGACGACTCCCACACTTCGTTCGGTAGCTGCTCCAGCCATTTTTTGTCATAGCCAAGACTGGCCGCATTCTCTTTCCCTTTGCTCCAACCAAAATCTTTATCAGGATGTATCGCCAATTCTGTATAAAGAGCCTTCACCTCTTCACATTGCGCGTTCTTTTTGTCATTCATTACTTTTTTCATTCATGTCCCGCAGTTCTCTGAAGGCACCTGTTCTCGACGCTGACCTTCCTGGCGAACCGCTTTTGCAGAACGCTCAACCACGGGATATTCACCCGACAGAAACCGCAGCAATCCCCTGGCCAGCTTGGGACGAGTGATGTAGTAACATCTCAGGTTGCCGTCTTCATGAAAATCGATCACTTTTTCTCGACGAAGTGCCATAAGATGTTGCGACACATTGGACTGAGGTATCTTCAGTAAATCCCTGATATCTGTAACGCATTTAGCTCCTAAGGAGAGTTCTTCCAAGATTGCTAAGCGGACTGGATGAGCCAGAATGCGAAGAAGTTCCGCTTTTTGTTTCAAGTTAAGGTCTTTGATGGCTTTACCTCCTGCATTATGATGCACAAAGAAATGTATTACCATATTCTAATATAGTTGTATAGTGAGGTAGAATAGAATTGTCAGTGTCGTGGGTATTTCCAGTTTTTCCCTGTCACCCTCTAAGTTTAGTCGGTCAGTCTGTTTTGCAAGATTGAAGTTATGCAAAATGCTTTTGAGATTAGCATTCCAAACTTTAAGACCGCATCGTGAGTAACGAAACAGTGTTCTAGACATTGAAATTCTCGCGCTATCCCTTCGTGAAGGATGAAATATGGTTATTCCATCCTTCACGAAGCAAGAGTATAAGTAACTACCGATAACTGTAATACACACGGGTACTAGCCAAGGCATGTAACCGGATTCGTAATCGGTTCGCTCGCCTCGAATAATTTTGTAACGGTGACTGGATCGCGGAAAGTTCAAGGCCTACAAACACGGCATTCACTTTCGGCATAACTAACCTGTAACCGTTTCAGCACCGCTCGGCAAAGATCTGAAGTTCTTCAAGAATTGTAGGCGCTCGCAAAAGAATGTAAATTGTTTTCAGGAGGAACAACATGACCAAGAAACAATCGACTTCAAAATCCAAGGCCAAGCGTTACAGGCGGGCCTTTACTAACGAATTCAAGCTGGAAGCGGTTAAAATGGCAGTCCTTGACTCAACATGCCGTAATGCAAAGACAAATTGTTGTGCAGTGTAAAGAGAACCATCAAAATCGACCCATAAAGTGTCCTTTTTCCGTTCACTCGTCATACCTCTATTTTATGGACTCAAAGCGCCTTTGGGAATATCCTAATTTCGTTTCTATCTGGGAAAAGCGAATCCAACTAGAAGGAACTAGTCGTCAGGTAGCAATAACTCTGGTTCATCAATCGGTAGCGGTGGTATCGCATCACCTGATAAGCGGTCTTGGTTATTTGGTAAATCGTCGCTGTGGCTATGTGAATGGTCGTGAGTCCGCAAACGTTGTGGCTGTGGAGATCGAACGCCGTTTTTATCGAATCGTCTATTTTCCTCGAGTGGTGCCGGTGGACTATTTTGAAATTGATTGAGCATGTTGCTCAGCGACTGTTCGAATGAGTAGATCGCGTTCTGAACCCTTCGAGGTTCCCTGGATTGATTGAGTGATTGACGTAGATCTTGAAATGTCTTGTTAACGTTTTTTAAGGCTTCGTTTGCATGATTTGCACCATCAGCTTTCTTCGATGAGGCTCCAAAATATCTTACGTTACGACTCAATTCCCATGCCCCCGTTAAAAGCATTTCATATTCCGATGAGGTCCGCATCTCGAAGCGAATCGTATCGAAGACTCTCTCAGCACTCGCTTCGAGATTACTGATCGGCGTTGGAACATCGGGCTGGTTACGAAAACCGTTTCGTCGATCATTTTCAGGATATTGACGAGAATTGTGAAAATTGCCAGGAAATTGTTGACGACGGCGTTTTAATTCATATGGGCAGATGAAATCTTGCCGACCTCGATCTAAAGGGCAATTACTGCCCAAGCAAGTATCTCTGTCAATACTATCATTACTTGGGAAGGATGCATTCGTATAAGAAAATTCGTCCGGCACTGGAGTGCGATATCTTTGAGAGGAGTTCCTCTTGAAAGAATCGTTTTGTGCTCTAGCGGACTGTCCCGAAGCCGCTAATATAATGAGGATTGTTAATGCGACTGTCTTTTGTAGTCCGTACATTTCAAGTGACCTTTCGAATTCGTGGTTCTTATAGCCCTTGCCATGTAACTGAAGTGCTAATCTTCTGTTCTCTGTGCAAGGAAGATTGGTTTTCTATAGCGAATGCAAACAGCATGCCACTATCGGAAGGTCGCCAGTTCGATCATGGCGTAACCATTTGAAAGCTAATGTGTTCGACAATCTAGGTCAACAAAATCTAACTCAGCAGATGCGGTGAACGCCACATGTTAACTTGATAGCTTCTGTCGTCCATTCGGCGACAGTAGCTATCAAGCGGATTCGTTAACTCCCACTCATACCGGCCATGCGGCGGAAACAAAAAATAAGTCATTTCGGTATTTCCACTTGTATAATCACCTGCAGTACCAAGGGAGTAAAGTTGACCGGATGTCCAGTAAGAGCAACCACTGAGAGTTACCACTTACGGGTTTGCTCATTGAGATGGTCACGATACTGACATTGCCGGTTATGAGGGTTTTGCGGAGTCGCTATTGCATACTAGTCTCTTTATTCAGTGGATTCAGAGTCTTTTGATTATCTCGCATTATTCGAAAAACCGATCAGTTAGTCATAGAGGTACGTTATGTTGAGTCATAGTTGAGCATATGTAAGGAAAATCACAAATGAAATGGTGGCTACACAAGTTGATTTGCATCAGCTTTATAGCTGCATTTCTCGTGCAATCTGTCGTTCCCTGTTGTGCACTTTGCGGTTTTTGTGCCAACACTGTAGATAGAACACAAGCTACTTGTGCCTGCAGTGATAATTTCAAATGCTCGATACGTAACAAAAGTGTGCGCGATCATTCGGGCATATATAGAGTCGATAGAAATCCATCGCCTTCAAAGAAATCACCGCCCCCACCCTGCCCATTTTGTACGGGCACAGCGAATATGGCACGGAAAGCTACGACGGAAATCGAACTCCGTTTGGCGAATACATCCTTTGCAAATGGCAGAGACGCCGTGTCGTATCCGAATTACGATTTACAGCCTCGTGAAAATCTGGGTACTCACTCATCGTTTATCGGACTTTTTTCTATCGTCATCATACTTGAGAAATGGCTTGTATAGACTATTGCGCACTTAACTTTTCTTTTGCACAGTTTGTCTTTCAGCCTATTAGGTTAATTTCTCACAAGACGGTAGGAATTGGTTATGAAACGTATTCGTATTTTCAGATTTTGCATGGCTCTGCCATGTGTGTTATTAGCGTCGTGTGCCCATAATGAAAAGCCTCGATACGCAGTTCCAACTACTCGGGAACAAACCTTGGAGATGGAAGAATACAAAGTACATGGCAATAGCCAAATCCCCATGGATCTCGCGCCCTTAGCCCCCCCCGGCGATGCCGAAGATATATCTGCAAAGAGAGTGGGCCACCTTAATTCAGCAGATGATACAGAATTCATTCAGACTTCTGAGGTATCTAACAAAACTGATAGTAATACTAATCAGGACACACTTATACAAACAACGTTTAAACCAGATTCCAATACGATTCCGCCGGCGCCTGGTGTGGGTGGTGACCAACTTGCAACAGAAAATAATGTCGATACACAAACTACAGAAGTCGCATTAACGGTCGAAGAACTATTGCAGTTGGCGATGGCAAACAACCCTACCCTACAACAAGCGACGGCTGTCATCAACAAAGCTCAAGGTATCAAAAAACAGGTTGGGCTTTATCCGAACCCCATAATTGGTTATCAGGGACAGGAAATCGGTGCCGATGGAACTTCTGGAAAACAGGGGGGATACATCTCCCAGACAATCGTAACAGGAAACAAGCTGCGTCTAAACCAAGCTGTTGCAGACTATGATATCCAGCAACTTCAATGGGAGTTGGAGACTCAAAAATACCGGGTTCGTAATGACGTCCAATCCCAATTTTTTGCATCCCTGGGTGCCGAACAACGCGTCAAACTTTCTTTGCAATTGGAGGAAATTGCTAAAGAAGGAGTCGAAATGGCAAGTAAATTGTTTGAATCAGGGGAAGCAGCAAGGCCAGACATTTTGCAAGCAGAAGTCCAGCTCGGCGAAATTCGAATCATTCGTCAGAATGCAGAATACGATCACCAAGCAGCCAGGAAACAACTAGCGAGCTTAGTGGGGAGTCCTGAGCTAACGCAAGCGCCTTTGAGTGGGGATCTAAATGAAATATCTCCCGATTTAACTTGGGAAGAATCGTATCAGCAGTTACAAACAAATAGCCCAGAGTTACAAGCTGTATATGCGAGAGTCAGTCGTGCCCGCGAGCAAATCTTTCGTCAAGAATCGCAAAATAAACCAAATCTGCTGGCTCAAATTGGTGTGGCGCGCGATAACGAAACTGGTGACGATATTGCGAATGTTCAACTTGGTATTCCGCTACCAATCTTTAATCGCAATCAAGGTAATATTGATATGGCTAACGCTGAATATTACCGATCATTAAGTGACGTTGAACGACTTCAACTCTCACTCGAAGTTCGTCTCGCTAATGCTTTTCGTGACTATCAAAAAGCCAAGCAACAGGTAGAGCAATACCAGCAAAACATTCTTCCAAAGGCTAAGGAAAATCTTGATCTTACGAACCAGGGGTATCGCCAGCAGCAATTTGATTTCCTGCGTGTTTTGACCGCGCGTCGCACTTATTTCGAAACGAATATTCAGTTTATAAGATCACTGGTTGACTTACGCCAATCTGAAGTCGCTATTTCAGGACTGGTACTTTCGGGTGGTTTGAGTGAAGTACGAGATATAAGCCAAGGTGTGGGCGGAGTTGGGAATCGTGGGCAAGCATTAAGCGGTCAGTAGTATAGCTTTGGTAAATGAAGGATACTATATTTGTTTTCATTTTGATTACGAGTGTAGTATAGATGACAACAGTCGCTTCCAAAATCTTCAACGCTATACGCGGTCATTCTCTGTCATTTTTGCTATAAAACAACTAGATATCAGTACCGAACAGAACTTTTATCTTGAAATGGCATTCTATTTGCAAAAAATAAACTTAGCCAAACATTATGTGAGGACGAGACTTTGAAATAGCTTACATATACACAATCGCGTTGGCATTTTCGCGTTTTCTTGTTCACAGCTAGATGATTTGATATTGACCTGTAGCTGTTGACGCGTAATGATTCCTAATAAGTCGTTGATGTATAGTAGAACTTAAAGGTAACCAAGAACCATGGCAAACAGTA
>JAJFIP010000212.1 GCA_021774875.1 Emcibacter sp.
AATATGACCCCAGTTATATGAGCACAGCCCGCCAAGCTATTGATGATATTATGATGGACGTTCAAGAGAAATGTGACACACAAATTATCTTGAACAACCAAGAGATTAGGGAGACGCCTAAGCCTTTGAAAGATAAGGGAATGGTGGGCGATACAAGATTTGAACTTGTGACCTCCTCGATGTCAACGAGGCGCTCTACCCCTGAGCTAATCGCCCTACTTCATCAGCAAGTGAAAGGAGTTATAATCATTTTCCCATCTTTGGCAAGGCAAAAGCACAGATTTTTATTCATGGTCAGTTAAGATATTCTTTGTTATAATCAACAGGAAAAAAAGGTGAAAATATGCAAAAATTCAGGCTGAAATCATGGCTGACAGTCACAATCTTGTTCATCATACTACTCGCTGGCTGTAGCAAGACAATTGTCAGCGATGTGACCAGATTCCATAACCTTCCCACACCCGACGCAGAAACAATAGAAGTTGTTTCAATGGATCCTGCTCTGCAAAATAGCCTTGAGTTTGGCCAATATGCAAACCTTGTCGGACAACATCTTGGCAAGGTTGGATATAGCCCGCCCAATGGCCCCACCTCAAAGCTTATCGCCCGGATCGGATACGCTATTCAAACAGCAGAAGGCATCATTGAAGGTGGCCCCCGGACATCTGTTGCTATTGGCGCCAGTGGCGGTAGTCGTCATTCGGGAGTTGGGGTTGGTATATCGATTCCTCTTGGGAAAAGTGAGCCCCGGCAAGAGTATGTCCGCATACTGTCCCTTGAAATTATCCGGCGTTCAGATGGCCTAAAACTCTATGAAGGCCATGTTTCAAGTCGTGGACAGGAAGGGTTGCCGATAATAATGCCATATCTGGTGGACGCACTATTTCAGGATTTTCCGGGTGAAACCGGCACTTCAAACAAAGTTAAAGTCACCCCCGCTCAATGATCCATTACTGATACCTACTCTTCCAAATTGTAAAATTTTGTGCGTTTTTCTTTGGGAAATTGATAGTACATGCCATACATCAATATATCCACATCCTTCCCGTTACTGGCAAGGGGCAGACCAAGAGCATAATAATCCATATAAGATTTGCCCGACCATTTTAACTTGGCAAAATTTATATATGGCCGCTTTTCCTTAACCAGCCAGTCATAATTTTCTTTCAGCAACCGCTCAACTTTTGGCAATTCATCAAGATATTTTCCCGTAACATCAACGCCCATCGCCTTGACGGTTTCCGTGCCAATCAATCTCATTTTGTATCGACCAGTCTCATTGTCCACACCAATAAGACTGATGTGTGGCAACAGTTTTACAATATCAGCCGGATTTAAATCAGCGCGGGAAGGTATGGGGCGGTCGCCCTTCATATCAACCCAATATTGGTAGATCTCCCGTATGATGCTATTGGGGAGATCATCCTTACTGAATTTCTCAATCAGCATCCTTGCTCCTATTCATCTTCAATATATTAGGCTACATATTTATCAAAATCAAACCAGCTGTTCCTTGGTTTTCAGAAAGCGGATGTCCGGATTATCATCCCGCGCCTTATCCAGCCGCCAGGCATTGCGGGCGAGGAACACTGGTGAGCCGCTATGATCTTCAGCCATATTGACCTTGTTGCTATCGATAAAGGCTTTCAGCTTGAATTTGTCATCGCATTCAATCCAGACCGCAGTATGCAGTGAGGTGGCTTCAAACCGGCAGGGCACATCATATTCTGTACGAATCCGGTCGCCCATAACCTCAAACTGCAACATACCCACAACACCCACATACCATTCAGAGCCGATGGTGGGTTTAAAGACCCGTGCCGCCCCCTCCTCGGCCAGTTGTTGCAGTGCTCGGCCCAGATGTTTGGCTTTCATGGGGTCCGTGGGGCGTACGGTCTGAATATATTCCGGGGCAAAGGCCGGAATACCGCTAAAACGCAGCTCTTCGCCCTCGGTCAGGCTGTCGCCAATGCGCAGGTTGCCGTGATTTGGAATACCAATAATATCACCGGGCCAGGCGACCTCGGCCAATTCCCGGTCCTGAGCGAGAAACATCACCGGATTATGCAGATTAACCATCTTGCCATCACGCACCTGTTTTAATTTCATACCGCGTTTGAATTTACCGGACACCAAGCGGAAGAAAGCAATGCGGTCCCGGTGTTTCGGGTCCATATTGGCCTGAATTTTAAAGATAAATCCACTTACCTTATCTTCATGGGGATCAACCGGGCGGCCTGTAGTTTTAAAAGTTCCCGGTATGGGTGAGCGGTTGCCTACACCTTCCAGCAATTCCCGAACTCCGAAATTATTTATGGCACTGCCAAAATATACCGGTGTCATGGTGCCATCAAGATAGGCCTGTTCATCAAAATCGGGACAAAGTTCGCGCACCATAGCCACTTCTTCCCGCAGTTGGGTCAATTGATCCGCTGGCAACAGATTATCCAGCTGTGGATCGTCAATGCCTTCGCAGACTATTCCCTCATCCGGGCGATCATTTTTGGTTTTCTCGATCAGAATCAAGCGGTCATTAATCAGATCATAACAGCCTTTAAAATCCCGACCCATGCCGATAGGCCAGGTGGCCGGAGTCACATCAAGGGCAAGCTGCTGTTCGATCACATCCAGAAGCGCAAACGGGTCTAGGGACTCCCGGTCAAATTTGTTGATAAAAGTCATCACCGGCATATCCCGCAGCCGGCAGACCTCAAATAATTTCCGGGTCTGGCCCTCAATGCCCTTGGCCCCGTCCAGCACCATAACCGCGCTGTCCACGGCAGTAAGCACCCGATAAGTATCCTCGGAAAAATCTTCATGGCCCGGCGTATCCAGTAGGTTAAACATGCGTCCGTCATATTCAAAGGACATGACAGAGGATGCCACAGAAATACCGCGCTCCTGTTCAACTTTCATCCAGTCTGAACGCGCGCGCCTGCGATCCCCGCGTGCCTTGACCTCACCGGCCATCTGGATCGCGCCGCCAAACAGCAGCAGCTTCTCTGTCAGGGTGGTTTTCCCGGCATCGGGGTGGGCAATGATGGCAAATGTCCGCCGTCTGTCGACTTCGGTCTGTAACAGGCTCATGGAATGGTCCGAATTTTCAATTCATCTATCGTGCGGCGGAATTTACGCAACCGCTTCACAGAAGTACAGCAGAAACTTACTAATGATAGGCAAATGGTTTTCTATTCAGCCCCAGATACCTGTCCCGCAGTAGGGTACGGCGAGAAACCAGAGGATGATTAACGCCGTTAACAATTACATGAGCAGGATTGGACGTCACCTCCAGCGGATCACCATCCCACAATACAATATTGGCAATCTTGCCCTTTTCAATGGAACCGAAAGATTTATCAATGCCGAATATCCGCGCCGGCGTCAGGGTAATGGCTTTCAGGGCACTATCCCAGTCAAGACCATGGGCAACGGCAAGCCCCGCCATCTGATTGACCATGAAAGCATTATGGTTTGTCGCCATGCCACCGGGCGAAATGGCGAAATTCACACCTGCCGCATCCAACAGTGCCCCATTGCGGAATGTAGCTGCCACCCGGCCAAAATTAGCGGGCAGGTTTAGCTGTGGATCAATGATTACCGGAATTTTTGCTGCCGCAAGTTCAGCCGCCACTTTCCAGGCTTCGACCGCACCACTCAAGATCAGATCAAGATCGTAATCATTTTTCAGGGCAATAGCCTGGCGAATATCATCTTCGCTATAGGCAGACAGTACCAGTTTCTGCTGGCCCTTGAGCACAGGCACCAGCGCATCCATGTTGAATGTTGTGAGCAGAAAATCACCCGGCCCCTCGCCTTTCATAATACGTGAACGGTTCTGATCGTAATATTTGACCTGATCCAGAATCAGGCGGATTTTGGTCCAGGCCACATTACGATTTTCGCCTCTGGCACGGCCTGCGATCATAGGCCCTTTGCCAACAAGCATATCCGCGCCCCCGGTCAGTGATATGATAGCACCGGAGCCATAAAAAATTCCGTCCGACCCTGATGGCTGAGTGATGGCATGGGTCAGGCCGTGGCGACGATTGTCGGCAATAACAATGCTATTGCTTTTCAGACCCCGACGCACATCAAAAGCCGCCGAGAATGGCGATTTCTTCGCATCATGTTCGTTGGAGTCCTTGGTCATAGAGATTTCAGACAAACCGAGCCGACTGCCGCTATGCATAAAACCGG
>JAJFIP010000213.1 GCA_021774875.1 Emcibacter sp.
GTAAAACGCTACTCCCACCTAAGCGAAAACCATACTAAAAACATTGTAGAGAAGATGAACAGTAATATATTTCAAGAAAAGTAAGCCTATAATATCTACTTAGATACCAGACGTTGCGTTTCTAGCCACAGATCAAAAGCATGCAGGTCAATATACACCCTACTACCAATTTTAATTAATGACTTATTCAAGCCATTCTCATCTGCATTAAATATCCACCATCGCACCATAGCTTCTGTAAAAACTGGAATATGCTCGACCAAACCTTTCACTGATACAAGATTCTCAATAACCATAATCCAATCCTCCAATTAATCACATAAAATCTTATTGAAGACCGCACAAAGAAAAAGCTGTTTAAAAGCCCAAAATAATCCTTATGTACGTAACTAGCTATCCTGCTAGTTCTAAATTGGGGGTGTCAGGAGATATTAAATAAATTACATAATTGGTTAAAATACAACCCAACTAAACCTTAAGTTACTTATAATAATTAAATTTTTATAGAATTTGAATTATAACTAAGCTGGTAGACTTTGCCTTTCCTTCTATAAAGCTCTGACCCAGCCAGAGAGGCCTCCCCCAACTTACCTCCCACAAGAGATGATAGAATTAAGTCATAAGACTTAACAGGCATGCTTACTCTAAAATAAAGAATCATTTCTTTGCTATTGCCTACATGATTTCTCATTAATTCAAAATTACCAATAGGCTCATTGTCTTTGACTTCTAACGGAGATTTAGACCAAAATTCATTCGGGAATAGAACTACTTTAACCTTACAACCTGCTTTTAGTTTTGGCATATCAAAAGATAACTTGCCAATCAAACAAAGTGTCACCCTTTCCTCAAAAGGGTGCTCATCAAATATATTGATGTAAGCATAGTCATTAAAGGATGCATGCGTTTCCCAATCCCGAACCTCAATACTGTAATGCGTTGTACAATCTGGGTTTTTGCTATTTCTAACCATTTTTTATCCTTTTTATGATATATTCTACCACATGAGTATTTTTACAAAATCAGATCTAATATCATATTACCAGTGTCCTAAAAGTCTCTGGCTTAAAAAGCATCTTCCTGAGCTTGCTAAAGATAAACCCGATGAGATGATTATTACAAATGGTGAGTCCGTTGGAGAGCTGGCAAGAAACCTTCATCCAAACGGCATTCACATAGATACGCTAGAGCCAACTGAAGCACTAAACTTAACCGCTCAACATAAAAATTCTAGCGCCCCGATTTTTGAGCCTATTTTTGAATATGATGGTGTTCGTGTGCGCGTGGATATTCTTCATGGAAATATATTGACCGAGGTAAAAAGTGGTACAAAAACTAAACCTCATTACATCACAGATGCTGCGATTCAGGCATGGGTTACAAGTCAATCTGGTCAAAATGTAAATAAAGTTCAGTTGGCAATTGTGGACTCAGAGTTTATTTACCAAGGTAACAGCCATGATGGCGCCCTAAAGTTTGAAGATATTACCGATCAAGTAAAAAAAACCTACAAACATATCCCCGATCTTATAGAAAATGCGAAACAAACAGTTTCTGGCGCCGAACCTATTATTGCTACAGGTACGCAATGCAACAAGCCGCATGCGTGCCCTTTTAAAGCTTATTGCAATGCCACCCGACCTGAGTATCCTATAGAGTCACTGCCTCGTGCAGGTAAAGCTGTAGGTGCTCTGCGTCAAGAAGGTATTCATGCTATTGGGGATATCCCTGAAGGCAGGCTAACAAATGCTATTCATGAAAAAGTACGCCGTACTGTTATCAGTGGCAAACCAGAAATTGATGCCGAGCTAACAACTTTCATAAAAGAGCTGGGATATCCACGCTATTACTTAGATTTTGAAGCCATTGCTTTTGCAGTGCCAATTTGGGCAGGTACACGCCCGCATCAGCACCTGCCATTCCAGTGGTCGTGTCATATTGAAAGAAAAGTTGATAGCTTAGAGCATAAAGAGTTTCTGAATATTTCAGGCAATCCACCTATGCGTGATTTTGCTGAATCTTTGATTGCTGCAATGGGTAATGCTGGGCCAATTATTGTTTATTCTCCTTATGAACAGAGAATGATTAAAACTGCGCAGAAACTATATCCTGACTTGGTAGAACCATTACAAAAACTGACCGATAGGCTTGTTGACTTACTTCCATGGATGCGTGACCATTATTATCACCCGCAACAGCATGGCTCTTGGTCAATTAAGGCACTTCTCCCAATTGTCGCGCCAGAACTAAATTATAAAGATCTAAACGATGTTCATAATGGGACAGAAGCTCAAATGGCCTTTGTTAAAGCTATAGATCCAAATATAGATGAAGCTACTAAAAAGCAGCTAGAGTTAGATATGCTTATTTATTGTAAGCTTGATACGCTGGCTATGGTTAAGTTAGTTGGCTATTTGTCTTATTGATGAATTTTATCTGAAACTATTTTTAAGCATCCTTTTACTTCAGAGAATGTTTCTTCTACTAAATTCCAGAACTTGTTATCTAGTAGAAGCTCTTTGCGTTCCCCAGAGTAATAACCTAAAAGTACTCCCCTCTTAATATTGAAAACAAGCTTTCCATGAGCAAATGCATTTCGCCATGTCATAATCTGATCTAAGTTTCTATAAAAGCCCCCTTTGGCCTTACCTTCAAGATACTCTTCAGACTTTATCATCTTCTTGAGCACTTCTTTTTTAAATTGGAAGGTTAAGCTTGATGTTTGAATTATCTCATTATTGAAAAAGTTCTTTTCTTTAGATGGAGATATAGATGTGCCAAACAGGTAGTCACATATGATGTCTTCAATTCTTTGGGTTATATCAATTGCTGAATAAAGAATTTTTCCGCCATTAAGCCTAGCAATTGCTATTTCTTTCGCACTTTCCCCAATATCAACAGCACCAAAAGATTTGCTATCATCGTTTGGTAGATTTGCAAGCTGATCTAAAGGAAGCGGTATAGACACTGTATGCCCAACATCTAAATTTACCTCTCTCATTTTGCATCTCCTAAACAAGCTAGTTATATCCAATACTTAAATATAACCTACTTGATTTTTAAGCAATTTTCCATTATTTTCTTATCCACATGAATGTCAGAAACAATTACACGAGACAGCGATGGAAAACGATATCATTACCATGAGAGAGGTTGCTGAATACCTCAAACTGAATGAGAAAACAGCTTACCGACTTACCTCTGAAGGAAAAATCCCAGCCTTTAAAGTTGGTGGAAGTTGGCGTTTTAAGAAAGTTCACATTGACAGTTGGATTAAAGAACAAAGTAACATACCAGATAAGCAGGACAAATAATGACTAATAGTAGCGATCTAAAATTCTTTACAAATACTGAAAATGATTCACTTTACGAACGTTTTGTAAGTACCACCCGTGATGCACAATTTTTTGATATTTTAGTTGGTTATTTCCGCACAAGCGGTTTTTTCCGTATGTATGAAGAGCTTGAAAAAGTTGAAAAAATTAGAATTCTTGTTGGCTTGAATACAGACAGGAAGAGCTTTGAGCTCTTAGAAGAAGCAAAGAGCCAAATAGATATACAGTTTGAATCACATAAACGTTGCCGTGAAATTTATACTGATAATTTAATTCATGAAATGGAAATTACAGAAGATGCTTACGAAGTTGAGGTGGCTGCTAAAAAGTTTATTGAATTTATACAATCTGGCAAATTAGAGCTACGCGCTCACCCTAGCCATAAGATTCATGCCAAAGTATATATTACAAGGTTTAAAAAAGATGATAGGGACTACGGTCGCGTAGTTACTGGTTCAAGCAATTTTTCTGAAAATGGGTTGGTAGCTCAGCGTGAATTCAACGTTGAACTTAAGGATAAAGCTGATGTTGAATACGCCCTTCAAAGGTTTGAAGAGTTATGGACAGATGGTGTGGATATAACTGAAGAATATATTGATACCATACGTAATAAAACATGGCTTAATGACAAGATTACTCCCTACCAAATTTACTTAAAATTCCTTTATGAATATTTCAAAGAAGATATAAACGCAGATGAAGAAATAGACTTTGCATTACCCGATGGCTTTATGAATCTAAACTATCAACGCCAAGCTGTTGTATCTGCCAAGAAAATTCTAGATACGTATGATGGTGTATTCTTGTCTGATGTTGTTGGGCTGGGAAAAACTTTTATTACTGCTATGTTATTGCAACAACTTCCTCCAGGAAGAAAACTAATAATCTGCCCACCAGTGCTTGTTGATTATTGGAGAGAAACTCTACATCAATTTTATGTTCCTGGGTTTGATGTGGAGTCTTTAGGCAAGTTAGAACATTTGCTTAAAAAAGGCGTTGATAAATATGCTTACATCGTAATTGATGAGGCTCATAGATTTAGAAATGAGATTACAAGTAGTTATGAAAATCTACATAGAATATGCCAAAATAAGAAGGTAATCCTTGTTTCGGCGACACCTTTGAACAATAAACTAGATGATATCAAAACGCAGATAAAATTATTTCAACCAGCAAAGAACAGCACAATCCCAGGGATGCAAAATCTTGAAGCATTCTTTAGAGAGCAGCAAAAAGAATTAGATAGTCACGAAAAAGGTTCTCAAGAATATTTAGATACTGTAAAACGAACTTCCGAAAGAGTCCGAGACAAAGTCTTGAAGCATATTATGGTTCGTCGTACTCGTTCTGAGATTAAAAAGTACTTTAGTGAAGATATTACCCAACAAGGACTGAAATTCCCTGATATGGGAGAGCCTCAAAGAATTATTTATCAGTTTGACAATGAGACTGATAAAGTTTTTGAACAGACTATGGAGTTACTTAAAGAATTTTCTTATGCTCGCTACACTCCAAAACTATTCTTAAAACAGCGACCAAGTGAGTTTGATTTACAGTCACAGCGAAACATTGGTGGCTTTATGAAAGGAATACTTGTTAAGCGGCTAGAAAGTAGTTTTTATGCTTTCAAGAGGTCTCTTTCTCGGTTCATAACTTCCTATGAAAACTTCATAAGTATGTATGATTCTGGCACTGTTTGGATTAGCAATAAAGTTGATGTATTCGAGCTTCTAGAATCTGATAATGAGGATAAGCTACATTCTTTATTAGAAGACGAGCACGCAGAGAAAATTGAATCTGATGACTTTCAAACAGAATACGGTGATAAGTTAAGACTTGATCTTGATATATTAAAACAAATAGTTGCATTATGGGAGCCTATATATACTGATCCTAAACTGAAGTATTTCACAAAAGAACTCCTTGAGAATCCACTACTAAAAGATCAAAAGATCATTGTTTTTAGCGAATCAAAAGAAACTGTTCATTACCTTCAAAAAAATCTAGAGAAACTATTTCCAGGTAAGGTGATTTCATATTCAAGCCAAGGTGGAAATTATAACAATGAAAATTATAATGGGCATACTTTAAGAGACATTATTGAAGCAAACTATCAGCCAGGGCATAAAAGCCCTAAAGACGATGTAAACATTCTCTTAACGACGGATGTATTGGCAGAAGGTATAAACCTTCACAGATCACACATTATCATTAACTATGACCTACCGTGGAATCCCACAAGAGTATTACAACGTGTTGGGCGTGTTAACCGTGTGGGTACAAAGCATGATAAAGTTTATGTGTTTAATATATTTCCAACAGCACAGTCAGATGCCCACCTTGGCTTGGAAGATAATATCAAAGCTAAAATTCAGGCATTCCATAATACCCTTGGTGAAGATGCAAAATATTTAAGTGATGATGAAGAGCTGTCTACACATGAACTGTTTGGTGACCAACTATACAAAAAATTAAACAATAAAAATACATTTGAAGGTGGTGAAGATACTTTAGATTCAGAACTTAGACATCTAAAGGTTATCCGTGATTTACGAGATAAAAATCCTGACTTATTTGCACAAATAAAAATGTTGCCTAAAAAAGCCCGAAGTGGTCGTAAGCTAACTAACACAAAAATTGTCAGCGCTGATAGCCTTATTACATTCTTCCGTAAAGGACGTTTAAAGAAATTTGTAGTAGTTGATAATACTGCCCCACAAGAATTAACATTCCTAGAAGCAGCATCTTTATTTGAATGTGATCCTAAAACTAAATTGCATCATGTTCCCCAGCGTTACTATGATTTATTGAAAATGAATAAAGAGCATTTGCAAATCATCACATCTGAAGATTTTCAGGAAGTAAATGCTACTCGCGGAGGTGCATCAAATGAGGCTCAGATTATTAAAATTCTAAAATCTAGCACTATACGTGGCTTCAAAGGTTTTACTGAAGAAAACGAAGAATATTTGAAACAAGTAAGAACTGCTCTTGAAGCTGGGAGTATTCCTAAAAACACCAGCAAACGTATTAAGGCAGCTTTAAAAGGCAACTTAGTACCACTTAAAATACTGGCTGTATTGAAAGATCATATTAAGCAAGATGATATATATATAAATGATAAGAAAACAGAGAACATAGCTGCAAGAGAGATAATTCTCTCAGAGTTTTTAATAGAGGATAAATCATGAGAGAGCAGGAAGCTAAAAGCCTAGTAGAAACAACCTTTACCACGGCTTATAACGAAGATAAGTTTCGTTTATTTATTCGTAACCTACTTCATGACCACGAAGAATGTAAAAAGCAAGCATTAACAGGAAAATACATTCCAGAAGCCTTTCAAGATGGCGTGACCTCTTACAAACGTCTTTTTAAGTTCACAGATCCTGAAGGTATGGAGATAGATGTACTTGCTGTAAAATTGAAAAGCGTAAGAACGCTTGAAAATGCTCGTACTATGCAACGTAATTTTGTTGCCAGATATTTAAATGGTAGCCGTGGCGGAGCTTTAAAAGATGCAGCTTTGGTTGCTTTTTATGCCGATGATTCTGATGAATGGCGTTTCTCTCTTGTACGTATGGACTATGTACTCGATGAGGAAAAGAACAAGGTTAAAAAAGAGCTTACCCCAGCACGTAGGTTTTCTTTTCTAGTTGGTGGGAACGAAAAAACACACACTGCTAGAAGACAACTTTTCCCAATATTAAAGGGTGACACTGAAACAACTCTTACAGAGCTTGAACAGGCATTTAACATTGAATCCGTAACTAAAGAATTTTTTGAACAATATAAAGAGTTATTTTTAAGACTTACAGAATCTCTTGATAACGTGCGGAAGGAGAACTCTGCAATAGATTCTCATTTGATTCTAAAAAATATCGAAACTACTGATTTGTGTAAAAAACTACTCGGTCAGATTGTATTCCTATATTTTCTACAAAAAAAAGGTTGGCTTGGTGTTGATAAGAATGAAAAATGGGGGACTGGTGATAAAAACTATCTAAGGGCTTTATTTGAAGATTGTCAGTCCAAAGGCCAAATATATTTTGATGGTTATTTAGAGCCATTATTTTATGAAGCGTTAGCAACAGAACGTGATGGACATTATTATTCACGGTTTGACTGCCGTATTCCATTTTTAAACGGTGGCCTGTTTGAGCCAACCAATGATTATGCTTGGCAACAATTTGATTTCAACATCCCTAATGAGTTATTTTCAAATAATGCCAAAACAAAATCTGGTGATAGCGGTGACGGTATTCTAGATGTTTTTGATCGCTACAATTTTACAGTTCGTGAAGATGAATCACTAGAAAAAGAAGTTGCCGTTGATCCTGAAATGTTAGGTAAGGTTTTTGAGAACTTGCTTGAGGTTAAAGATAGAAAATCCAAGGGTGCATTTTATACGCCTCGTGAGATTGTTCACTATATGTGCCAAGAAAGCCTAATTAACTACCTTGATGCAAAGCTAAATATCAACGAACAAGAAGAATATAGCGTAAAAGTACCTAAGGACGATATTACAGATTTTATTTACCATGGTGATTCTTTTAGAGAGAATGATGCAACTACAATGTCAAAAGGTAGAGAAACTAGCACTTACAGCTTTAAGCTTCCAGAAAGCATTCGTAAATCAGCAAAGGTAATAGATAAGGCTTTAGCAGATGTTAAAGTCTGTGACCCTGCCATTGGTTCAGGAGCATTTCCT
>JAJFIP010000214.1 GCA_021774875.1 Emcibacter sp.
CTTTAAAACAATGGCCAAACACCTGATCAAATTTATCCAGATTGCTTTCGTTTTTGACCAGTGTGGCCCGGCTCAGATAATAAAAATCATTGATGGCATAGTTGGCAATTCCCGCCTGCATTCCTTCCATAAGCATCAGGTATTCCCGTAAGGATACGGGAACGCCATTATCACGAAGGGTCAGGAAGAAATTTGTAAACATTTATCTTACCGATTTTCCCGGCGGTTCATAAACGCCAGCCGTTCCAGCATATGGACGTCCTGCTCATTTTTCAACAATGCGCCATGCAGGGGTGGGATCATGGTCTTTGTATCGCTGCTTCTGAGTACTTCAACAGGCATATCTTCGACCATAAGCAATTTCAGCCAGTCCAGCAATTCCGAAGTAGATGGTTTTTTCTTCAGTCCCGGTACTTCACGCACATCATAAAATAAATTAAGGGCTTCCCGTACCAGAATATTCTGAATATCCGGGAAATGGACATCAATAATCTCGGTCATGGTATCTTTGTCAGGAAATTTGATATAATGGAAGAAACAGCGGCGCAGGAAGGCGTCGGGCAGGTCTTTTTCGTTGTTGCTGGTGATAATAACCAGCGGGCGGTTCCTGGCTTGTATGGTTTCGCCGGTTTCGTAAACATTGAATTCCATACGGTCCAGTTCCTGTAACAGATCATTGGGAAATTCAATATCGGCCTTGTCAACTTCATCAATAAGCAAAATCGGGCTTTTTTTGGCTGTGAAGGCCTGCCATAACTTACCTTTATTAATGTAATTCTTGATGTCGTGAACTTTTTCAGAGCCTAGCTGACTGTCCCGAAGTCTGGAAACCGCATCATATTCATACAGACCCTGCTGGGCCTTGGTGGTGGATTTTATGTGCCATTCCAGAAGGTCTTTACCCAGTGCCTTTGCCACCTCATGGGCGAGGACGGTTTTTCCTGTTCCCGGCTCCCCTTTGATCAGCAGGGGGCGTTCCAGAGTGATTGCCGCATTAACCGCAATCATCAGGTCCGGAGTTGCCACATATGTATCAGTACCAGTAAATTTCATAACCAAACATCCGTTTTATTTTGATATATATAAGGTATCTTTTAGCCTTAAAAAGGTCAAAGGATAATTTATTAGGTAATGCCTGATTACAGTTAGTCTGACATATTTTCAAGCTTTGTTGTCAGCCACGGCATGAATTCTTCTTCAGCAAATAGCGGCATAAAACCAGCCCAGTCCAAAGTATGTGGTTTGATGGACATTTTATAATCCGGGAATATAGGGGATTTATCATCCAGGCCAAAGGACCACCATACATTTGAATTATAATGAATCCACCAGCAGGCGGTTCCAACCGATGCAGCTTCGACCACTGGTGTCGTGCTTGGTCCCATGACCAAATCCAGATTTTTCATCAGAGCCACCGTTCCCTCAAAATCATCCTTAAGGTCCAGTTCTTCAAAATTATGAAGTGTTATGCCACAGGTATCAAATAATTCCTTTATTTCCTGCTTGCATTCACCATATTGAACATTAATAAAATTGACTTCTTTCGCTTTCAGAACCGGGGCCCATTCCAGCAGGGTAGCATAAAACATGTCTCTTTTGGCTTGTTGCAGTCCGCTTCGCCAGGAGATGCCAATATTAAGTTTATGGGGCAGTGTGGCTAGTTTTTCTTTCCAATAGTCAATTTTTTCATCTGCTGGCTTCAGATAACCCTCACTCATATCGGGAATATCGTCAAGTGAGCGCCAACGATAGCGCAGCAATTCCATATAAAGACACATATAATCGATTTGATGTTTGTCCAATCCATCATAGAGCCTTACCCGATATCCGGCATCATGCTCTGCGGCAATATAGGGCAGGATTGTGGACGTTGGAAAACTATTCTGGTAAAGGGGAACCAGACGGGGATCGCAACCGATAATCACATGCTTTGCTTCCTGTATTACAGCAGGGTAAAGGCTGGCTAGTAATATTTCGTCACCAATTCCCTGTTCCGCGCCAATAAGGATCGTCTTTCCGTTGAGATCTTCGCCTTGCCATTTATCAATATTGTAAGGCATAAAAACTGAACCGGGTTGAGAAGCGTGGTTGTGCCATTCAAGGGCCTTAAATGCTTCTTCAAAATTACCTATGGAAAAGCTGCATTGGACGAGCGCCTGATAGCCATGTGCTGATTTAGGGGCCAGTTCAACTGTTTTTTTAGCAAATTCCAGTGATTTGTCATATTGCTGCAAGTTGGCGTAACTCAGACACAAGTTGCTTGTTACAATTGATACTGTTGGATCAAGTCGGTAAGATTCTTCATAAAATGAATGAGCGGCGGCATACCCATCACGGAAGGCAACGCCGGCAGCGACTGAATTCCATAAATATGGATTTTCGGGATAGATAGGAATGACCTCCTGCAATAGCTGAATGGATTCATCAAGTTGGCCATTTTCACGCAGGGCGGTGGCAAGATTATTATATCCGATTGGCTCTGTCGGGTTCAGCTGAATATAGATGGTAAAAAACTTTATGGCTAATTCATTGAGATCGAACGAAAGGCACGCACTGCCTAATGATTCACATATGGCCGGATTTTCTGCACTCTGATCAAGGGCATGTTCCATTAGATTAATGGCTTTGCTTTTCATGCCTAAATTAAACAAACAACGCGCCATAAGAACAAGTATGTTGGGATCATAATTTTTATAATCCAAAGATTTTGTAAAATATTTTAAAGCTGTTGTATAATCACCTTTCTCATAATGTCCCGTACCGACACGGATTATCTTGTCATATTGTTTTTTCGTTTTTGGTGAAATAATTTTTTCAGGGTGTGAACTCATAAATAATCCATTCTGCACGCCTGTATTCAACATGAATTTGCAGGGTGATTTTATTTTTTACATGAATATATTGTAACTATTTTCTTATTTATACTATAGTTAATCAAGTAAGTTCATATTTTATTAACACAAAATTTGAGATAATGGCCAAGTTACAATAGTGATTTCATGTCATCGCTCAGGTGGAGGGAAGAAAAATGGCGTTAAAAATATCACTGAAGCCGGGAGAAAAAATTGTTGTTAACGGAGCTGTCATCGTTAATGGTGACCGAAGGTCAACGCTGATTTTGCAAAATAAGGTTTCTTTGCTCAGGGAAAAAGATATTTTGCTGGCGGAAGATGTTGATACGCCCATAAAGCATATCTATTTCCCAATCATGCTGATGTATATGGATGAAAAGGGGTTTAGTAAATATCATGAGCAATATGTTTTGCGTATGACAGAACTTTTAAGCGTACTGGAAGACCCTGCTGCAAAGACAATATGCATTGCCATAAGCAAGGATGTTATGGACGGTGAATACTATAAAGCATTGCTGAAATGTAAGAAAATGTTTGAATATGAAGAATCGAGACTGAATTATGTCCCTTAAGGCGTACCAGACGACACAGAAGGCTAATGAATCTTCAAGTCAGACCGAATATCGGCTGTTCGCCGATGTGACGAGGGCTCTGATGGATGCCAAGGGTGCGTCTAAACTTGATAAGAAAGTACATGATGCCCTGCACTGGAATAGGCAGTTATGGTCTACGCTGGCCACAGATTGTGCTGTTGAGGGTAATATGCTGCCAAAACAATTACGGGCTTCCATCATTTCCATATCGATCTGGGTAAGCAAATACAGCTCACAAGTTGCTCAGGGAGAGGAAGATGTTCAGGCCCTGATTGATATAAATAAAAATATCATGGAGGGGCTTTCCGCCCAGGCCCAGAATAATGTGGCAGAGGCGAAAGATACCAACGACAGTACGGGCAGTAATTATTCCGTCTAATTGTTAATTTTATTCCTTAAGATTTGTCATTTATAGTTAATTTTTCATTAACCATATTATGGGATTCTAACATAACCACATGATTCTGAATAGAGAATCAATTTCCGTATTAAAATTAATACTTGTTAACTAATCTTTAATAGATTACAACTTATCCTTATCGTATCAGTTAGATTGCCAGAATGGCGTATATCATTAATGCTGATGCGAGTGGGTTTCGACCCTTTAATAGAGCAAAATGCTCTTTGTTAGTACTCTAGAATGGAGATTATATTATGGCTTTTTCAGTCAACACAAACGCAGGCGCTCTATTTGCACTGCAATCCCTCAATAAAACAAATGCACAACTTGATACTGTTCAGTCCAGAATTAACACTGGTTTGAAAGTGGCATCTGCGAAAGATAATGCTGCGGTATTTTCGATTGCTCAAGGACAGCGGGCCGACCTAGCTGGTCTTGGTTCGGTGAAAAGCTCACTTGATCGTGCGTCTAGCTCTCTGAATGTTGCACTAGCTGCTGCGGAAGCGGTTTCTGACCTTCTTATTGAATTGAAGGCCAAAGCTGTTGCTGCTGCTGACCCCGGTGCTGATGCTGCGTCAAGAACTGCATTGAATGATGAATTTAAAAACTTAATTAGTCAGATTAACACAGTTGTAGATAATGCTGAATTTAACGGCGTGAATGCTGTTAAAAATGGTGGTGCTTCAGTTCAGGCACTGGTTGCAACGCCTGACGGTACTGGTACGACAGCTACCTATTCCATAACTATTGCTGCTACTGATATTTCAGCAAGTTCTGGTCTGGCCCTGACAACGGCTCATGTTATTACATCTGCTGCTGCAGCTTCCACTGCTATCGTCACTATTACAGCGGCTGAAGCCACGCTTAGCACATTCCTGTCCAAACTTGGCGCGGGTGCGAAACGTGTTGATATTCAGAGGTCATTCACTGACAAGCTTTCTGATGCCATCGAAATTGGTATTGGTAATCTGGTTGATGCCGATCTGGCCCGTGAAAGTGCAAACTTGCAATCATTGCAAGTGCGACAGCAGCTTGGTCTGCAAGCGTTGTCAATTGCGAATCAGGCACCTGGTTCCGTATTGGCACTATTCAGATAATATTTATATCTTATGGTTTTGGTGGGGTCATATTATCGGCTCCACCAGAATACCCCCCTTGATATAAGATATATTTATCAGTCCATTTATTTAATAATATTTCATGATGAATTTTTGTATGTTTTAGAGTAATATTTAGAAAGTTGGGTATAAGTAGAGGATAAGATGGTAGATGGGATTAACATAATCAGCCCACCCTTATCTGGCACCAGTGACAAAGGTGGTGCTGTGCCAAAGCCTGCAGTTACGACAAGTGACACTCAGGTAACACAGCCGCCAAAGACTGAAGCCGCTCAGGTAACGCGCGAAGCGACAGCAAACGCCTCATCAGTGATTGTAAAAACCACTGAGAAGCGCCTTACTGCGTTGAGTTCTGGCAATACACTGCAATTTCTGCAGGCTGCAGAAAAATTTATCGATGCGGCACTGCCAAATAAACCGCCGGGAACCAGATTACGGATTGATCTGGATAGTGATTCAGGCAGGTTCGTCTATCAGGGAGTTGACATCAAAACCGGTGATGTGGTCGTCCAGTTTCCGTCAGAGGAAATATTGAAATTAATCGCTTTCAGCCGTGAACGTGAAGGGGTTGAAGGTATCGTAATTGACGAAGAAGCCTAATCACAATTTGAATCATTGTGTTTTTGTCTGTATCCTTGATACAGGCTTTTTTTATGGGTCAATTTAATTATGACTGACAGCATTCTCTGTATATCACAGGCCCGCATGACATCAACACGTCTGCCGGGGAAAATACTTAAAACAGTCTGTGGCCGGACATTGCTTGATTATCACGTTAGCCGGTTGCTTAAAAGCCGGACCATAGACCGTCTGATCATTGCAACAACAATAAATGCCACCGATAACCCGGTAGAGGAATTTTGCCAGACGCGGGGGGTTAAATGCACTCGCGGCAGTGAGGATGATGTTCTGGACCGTTATTTTCAGGCCGTAAAAAAATATCCGGCAGATATTATCGTACGGGTGACATCCGATTGTCCTCTAATCGATCCTGTTCTTGTGGATCAGGTGATCCGCTATTTTATCGACCATCGTGACAGGCTTGATTATGTCAACATCAACAGTGGAAATTACCCGCGCGGCCTTGATGTGGAAGTTTTTAGCCGAACTGCATTGGAAAAAGCTCATAGCCATGGCATGGAACCCCATCAACGCGAACATGTCACACCTTATATTTACCGCGATGGCAGTGAGTTCCGCTGTGGAACCTATCCGTCACAGGAAAATTCAGGCCATCATCGCTGGTGTGTGGACGAACCGGCAGATTTTGATCTGATTTCCAATATTCTGACGGCTTTTGATGGCCGGGATGATTTTTCATGGCAGGAATGTCTGGCACTTGTTGAAAAAAATCCAGACTGGTTCACCCTCAACAGCTCAGTCCGGCAAAAAACACTCACTGAGTGATTTTTTACGGTTTGTTAACTATGAAAAGTCTAATCTCTAAAAGAAGTTAGTGAATTTTTTTTCTTTTTCTATATAATATTTTGTTGAGTAATCAGGAGCCAGCCCATGTCGCATGATGAAACGGAACAGGTCAAATTCTGGCGCGGTGATTTCGGTGATACTTATGTTGACCGAAATGCAGTTTCTCATGAACATATGAGGATGCGACTATCTATGTGGGTCAGAATATTCAAATATATGGCGGCTGATATGCCCAAATCTGTGTTGGAGATAGGACCAAATATTGGCCTGAATATCAGGGCCATGAAAATGCTCTGTGAAGCAGAATATTTTGCGGTAGAGCCTAATGCAAAGGCGCGGCAGATATTGATCGAGGAAGCCATTCTGCCTGAGGAAAATCTTCAGGATGCTTTTGCCGGTGATTTTATTGTGCCGGAAAAACCAGTGGATCTTGCTTTCACCTCAGGCGTGTTGATCCATATCCATCATGATGATCTGCTCGCGGCCTGCGAGAATATTCACAATTCGTCAGGTAAATATATAGTCTGCTATGAATATTTTTCTGACAAGCCTGAGATAATCCAGTACCGGGGTCATGGTGATAAATTATTCAAGCGTGATTATGGGGCTTTCTGGCTGGAAAATTTCCCCGATCTGAAATGTCTCGGCTATGGTTTTGAATGGAAACATATGACCGGTATGGATAATGCAACATGGTGGGTTTTTGAAAAAAGATAAGGCTTTACAATGAGTGAGACAATAATCCGGTCTTTTAAATCCGATCTAGGTTTTCTGGATGATGCGACCTTGATGATTACCGGTGGCACAGGTTCCTTCGGCAAGATGTTGACCCAGACATTACTGGATAATGCAAATTTAAGGCGTCTGATTATTTTTTCACGGGATGAATTAAAGCAGTATGAGATGGAACAGTCCTTTTCGGCTCATCCCAACCACCGCAGTTTGCGATTTTTTATCGGTGATGTGCGCGACCGAAATCGGCTCGATATGGCACTTCGTGGGGTTGATTATGTTATCCATGCGGCAGCATTAAAACATGTGCCAATTGCCGAATATAACCCCTTTGAATGTATCAAGACAAATATCTTTGGTGCGCAAAATCTGGCGGAGGCAGCCATTAGCTGCGGGGTGAAAAAGATCATTGCCCTGTCCACGGACAAGGCGGCAAGCCCGCTAAATCTTTACGGCGCATCCAAGCTTGCCTCGGACAAGATTTTTGTCGCGGCCAATGCCCTGGGTGGCAATCAGGATTTTTCCTGTGCTGTGGTACGCTACGGCAATGTGCTAGGCTCACGCGGTTCAGTGGTGCCTTTTTTTAAGAAACTGATCGCGGATGGCACAGATCATTTGCCTATTACAGACCCGCGCATGACCCGGTTCTGGATTACTCTGCCGCAGGGTGTTGATTTTGTTCTAAGCAATCTGAATATGATGCAGGGCGGGGAAATTTATATCCCAAAAATTCCCAGCATGAAAATATTGGATATGGCCAAAAGTCTGGCCCCTGATCTTGAAATTCGTGAAATAGGCATACGCCCCGGTGAAAAGCTCCATGAACAGATGATTACCCGGGATGATGGCCGCCAGACCATCGCTCTGGAAGACCGTTATATCATCACCCCGCAATTCAGCTTCTGGACTGATGATTATTATATGGATCATGACGCGGTCCGGGTTCCCGAAGATTTCGATTATTCCAGTGATACAAATGCTGAATGGCTGGATGATGCCCAGTTCCGTGAATTGTTAAAAGTAATATGACCGGAAAGACCCCTAAATATTTGTCTTATGGTCGGCAGTTTCTGGACGAAGATGATATTCAGGCCGTGACAGATGTCTTGCGCGGCGACTGGCTGACCACGGGGCCCACGGTTCAGCTATTCGAACATAAATTACAGCAATTCGTGAAATCCGATTATGTTCTGTCTTGTTCCAGCGGAACAGCAGCTCTTCATATGGCATATATGGCAGTGGGACTGAAAGCGGGGGACAGGGTGATTGTGCCTGCTATAAGTTTTGTTGCTACTGCTAATGCCGTAGAATATTGCGGGGCAGATATTCTGTTCAGCGATGTTGATCCGGAAACTGGCCTGATGCGGGCGCAGGATGTCCAAAAGCTGATCGATGACCTCTCACCGGATGAGCTGGATTCAGTCGTGGCTATATCGCCAGTTAATCTCATGGGTGAAGTGGCGGAAATTGAGGCGATCAGTAACATTGCCAAACAATATGGCTGGAAGCTGATTGTCGACAGTTGCCATGCGCTCGGCACATCTTACCCGGATAGTCACGGGCATATGAGAACAGTAGGCGACTGCCATTTTGCTCATATGGAAATATTTTCTTTTCATCCGGTCAAGACCATTGCCATGGGAGAAGGCGGGGCCATAACCACCAATGATAACGCCCTGTTTGAAAAGCTTTGTCTGTTGCGAAGTCATGGGGTGGAAAGAGATTCAGATAAATGGGAGGGGACGTTCGAGCAAAAGCCGCCCTGGTATTATGAAATGCAGATTTTGGGGTATAATTACCGCCAAAGTGATATTCATTGTGCCCTTGGGATCAGCCAGTTGCATAAGCTACCCTCATTCATGAAAAAACGACGGCAACTGGTTGAAAAATATAATCAATTACTGACGGGACTTTCCCCTCATGTCAAACCAGTGGCGTCAGCGGCCAATGGGTCTGTCACCCGGCATCTTTATGTGATTCTGATTGATTTTGAGGCACTTGGCATCACGCGGATAAATTTTGTAGCAGCCCTGTCTGATCGCAATGTAGGTAGTCAGGTTCATTATATTCCCATTAACGCGCAACCCTATTATAGGGAAAAATACGGCAGATTGACGCTGATCGGCGCGGAACAATATTACGAGCGGATTTTATCGCTGCCATTACATGTTTCAATGTCCGATAATGACGTGACCTATGTGGTTGAGCAGATTTCAGATATTGTGAGAGGTCTGTAAGTTCCATGACCGACAAGCCCCGCATCGTCGCCACCATAGAGGCCCGGATGACATCAAGCCGTCTGCCCGGCAAGGTGATGATGGAATGTCTGGGCAAAAGCATGTTGGCCCATATGGTCGAGCGGGTGAAACGTGCGAATATACTGGATGATATTATCATAGCGACAACCATCAATGATACGGATCAGGCAATTGCAGATGAAGCCAGCAGGCTACAGGTGAAATGCTACCGGGGCAGTGAAGATAATGTCATGAGCCGGGTGCTGGAAGCTGCGCAGCATTTTAGTGGGGATATTATTGTGGAACTTACCGGCGATTGTCCGTTGCTGGACCCGGCGTTGATAGATCATGCGGTGGATCACTATTTTTCCAGCGGTGTGGATTATCTTTCCAATCTGGAGATTAACGAATTTGAACAGGGACTTGCTCATCCTCTGGGTTTTGCGGTTCAGGTATTCAGCACTGCTGTTCTGGCCGATGCTTTCGGGCGTACTGATGATCCCCTTGATCATGAACATGTCAGCCGCCCCCTGTATCAAACGCCGGAACGTTATTCCGTGAAATATCTGCCTACGCCAGAAGCCCAGCGCGGTCCTAATATGTCGGTAACACTTGATACGAATCAGGATTTTCAGGTTATCTGTGCAGTGCTAAGGGCATTAAGCCCGGAAAAACCAGATTTTACCATAGAAGAAGTGGTGAGTTATCTTGCCACGCACCCTGATGTTCGCCGGATAAATCAGGATATAGACCGGGTAAAGGTATAGATGTGATGGCTAGCCCAAAGACAAAATTTTCCTCACTTGTCATTGGTTGCGGCGCGATCGCCGGGGGCTATGATATGGAAGATATATCGGGGCCAAATATTCTGACCCATGCCAAGGCCTTTAATACCCATGACGGATTTGATCTGGTAGGCTGCCTGGATATAGACCCGGAAATTGCCAGAAATTTCGCTGATGTCTGGAATGTGGACAGGGCCTATGACAGTCTTGATGATGCTCTGAATGACCGTGATTATGATATAATTTCTATCTGTTCCTCGACCCATGCCCATGAATATTATCTTCGGGAGTTGCAAAAATATGATGTGAGGCTTGTTTTCTGTGAAAAGCCCATCACTGATAATATAGACACAGCCCGGGAAATGGCCGCACATTATGCGGATAATATGGTGGTGAATTATCTGCGGCGTTTTGATCCCCATATCCGGCAGTTGGCGACAGAAATTAATCGGGAAACTTACGGTAAATTTTTATCTGGAAAAGCATTATATAACAAAGGGTTATATAATAATGGCTCCCATATGATAAACCTGCTGCATATGCTGGTTGGCCCAGTGAAGGTAACGGCGGCAGACAAAATCATTGATGATTACTGGCCCGATGATCCCACCATATCCGCTCGCCTCATATCTGGTGGCAATGGGCAGATTGACATGATTGGATCAGATGTCAGGGACGGCATGATATTCGATTTGGAACTAATCTGTGACAAGGCCCGCATCCGCCTGAGTGATTTTAGCCAGACACTGACCATTAGCCCAAATGGAGAAACTGAAAAGAAAATCAAGACTGATCTGAACCGGGGTATGCTGGCTGCTGTATCAAATATATATGATCACCTGACTCAGGGTGGCCAGTTATATTCAACGGCGGATAATGCACTTCAGGCATTGGAAACCTGTAGTGAAATCAGGAAAAAGGTGGGCTTATGAGCTGCAATATCCTGTTCATCAGCCGTGACCCCGGCGGCACCAACCAACTTGTCGGTCTGCGCGATGTTTTACTGGGGCAGGATGGAGAGGATAGAGCAGCCCTGTTTGCCCAGCTTGGATTATCCAGCGGACCCGATATTACTTTGCTTGCCAAGGATTATGCCAAAGTGATCTGGCAGCAAAATGGGGTTGTCTATGAAGACTGGCCTAATATTGAATCCGAACAGGAAATTATCGATTATTTGACTGATCTCGCCCCTGATCTGATCGTGACCAGCACTTGCCATGTGGATGATCGGACGGAGCAGACGGTTTGGCGTGTGGCAAGGCAGCTTGGGATAAGAACAACGGCTTTTCTGGATTGTGGACTCAATATCAGCCTGCGCTTCACCGATGATCTGGGGCAGACGGTACTACCGGACAGGGTGTACATGATTGATAAAAAGGCAACTGGCACATTGCTGTCTCTGGGGCTTCCGGCACAGGATATGTTTATTTCAGGTGACTTATATCTGACATATGCCAAGGCTAAAGGGATTGCGAAAGGCAAGCTTCGGCATGAGTGGGGGGTAATGGATGAGGAATATTTGATAGTGTTTGCCTCAGATTATATCAGTGAGATGCAGGCCATGGGGGTCAGCTTTGAGATCACGGAATTTGATTGTCTCAACTGCTTGCTGGATTTAATGAAATCCGGGGAAATATCAAAATATCTGGAGGGCATCACCGGGCCTTATCGACTGATCATCCGCCCCCATCCAAAAGATACCGCAGGTAAATATGACAATTACCCGGATAAGAGCCATGAAAATCTTGAGATCCTGATCAGTAATAGCGGCTCGGGTGCGGATGCAATACTGTCGGCTGATATGGTGGCTGGTCTTGGCTCATCCCTTATGGGAGAGGCCAAAGTATTAGGGGTGGGTGTGCTGGAGCTGGGTTCGATTGTTACGGACGGTAAAGATCACAAAAAAACTGTTTCATAACCTCGGTTTTGTTTTCTCCGGTCTTTTCCTTTAGCAGGTCACTAAGGGATTCAGTGCAGATATTGCCGCCCCGCTTTTCCTGTAGGTCATAAAATCTTGTCGATGTGATAGCATAGTTGGCAATATCATATTTCTCGCCATTTCGTATGCCGTAATTTTCAGAATATCCTTCCAACTGATAGCCAATCAGTTCCAGACTATTCATCCATTGCCACAGATCCGTATGTTGACCGCCGTAAACCCGGGCAAGATTTAATCGGTCAAAGGCATGTTTGGTCAACAGAGCCACAGATTCCAGGGCTGCCCCTTTGATGCTCCGGTCACCAAAGACAATACTCAATGCTGCCGAGCGTAAGGTGAGATTGATAAATTTCAGGGCAACCACACCAATATGCCTGGATGTTTTTTTGTCTATAACCACCAGCAGTAAAGATGTGGGATCGGCCATTTCCCCGGCGACAATTTCGACCTGCTGTTCCCGGTTTACCGGAAAGACGCCATGAACCAGATATTGTGTAGTGACCGGATCATTGAACCAGCTATGCCACGGACCCTGCATAACATCTTTTTCAATGACAGGCTGACGTAGGGCGACTATCTCACCCTCCAGAAAAATGTCGTCATCTTGTGGATTATGATCTGCCATGATATTTCCGCTCTTATGTTGCCAGACAGGGTATCATAGACATCAAAAAAGAAAAGGCCTAGTTTCCAAAGATACTTAAGATCGATTGCGGGGCCTGATTGGCAATGGACAGGGCCTGTATGCCAAGCTGCTGTTTGACCTGAAGTGCCTGCAGGTTGGCACTTTCCTTGGCCATATTGGCATCCACCAGATTACCAATCCCTACCTCGATGGTATCGGAGATCAAATCGGCAAAAACGCGCTGGGATTCAAGGGCTTTACCACCTGATCCTAATTTGGTCAGAACCGCATTCACATTGGCAAGGGTCGTATCCACATCTGTTAAAGCTGCCACCGCCAGAGTTTCGGTTGCAATAGTCTGCGCCGCCGTGATCAGGACATTACCGCCACCCAAGGTCAAATTCTGATGGGCGATAGTAATGGTCTGGGTTGCACTGGGGTTTGTGATAGCCACAATAGCATTGGTGCCACCGTCGATAATATTGGTGCCATTGAATTCTGAGTTGGCCACTATGATGGTGATTTGGTCGCGCAGGGCGGTAAAATCTTCATTCAATGCGGTCCGGCTGGTGGCATCAAGTCCGGCATCCGCTGCGGCAACAACCTTTTCTTTCATTTCAATGAGAAGATCTGAGATAGCACCCGCGGCTGCCAGAGCAACGTCGGTAGTACTGATAGACCGGTCCAGACTCTGTTTAACGGCACTATAGCCCTTCAGGTCGGCCCGCAGTTTCTGGGCGATGGAAAAAATGGCAGCATTATCTTTGGCAGTGGCAACCTTCAGGCCGGTATTGATGGCAGTTTGCGATTTTTCCAACTGATTTGTTGTTAAATTCAGGTTGAACAGAGCCGATAATGCAATCGAATTGGTATTTACAGAAAAAGCCATTTTTTTATCCTATCTAAGAAATTCTTGCTTTAAATATTCTCACCTGAGTGATTTTACTGGAGGGTCTCCGGCAGCTTTTTTCCAGAACCCTCCGACTTACATGTTACTTTCAGAATGCACTCAATCTATTTTCCGTGTCTCTAATTTCCGAAGAGGCTGAGGATAGACTGGGGTGCCTGATTGGCAATGGACAGTGCCTGTATGCCAAGTTGCTGCTTGACCTGCAATGATTGCAGATTGGCACTTTCCTTGGCCATATTGGCATCCACCAGATTCCCGATCCCGACCTCGATGGTATCGGATATTTTATCGGCAAATATACGCTGGGATTCCAGTGATTTACCACCAGCACCGAATTTGGTCAGAACTGCATTGACGGTGGCCAGAGTGGTATCAATCTGGGTAAGTGCTGTCGCAGCCAGTGTCTGAGTGGTAATTGTCTGTGCTGCTGTAATAAGAATTACGCCACCACCCAAGGATAAATTCTGATGGGCGATGGTGATGGTCTGGGTTGCATTGGGATTAGTGATCGCCACAATCGCATCCGCACCACCATCAATCAGATTGGTACCGTTGAATTCAGCATTGGCGACAATAACTGTGATTTGATCACGCAGAGCCTGAAAATCTTCATTCAATGCGGATCGGCTTGTGGCATCAAGACCGGCATCTGCGGCCGCAACTGATTTTTCTTTCATTTCTATAAGTAGGTCAGAAATGGCACCTGCAGCAGCAAGGGCGATGTCGGTGGTACTGATGGACCGGTCCAGACTTTGCTTGACTGCACTATAACCTCTTAAATCAGCCCGCAGTTTTTGCGCGATTGAGAATATCGCCGCATTGTCTTTTGCCGATGAAATCTTCAAACCGGTATTAATAAGAGTCTGGGTCTGTTCCAAATCCCTGGTCGTAATATTCAAATTTAGCAGGGCCGATAGGGCACTGGCATTTGTATTAACTGAGAAAGCCATTCCGCTCTCCTTCCTATTGTTGCATTCTGAACATGTTGTATTCCACATACGGAATATCGCAATTATAAGAAATGCAAGAGGTGTGCCAGTTTATTAACCAAGGTAACATACTGATAAATAATGATAAAATAGATAGCACAGAAAGTTATCAGCTAGAACGGGTAAAATATGCCATGAGGTGGGCAAAGCCTGCAGTCTATGTAGAGAGTAAAAATAAGGCTCTTTCAGCGATTCCCGTATTACGAGTCATCGTGACTAAGCTCAGCCGCGTGATTAATCGCTACAACTGAATATAGGCAATATTGGGTTCAAAATAGAATTTTTCGATTTTTATGTCATTCAGAGAGCCGCCAAAGGCTTCCAGCATGGCCATGGTTTCGCCCGGCCAGTGATCATTATTAATCTCATCAAAAGCCAGAATAGCCCCCTTGGGCATGCGCGGCAGAAGATGTTCCAGCGCAACCTTGGTTGGCTCATAAAGGTCAAAGTCCAGATACAGCAGACTGACCACCAATTGTTGGTTTTCTTTGACAAACTCAGGGATGGTTTTAGTGGCATCGCCTTTGATAAGCTGGATTTTATCATATTGTTGGATGAATCGATTATCATCAAATTCAGCGATACATTCATTGAGTTCGTCAAGAATATTATCATGGGATGTGAAGGCGCCTTCTGTCAGTTCCGGGTAATCCTGATCACCCTTGTCCTTGTCATGGACAGAGGGAAAACCCTCGAAGGTGTCAAAACCGAATATGCGGCGGTTAAAAGCTACTGGCTCAAGGGCTGCGGACATTTTTGCCCATGCCATAACGCCGCCACCGTGATGGACGCCACACTCAATGATTGAGCCTTTAATATTCATGGATTTTTTGAACAACTCATGACGGGCCATAAAACGGGCCATGGATTGACGGCTGATATATTTCTCAAAATTTGCCAGCTTAAGAGACATGTCATAAGGATATTTTTCAATCAGTGACGTCATAATACACTCCAGTAATAAGTTGTTAGGTCGTAAATTTCGCGGTTGTTACGGTGCCAGCATTTATGATCAGATCACGACTGGCTGGCCCCATATTAAACAGACAATCGATGATGCTGAGATTCCCGATAAATTCCCTGCCCTGTTCATAGAGGGGATGAGAAAAATTCTGCCAGCAGTGGCATATGCCTAAATCAGTCATCCTTTTTTCATCCACATAAGTACTACTCCCCTCATTGGACAGGTAATGATCTGCACCCATGGCCTGACACATGGCAATCAGCATATCGGTTTTCTGTCCGGCAATAGCATACTCTTCGCTGTAAAAAAGCGGGATGTCAATTTCCAGCCAATCAAGAAACTGAATGATCAGTGCCATATTCAGTTCGCCGAGATATGTCCAGGGGCGATTTATCAGCTGTTCCAGCGCGGGAAAATAATCTTCAAAGAAAGGCCGTTTCTGATAAGCGTTTCTTATGCTGCCCAGATGTTTTCGCTTCCAGTGGTCGCCATTGATTTCAGTTTCTGAAATGGATTGGCCAAAACGCCCACTCTTCAGAACTGGAACGGTGAGGGTCAGGGTCTGATCGCCATTGCGAATAATGTTGCGGCTGTGCCAGCTTTTATTGACAAACTGGCAATGTCCGACAAACATGAACTTGTCACTTAAGGCAATTTTATTAAAGAGTTGCAGGCTCGGCAGATATACTGGCTGATGACCGGACAGGATCATATTAAATGCTCCTCACCAATGTTTCTTTCTTTAATAGATTGGAAAAAAAGATCCAGAGCTTCTACAGTTCGCAGCATACCTTTTCCATCGATCAATTGTCTTGCATTGCGGGAGAGTGTAAGGCGTTTCTCACGGGAATCCATCATTTTTTTAATTTTACGGCCTACAAGTTCCATATCCATACCACCATCATATTCCAAATCAATGATGCTGTTCTGTTGAGAAAAGAAATGCGCTTCCGGCGGCAGGTTTTTTTCCTGTGGAAATACTATCACTGGTAATCCGGCGGCGAGGGATTCATAAACGATCATACCGCCGGTGATCAGCCCCAGAGAATGCTGACTTAACATCTTGGCCATAGCAGGTTGATCAAGTCCCTGATGCAGGTTGATATTGCAGTCATTACAGTTTTTTTCAAGCTGCGCTATCTGGGGAAAGGCGGCCCCGACAATCATGGTTCTCTGGACAGTTTCCAGCGCTGACAGAGGGCCATCAGGGTCGGTTAGAGCTATCGCCCACGCACAGGCCCGGTCGCCGCTGCCAATCACCGTAATAAGACCTTTTTCAACCGGATCAGACCATTGAGTTTCGCCAAAACAGGGATTGATCAGGGCATAATCACCGCCGCAGTGGATGGCTGAGTCTGTGACCATATCAGGATACTGGTGATAGGCGTTGAGGATGGTACCATTGAAAATCAAATCCGCCCGGACCGGGCCGCCTTCATCATCTATGGCTATGACAGGCAGAAATGATCTGGCAAATATATCCCATGATATTTTAGTCAAATGGGGCTGGTCAACCACAAGAATATCTGCGCCGATACGGGTAGCAGTTTCAACCACTATCAAGGCCTTTTCCTGCTCACTGGTTTCTTCAGAGGGAAGTGGGTGGATTTGTGTGCCTGAATCAAAAAAATTATCATAGTGAGACAAATTACCTATCAGGTGACATTCAAACTTTGATTTTACCAGTGAAAGTATTTTGGCTATACGGATCGCATGAGCCAACCCCACATGATGATCGGCATCCAGCCGGATGAGAATTGTTAAATTACTTTTGGGCATAAATTAACCAGGCTGCTTCCAGATATTTACCATCCATCAGTGTTGAGGTGACCTCTTCGATACGGAGGCTTGAAAAATCACTGAAATATTTGATGATTTCTGATTTTGGCAAAAGGGTCAATGTCATTCCCGCTTCATTATTCCAGGGCTGTCCTTCTGCTTTCCCGGATACTTTATACTGATGAGGCGCAGATATTTCCGCTTTCATTTTACGGACGTCGCGATCATTCTTGACCATGACAAAAGTTTTACCACCCGTCTTTAACAGGCGGTGAATTTCCCTGACTGCCTGAGTGAATTTTACAGGGCTGAGGTAATAAAGTACGCCGTAACATAAAATCCCGTCAAAGGACTGGTCCAGGAAGGGTTGTTTTTCTGCTGTCGCCTGTGAAAAAGTTATATCAAGCCCTTCTTGCGTGGCCCATTCACTGGCCTTGTCAATGGCGGTTTGGGAATGGTCAGTGGCACTAACCTGAAAGCCTTCTTTGGTCATCATGATTGCATGGCGACCCATGCCAGTACCAATGTCCAGCAGATGCGGTGGAGAAATTTTCTGCCGCGTGAAGTTGCCAAATAACCATCGGACGGCATGACTATTGGGATAACGGGGGGCGCCAAGGCCCAGCCGGTATAAATCTTCCCACTGATCTTCGGTCTGGCTGTTCTGTTGCTCAGAGTTCATCTGCGGCCTCCATAAGAATATCTGTGGCTTGTTTAATATGGGCCTGATCATAGTCTTTTGTCACCCATAAATTTAATACTGTGTCACCCCAGATGTCTGATGAGGATGGCTTTCCGTTCAGATAATGGGATGGCAGTTCCCGCCACAGGGACCGGTAATTGATGCCTGCGTCTATGTTATGCTCGCGCAGGCTTTGGGCAAAATGATTGCGTCCTTTCGGTATCCGGCGGATGACACGCCATGGCACAGGCTGTTTCAGGGTTACGGGCTGCAGAATTTTATCCAGGGGGGCCAGAGCCTGATCCCAGTGGTCACGTCTTTCACATCGTCTTGCTCTGTCATTTGGGAATTGATCAAGCTTCGTCAAAAGAAGATCGACACTATTATGGTCGAACCGGAAACGGGAAAGTGCAGTTTCTGTATGGCATATCTGTTCCAGCACTTGATCGGAAGTGCCTTGCATGTTTCGTAAGCTGCGTCTTTTGAGCATAGTTTCTTCTTCCAGTACCCGTGCGCTGTCATCCAGAAGCGGATAGCTTGATACACGCCTGTCAATCACTTTTGCCAATAGCGGGTCATTGGTGAGCAAGGCTCCTCCGCTGCCGATTTCTATGGGTTTGGCATAGCCGAAACTCACCAGAAGGGCATCGCCGAAGGGGCTTTCTTTTGATTGTATCCGAAGGCCATTGGTATCATTTTCCAGAATGAACCAGCCTTTTTTCCGGGCCAGTTTTATCGTCTGTGGATAGTCGCCCAGAAATCCATAAAGATGGGTTGGGCTGACAATGCCGGGCTTTTCTACACTGTCCATGGTACGCACGAAAGTCTGATCATCGGGCAAGCCGTTTTCTGGTGATACCGGAACCGTTATGGCAGTACCGCCGCCTGCCCGGATCGCAGTGACCAATGCCGGGCATATATTTTCCGGTATCAGAACCGGGACAGGGGTATTATCTATATCATTGAGTGTTTCAATCAGAGCCACCAGACCGGACCGTGCCCGACCCAGCATTACAGTATATTCAAAGCCAAACAGGTGGGCCAGTCTTTGCTCAAGAACAGGCATCATGATGTATCCTCAATGTTTCCCTTATTGAATCCTCTTTATGAGCCATAGTCAATACAGATGAGAAACAAATATTATTGGTTATCATAGCCTGACACATATTGATGATATGTCTGCCCCACCCGCTAAATGGTTTGATTCAACGAGATCGAAGTGGGAGATTTACTGGCAGGTTGCGAGCCATTTGCGCCATAGTGCCTAGCCTGATTTTGACTTCTGACCACTTCATCACTGATGGCCTTGATCATATTTTCGGAAATTTTTTTCAAGGCCTTTACCAGTCTTGTGTGTCGGGAAAGAACATTCAGGAAATTCCGGGATTCCTGTTTCAGGATGCGGACAGCAGAACCGCTACCGCTGGTCTGTAGGCCGCCACGGCTGTTTAATTCTGTCATTTCTTTTTGATAAGTGGCCATAAGTTGATTTTTGAGTGGCAAGAGTCTTTCCATTTCTTTTGGGCGACTAGTCTTAAGCAAGGCTGTTTCCTGGGAAATGAGATTAGTCAGTTCCCTGATGGTGATAATAAGCGGGTTAAGAAAATTCTGGCTTTCTGATGTTTGTTTATTTGGCATTTGAATAACCCACTTCCTGTGTTTTTAAGATTTCACGATAAACTGATTCAGAAAGACCTATCCCGCCATTTCTGGCAATATGGTTGGCCATTTCTTCGCTAAGCAGATCCTGAAAAACTTCTTCACTATGACCACCGCCAAAAGGACCATCTGATTTCAGGCCTAGTGACATGCTTTTCAGGATTTGTGACAGGAAAACTGCTTCAAAAGTTACCGCAGTTTCCTGGGCTTTTTGCTCAAAGGCTGTAGCCTGCTGAGGCTTGCTATTTTGGAGTACGGCTTGTGGTTGAGATGGTATGTTCAGGAATTTCATATCCATCACATCACCTCGATTTCTGCATGAAGCGCACCGGATACTTTCAATGCCTGAAGAATGGCAATCATATCGCGGGGCCCAATGCCGAGCGCATTCAGACCGTCAACAAGCTCCTGCAGGTTCACGCCCGGCTTCAGGAGAGCAAATTTTTTGCCTTGGCCGTCTTCAATATCAACGCCGGTACGGGGTACTTCAACAGTTTCACCGCCGCCAAACGGATTAGGTTGGGATACTTGTGGTGTTTCTGTCACCCGGATGGTCAGGTTGCCCTGGGCAATAGCGACTTCGCTGACCCGCACCTCATGGCCAATAACAATGATACCGGACCGCTCATCAACAACAACTTTGGCTTTCAGATCAGGCTCCACATAAAGTTGTTCCAGATCAGTAACAAGGCTAACCATGCTATTGGCATAGGCCTCCGGCTTGATAACCAGGATAGTAGACGGGTCAATAGCCATTGCTGTCTTCACCTTCATTTCTTCATTAATGACCTTGGCCACGCGCCGGGCCGTTGTGAAGTCAGGGCTGTGGAGGGACAGAAGTATCTCCTTTTTCCCTACCATGGAATATCTGATTTCTTTTTCCACGATACCGCCATTGGGAATACGTCCTGCTGTTGGAACCCCCTGGGTGACACTCGATGCATCTCCACCGGCTGAGAAACCTGAAACCTGTATTGAACCCTGAGCCACGGCGTAAACTTCACCGTCCGCACCTTTGAGTGGGGTTACAATCAGGGTACCACCACGAAGATTTTCGGCATCACCGATCGAACTAACGTTAATATCAATGCGGTTTCCAGGTCGGGCAAAAGGCGGCAGACTGGCGGTCACCATAACCGCCGCAACATTTTCACCCTTCATGGTGGCCCCTCGGGTATTCACACCGAGCCGTTCCAGCATGGCAACGATACTTTGCTCGGTATAGGGCGCATTTCTGAGTGAATCACCAGTACCATCAAGACCAACCACAAGGCCATAACCGACAAGCTGGTTTTCCCTGACACCTTCGATAGACACCAAATCCTTTATCCGGGAGGATGCCAGAGCTGGCAGGATATTTGCCACGCTGATGACGCTCATCAGTATTAAGGTGACCAACTTTTGTTTCAGGCACTGTTTTTGAGACTTTAGTCGCATAATTATTCCGTTTCAGAAAATTGTTACTATTCTGTCGGGTTTATCTATGCGAAATTCATGCCAATAAAGCCTGTTAAAAACATAATATTAACTTGCTGTTCTATAAGGATATTTTTTGAAACTGCTATTGGAATCAATGATGTATTCCTGAAGAAGAAGAATATTTTTCCCTTTGTGGGCAAGGCTTACCGGGTAAAAAACGCATCCTCTATCTATCAAGCCGCGATGTGATCTGCTATATGAAGCTTGTCGATATTTGGTATTATAGCTCAGTTGATAATTTGAGAAAATGAGAAATTTATGGAAATAAAAGGACCAGGACGGATCACAACGCCCGGTGTGTCACGGAAGAAAAAGGCGCGGAGCTCCGGTAAATCGGGATTCAGTAAAGCCCTTTCAACTGATGAAACCTCTGCTGCTTCCCCGTCCAGCGGCACATCACCCCTGACAACAGTTAGTTCTCTGCTGGCTTTGCAGGAAATGCCAACCAGTAGTGAAGGCAGGTCCAAGGGTTTGGTCATAGCTGAAGACTTACTGGGCCATCTGGAAGTTATCCGTCATGGGTTGCTTGCGGGTCAAATTCCACAGAGTAGATTAAAAGAGGTGGTTGCAGTTGTCACCCGCGAGCGGAATATGTCAACTGATCCGGCGCTGGAGGAACTTCTCAGTGATATTGAGTTGCGGGTCAAGGTAGAGTTGGCAAAACTTGAAATGCTTGGTGGGTAGATCTTAAAATATGATTTTTAATCTATTATAATTAATGGGTTATGTTGCTAATTAGCGTTGAGTGATATTTATCCTTGAATTGTAGGTTTGAGTTGAGTAGTTTGGCATCCAAAATACAACCATACTTCAGGATGATACACTAGAGGCCATTGATGAAAACCAAATTGTCAGCCAAATTACCAGAAGGATATAAACCTTCCCCAGACGAAAAATTTATGAATGAAAAACAGACCATTTACTTTCAAAAAAAGCTTGTGGACTGGAAAGAAGAAATTCTGCGTGAGTCAAAGGAAACCTTAAATCATCTTCAGGAAGACAGCCAGAAAGAACCTGATATTGCCGATCGGGCCTCATCAGAGACAGACTGGTCAATTGAACTTAGAACCCGGGATCGGCAGCGCAAACTGATTACCAAGATTGATGCCGCCATAGAACGGCTCAGGATTGGTGAATATGGGTTTTGCGAAGTCACTGGCGAACCAATAAATCTGGAACGGCTTGAAGCACGCCCCATTGCCATGATGTCACTGGAAGCCCAGGAAGAACACGAAAAATACGAAAAAGTTCATCGTGATAATTAATCAGTTCTGACCTCGTGGGATGAAATAAGACATTCGGAAACATCCAATTAAAAAGGACCGCACTCTTCTGGTACGGTCCTTTTCTTTGTGCGGGAATAAACAGGCGAAAGATTACGCCTGCCGAACACAAGTACTAAAAAACGCAATCCCTAAAAAGGAAACAGGATGTCGAACAATTGGGCACCATAACGGGCCTGTTGAACATCGGTTAATTGACCGCGGCCACCATATGAAATTCTGGCTTCCGCAATTTGAGTATGTTGGATAGTGTTGGTGGAACTTATATCTTCTGGCCGGATTACCCCGATAACGGTCAGTTCCCTGACCTCGAAATTAACCCGGACTTCCTGCCGTCCCTGTATCACCATATTACCATTGGGCAGAACCTGGGTTACCACAGCAGCCAAGGTCAGGTCGATAGATTCACTGCGGTCAACTGTTCCGCTTCCCGCATTGGATGTTGTACTTCCCACATCTACGAGTGAAGTGGGATCAACAGCACTGGGCAGAATATCACTCAATTTACTTTCCAGGCCCAAGAAATTAGTTGCGCCTGCCTGATCTGAACTGGTCCTTGAGCGCGTGGTCTGATTATCTATGCTTGCTTTATCGTCAACAGTTATATTGATGGTTAGAATATCGCCAGCTTTGCTGGCTCGCTGATCCCGGAAAAAATTCTTTGAGCCAATACGCCAAAGTGAATTCCTGTTGTTATTTATCGGAGACGTCTGTTGCGTCTGAACCTGAATAGGTTTTTCTGAAGACGGTCTTTGTTGTGGGACGACGCGAGCCGACTCAATGGGCGCGAGATCCGGGCCTTTGCCAATATCACCAATTCTGGTGATGGCTCCACATCCCGGCAGTGTCAAAACCATTGCTCCTATCAGGCATAGCATTTTTGCGAAAAATAGAGGTCTGGAAGGGTATATTCTATAAGCCATTTTACTGATCCTTAAAATTTATATCATTGCGGCACATTCAATTGTGCAAGGCCATATTTTGCGCTAATAACCTGCACCTGAGCCGGGCCGGTTACTACGGCGTCTATGGTTTTGTGGGATTTACTGTTCATCACTCTGATCACGTCACCACGACCCCCGTTTTCAATGGCTTTCCCTGTGGCAGTCAGGCTTATCTTTCCTGATTTGAAAAGGATACTGACTATCTTGCCGCGCATTACGATTACAGGCCGCTCCAGATCGCTTGGCCTGAGTGGGGTTGAGGGGTTAAGGTTGCGCCGTGGAGTCATACCAATCAACTGATTTTCAGCCCGAATGATGTTACGGCCAATGCTAAGGGTTGGCAGCCCTACCCATGCTATATCCTGCTCAGTTATCAGTCGACCGGGAGGAATATTTCTATTTAATGCCGGAACATAGGTTATAGCGTGGGTGCGCCCACGTACTGTGGCTGTTGTATATGTATCGTCGCCAACAGGAACAGATAGCAAAGCTGAAAATTTACCTGTCTGTTGATCTATGTCGAACTTATCAAGGGTAATATCTTCAACGGAACTGTCTTCGGGCAGGTGAAGGGTGGCATTTTTATTTTCAAATCTGATGCCATTCTTCCGGTCTGACAGTTTCAGGACTTCTAGCTCCTGCTTGATCAGATGTTTGAGCGCTTCATGTTTAATCACTTTGCCTTTTCTGGTCACGGTAATCTGGCGGACCCCACGGCTGTTCTGCCAATAGACATTATGCTGTCGGGTAAGGTTGGCCAGATATCTTGTTGAAACAGATGTTTTTTCGCCGGGGGCAGGGGAATTCATAACCCATATATCACGGCCCGTTTCCAGATTATCGAACAAATCGCCCAAAGTTACCGTGGATTTATCCACGATAGCAGATGATTTGACTTCGGCTAGTGCCATTGCTGCCTGCGTTGTGATCACCAGAGACAGAACCAGAATTATTCCACTGTAAACTATTGATCTCATGGTTTTATCCTTACCTTAAGTTTGATGTCACGCTCATCATTTCATCAGCAGTACTGATGACCTTGCTGTTCATCTCATAAGCCCGCTGGGCGGTTATGAGTGCAGTGATTTCAGATACGGAATTCACATTGGAATTTTCCAGAAAACCCTGAAGAATAGTGCCAAATCCCGGCGTGTTGGCCACACCAATATTGGCCGTACCCGAAGCGGGAGTTTCAAGGAATTGATTATTGCCGATGCCTTCCAGTCCCGACGGATTGGGGAAGGTGACCAGTTCCAGACGGCCAACATTGGTTGGGTCAATCTGCCCATCCAGCTTGACCAGAATTTCGCCGTCAGCATTGATGGAAATATCAGTTGCGCCCTGCGGGATGGTAAGGTCTGGACCGACGATAAAACCCTCCAGAGTAACAATTTGCCCTGTTGGCCCGATTTGGAAGGAGCCAGCGCGGGTATAGCCATCATCCCCGTTTGGCAGGGTGATACGGAAATATCCATTGCCATTGACGGCAATATCAAGAGCGTTATCTGTGCCAACGAGACTGCCTTGATCCGTGATGCGGTAAACACCGCCGGTTTTGACCCCGACACCAACCTGAATACCTGCGGGGGTGATGGTTCCAGTATCAGATGAGTTGGCTCCAATCCGTTCAATATTTTGATAGAGAAGATCCTGAAATTCAGCTCTCTGCCGCTTGAACCCCGTCGTATTCATATTGGCTATATTGTTGGAAATAACTTCCACATTAAGCTGTTGGGCCAACATGCCTGTTGCGGCTATACTAAGTGCTTTCATAATAAATATCCTGTATTTTCTGTTTCTTTTTATCCAACCTTGGCGAGTTGATTAATCGCTTTGCTCTCTGCTTCCTGCAGATTTTCCATGAGCTTTGAGGTTTGGACATAAGATCGGCTGACTAAAATCATCCGGGTGATTTCAATGATTGGTTGAACATTTGACGATTCGGTTGCCCCCTGAATAATATGATAATCTGTTGCGGGCAGTGTGGGGCTGTCCGAGCTGAACATATTGTCGCCGATTTTCTTTAGTTTTGAATTGTCGGTAAAGGCGACCACATTCAATTTTGCAATCTGTCCTGCCTCCGGCGAAGAAATTGTACCATCTGATGCAATTTTGATGTCAGTTACAGTGGGTGGGATTTTTATAGCCCTGCCACTTTGATCCATGATTTCTTCACCCGAAGAAGTGATCAATGTATAATCATCGGATAGTGCAAGATGACCATTACGGCTATAGGCCATATCACCATTGTTGCGTTTGACCTGAAACATGCCATCGCCACTCAGGGCAATATCAAAAGTATTTCCTGTGGTTTCAAAACGACCATCGGTCATATTCCGGGTAATGCCAAAATCCTGAACATAGGAGATTTGTCGGAGTGACTTTGGCAGATCGCCTTTAGCTTCTTTCAGATATTGGCCAAACATGACATTTTCCCGCTTGAAGGCGGTGGTACTCATGTTGGCTATATTATTGGCAATAATATCCATCTGGCGCCGCTTGGCGACCTGATGCGAAAGTGCGATTGCTAATATTGTGTCCATCTAGGGTCCTTTCTGGCCGTTCGATTTTTCCCGTATATTACAATGCATATGTCGTGCCAGAAAATTAAATATAGATAAATCAAATGGTTACGACTATGTTATCTTCATATGTTCGGGGAAATGGCAGAGTTTGCCCGGTAATTTTTGCCATCTGGGATCTGGGGCTGGGCCTATAAATAATACTGACTTCACTTATTCCAATTGGAATGCTTGACTGCTATAGTGAAAAATATTAACCATAATCCGGGACAGGGTGGTGAAACGGCTAATTCCTAACGACTTGTTAATATTAACAATTTACATTTGGTCTATGGAACGGCATTTTATACCCCCATTATAACAGGGGTGAGTTGGAATAATGAGTGAAGAAAATGATCCCGAAGCGGATGAAGACGATCTGGCAGAGGGCCTGGAACAGAAAAAAACAAGCGGCAAAAAGATAATAATAATTGCCGTTGTGGCTATTCTTGTGCTTGCTCTTGGCGGTGGGGTGGCCTACTTCTTTTTGTCCGGCGATGATGATAGTGAAAATACGACCGATCTGGAACATGGCGGGCAGGAGAGTGATCTGGCAGATCAGGAGTCATCAGAACTTTTGTTTCTGGCACTGGAGCCAATGCTGGTCAACCTTGATACGGCAGGGGGAAAACCCAAATATTTGAAAATCACCATAGAGCTGGAGGTTGATAAACAGGAATCTCTTGATGATCTCACTAAAAAAATGCCCCGTATAATAGATCAGTTCCAGACTTATCTGCGCCAGTTACGTATAGAAGACCTAAACGGTTCAGCAGGGATGTTCCGGCTTAAGGAAGAATTGCTGATTAAGGTAAATGACGCGGTTTACCCGACTAGGGTGAATGATGTCCTGTTCAAAGAAATGCTTGTTAACGGATAATTCAAATTATGTCAGATGAAGAAGAAATTGATGATGATGCCGTTGCCGCCGAATGGGCAGCCATGGCAGAAGAAGATGGCGAAGACGCCGAGGGCGAAACTGACATAGTCGATGATGGCGATGATGGCGATGATGGCGATGATGACATGGCCGCAGCTATGGCAGGGACCGACCGGGTTCTGGATCAGACAGAAATTGACAGTCTTCTGGGATTTGATGGCGAAGACGATGATGTGGGATCGAAATCCGGTATTCAGGCACTGATCAGCAGTGGTTTAGTGGCTTACGAGCGTCTGCCTATGCTGGATATTATCTTCGATCGCTACGTTCGGATGATGTCAACTTCTCTGCGGAATTTTACCTCTGATAATTTTGAAGTCTCCATTGATAACATGACCTCGATCAGATTCGGGGATTATCTGAATTCTATCCCTTTGCCAGCTATGCTGGCGGTGTTTCATGTCGAGGAATGGGACAATTACGGGCTGATCACAATTGATAGTAATCTCATTTATTCCATAGTCGATGCCCTGCTCGGGGGACGGCGCGGGACAGCACCCATGCGCATTGAAGGACGGCCCTATACCACCATTGAACATACGCTGGTCGAAGAAATGCTGAATGTGATGTTAAAAGACCTGTGTGATGCGTTTGAGCCTATCAGCAAGGTGAATTTCAAACTGGACCGACTGGAGACCAACCCACGATTTGCCACCATAGCCCAGCCGACAAATGCAGCCCTTCTTATCAAGATGCGAGCCGATATGGAAGACAGGGGAGGCCGCATGGAATTGGTGCTGCCCTATGCAACCCTTGAGCCGGTCCGGGAACTGCTACTGCAACGCTTCATGGGGGAAAAATTTGGCCGTGATTCCATTTGGGAAACCCATCTGGTGAGGGAGCTTTATAATACGGATGTTGCTCTGGAAGCCATTCTGGAGGAACATGTCATGACTTTGGGGGAAGTTTTGGGTCTGGAAGTTGGACAGACTTTGATGTTGAATGCGCAGGCAGAGAGTGAAGTGGAATTACGTTGCGGGGGGATTCCCATGGTGTCAGGCCGGGTCGGCAAACTTGGACAGCATGTGGCCGTAAAAATTGAAAAAGTTATTAATAAACACAAGGAAACGGTCTGAAATGGAACTGGCTCTTGATATAGTCATAATTATTTTGATTGCGGTTATGATAGGCTATTCTGTCGTCCTGAATATCAAGCTCAAGACTTTCCGTAATACCCAGAATGAAATGAATGCTCTGGTTGGACAGTTGAATGAAGCTGTGTCGCGCGCGCAGACAAGCGTGGAAGAGTTAAAGAAGGCTGCGGTGACGGAGGAGGTCCGGCTAAAAGACCTGGTCTCGAAGTCCCGGCTATTGGCCGATGAACTGGAAATTATTACCCAGAGCGGTTCAAATCTGGCAGACCGGATTGAACAGGGGTTAGTTCCGGCACAAAATGCCCCTCAAAATATTCAAGAATATGAAGAATCCACCGCTGATGAAGACGCATATGATGAAGACAATGCCATGCTGGAAACCCTGAAAAAGGTACGGTAATAGTATTTCGCCTGATATTGAAGGAAAGATAATGACAAGAAAAATTAGAATTTTACCCTTAACTATTGTGGTCATGTCGATGGCTCTCGGGGTCAAGGTTGTTGATTTTTCCTTTGGTATAGAAGAGGTTTTTGCCCAGAATAGCGAGCAGGCAAATGAAGCAGCTGGTGAGCAGGAAAAAGACACAATACCTGTTGAGCAGAAGACTGAGGAGGGGACAACGGAAAATGTCACATCCCTGCAACTCAGCAGCATCCCCACCCGTAAGGAAATTGAATATTTGCAGAAACTGACCAAGCGTCGGGAGGAGTTGGACCGCCGTTCGGCAGAATTGGATGATCGGGAAAAACTATTGAGGGCTGTGGAGTTACGTATTGTTGAACGAACAAATTCTCTGAAAAAAATTAAAGAAACCATTGAAGCCGCACTGGCAAAACATGCCAAACGGGAAAAGGCCCAGCTAGATAGTCTGGTCAAAATCTATTCTGCCATGAAACCGAAAGAGGCGGCCCAGATTTTTAATAATCTCGATGAAGATGTCCTGATTTCGATAGTAGAAAATATGAAAGAAAAAAAGATGGGGGCCATTCTGGCTAAAATGAATCTTGATAAGGCGAAAAAACTAACCGTAAGTCTTGCCACCAGAGAAAAATTACCAAAAATTGAAGGCTGAATTCAGTTTTGAATTTTTTTCTATAAAGCATTTTCTTCATGTATAAAAGGGTTTACCAGCTATTAACATCTGGAAGTTATACTTTGCCCTGAGAATTTTTGAAGTGTAATAAGATGAGGTGAAAATGCAACTGAATATGGTTTCACTTGAAGACAGAATTGAAAGTATCCGGGAAAAATTAGGTGATAAGGTCGGGGTATCCGAAATTACCTCAATCGTTGACGAAGTAATAGGATCACTTGAGGATGACACTGATCTTCAGGGAATAAAATTCCACGATGAACTCAGGGATCTGCTGAATGTTATTGAGCAGACAAAAGTTGATCTTTCCTATATTCATCCAAAGCATCTCAGCGAAAATAAAATTCCCGAGGCCAGCAACCAGCTAGATCAGGTGGTTGAAGCAACAGAAGAAGCCGCCGGAAAAATAATGGATTCCGCTGAGGAAATTTCTGAATTGGCAGAGACGTTGGATGGTGAGGTTGCGGAAAAGCTCATGAACATTTCAATGAATATTTTTGAGGCATCCAGTTTTCAGGATATTACTGGTCAGCGTGTGACCAAGGTTGTGAATACACTTAAATATCTGGAAGAAAAACTGTCCACTCTCGCCAGTGCTATCGGAGATACAGATTCTCACATTAAAGCCAAACAGGACACTGTGGATAATGACCCTGACAGTGATGAGAATTTACTGCAGGGGCCACAATGTGCTGCGACGGGTAATGACCAAGACGACATTGACGCCTTATTCGACAGCTTTGATTGATTGTATGGCTAAATTTGTATAGGCTCGGGAAGATTATGGTTAATGTCAGAAACTCGGGAAGATGAATAAAATAACTGGCAGTACAGGGATATTTGATCCCGCAGAAGTCAATAAGAAGCAGTCGGATGATACAACGGGACTTTTTGTTTCATTATATCTGATTGTACTGGCTTTCTTCGTGGTGATGAACTCAATTTCAAATCAGGACCAGAATAAAGTTAATGCTGCAACAGAAAGTGTGACGCGGGCTTTTAGCAATCCTTACGAACCGGAAGCTGATTTTGTTGATGTATCGGCTAATGAACAGGCCTTGACCCCCAATGATGAATTTTATGACCAGATTTTGGGCGTCTTTGCTTCTTTGGTGGGATTTGAAGGGAAATTTCCCACCAAGGGTGGGGATATTGTAAAGGTTAATTTTAAAACCAGTGACTTGTTCGAGGATGAGTCCAGTGCTTTTAGGCTATACCAGAAAGCATTTCTACAGCAATTGGCCGATTTTCTGGCTGGGGGGCGCGACAGCGAGAAGCGGGAAATTGATATTGTAATTTCTACCGGAGAAAGTCTTCCACAGGGTCCAAAATACTGGGAAGATATCAATATCCTCAGAGCCGGAGCTTTTGTAGCCCAACTAACTGCAATGGGTGTTGAGGAAAATAAGCTGGCTATTGGGATGATAAAGGGTAAAGAAGACCGGATGTTCCTGACATTTTACACCCGCGAGCGATTGAGTGCAGTTCAGGGCCTGACCGGGCATGAAACACAAAAACTACCCCCCGAGATACTAGGCGAAACCAATAAGGAGAAACTGAATCTGAATAGCCTTCAGGATAAGAAAAATGACCGGGGTGACGACTTATGATGATTTCACTGGATAAATCCGAGGATGAAAAAGTTGGTGAAAGCTGGCTGATAATTTTTGCCGATCTCCTGGCCTTGTTGTTAACTTTCTTCGTGCTGATGTTCTCCATGAGTTCGGTACAGGTGTCCAAATGGCAGGCCGTTGTGGAATCTTTAAGTGAAAATCTTAACCCGAACCGGGCGATGATTCAGGAAGAGGACTGGCAGAATATAGAAGCTGCAATGGTGCCACAGAAGGAAGCGCTTAGTCTGAGTTACCTGAAAAAGATATTTGAAGATAAGCTGCAATATGATCCCATTTTACGGCGCAGTAGTGTTGCTTTGCTGGATGACAGGTTGTCGATAACCTTGCCTGCGGACCTGATCTTCGAAAAAGGCCAGTCAGAATTTTTGCAGGAAGCCCAAAATTCCATGCGCGAGCTTGGGGCCTCTCTGCAATCTATCCCCAATAAAATAACTGTTGTTGGCCATACTGATCTTGAACCGACCAGTGGTCGCTATTATCCGACAAACTGGGAATTGTCTTTGGTTCGGGCCATATCTGTGGCCAAGCTAATTGCACAGGCAGGATACACAAGGAATATTGAAATTTTTGGTAATGGTCCGTCCCGCTTTGATGAACTTGATGAAAATATACCATTGGATGGACGCTACCTGTTGGCCCGGCGGGTGGATATTTTTATCCATCGGGAAAACAGGGACCAGCCACAGGAAAACAAGGGACGCAAAAATGAATAGGAGTCCCGGTATATTCTGGTCTATAGCCATATTATTTATTGTTCTCATCAGACCAGTACCGGTCATGGCACAGGAGGCAGTAGAGGTACGTAACGGAGATCATCCTACCTTCAGCCGGATTGTTTTTGACTGGCAGGAAATGGTGTCTTATACGCCAACTCTGACCAATGACAGGCTTGAAATCATCTTTGATAAAGCCAGTATCCCCAACTGGAATACGCTGAGAACTGAGCCATTGAAATATTTGATGGACCCGGAATATAGCATTGATGGCGGAAATCTGATTGTCAGCTTTAAAGTAACCCGATCGGGCCGGTTAAAACATTTTCGCATTGGTACTGGAATTGCCTTTGATGTCATTGGTAATGATTCTGATACTAATGTTCCAGATGAAACACCATTTGCCACTAAGCCAATAGCATCGGGTGATACCGGACCCACAGAGCAAGCTGTTTCTGAGCCAGAAAGTGTGAATTTAACAGATGGCGGCAGAATGAAGCTAACCGTCAGCCGCCAGTGGGATAACCTGAGACTTGGGTTTCCCTGGAAAGAAAATGTGCCGGCGGCAGCTTTTATCCGCCATAATCAGTTATGGGTAGTGTTTGAAAAGAAAAAAGTCGTGGATCAGAGTGATCTGGATCGTTTCTTCGGGCAGCGGGTTTTATCTGCGCGCCAGATTGACCATCCGACCATGACAGTTCTTATGTATGAGGTAATGCCGGGGCAGAATATCAAAACCCACAGGACTGATGCCGTTTGGTATGTAGATTTAAAAAATTCCCCAATAGCGCCAGCACTTCCTATCCAGACCAGTCATCAGCGGGCGGCAAGAAACAGGGGTGAAAATTTCTTCTTTTCGGTGGAAAAATCCGGTTCGGTACTTGTGCTGGAAGACCCGGTAATTGGTGATGAGTTGGCAATTGTGCCAGTTATGGAATCATCTCAGGGTGTGTTGCACACTCAAAAATTTACAGAATTTGAATCTTTGTCCACGGCACAGGGAATTGCAGTGGGATTGATTGCTGATGACCTGAATATTTTGAAATTCCGTAACGGGGTCAGTGTTGCGACCGAGGGTGGTCTGGCACTATCGCGCAGTAGGCTTTCAAATAAACTTGGAATGGTAGCGGACAACGAGCAGGATTTTGGTCAGCTTGCGGGAACTGAAGAGAAGCTGGTGGATTTTGCCGCTTGGGAAGGCGGCCCGCTTGAAGAAGGGGATTATCATGCCAACAAGCATGAATTGCTGTATATGCTGTCCAATTCCACCGATTCAAACCGGAGCGAGATACGATGGAAACTTGCCAGATTTTATCTGGCCAATGGTCGCACAAGAGAAGCCTTTGGTGTGCTGAATGTAATGCTGGATGATGATTCCAGATTGATTGAAAGCCCCGAATTCAGGACAGTTCTCGGCGTTACCAATATACTGATGCGCCGGTTTGAGGAAGGGGCGAGACTTCTGGTTCACAAATCTTTGCTTGCTGAAAGGGATGTATTTTTGTGGAGTGCTGTGGCCAACAGTGCTCTGGGCAATCATAAACGGGCTTTTGATAATTATAAAAAAGGCTCGGATGTGTTGTCTTCCCATGATGCGGACAGTCAAATTCGCTTCCTGTTCGCCGCAATCCGTTCTGCTCATGAGCTGGGCGACAAGGATTTTATGGAATTCGGCCTGTCTTTTTTGCGCAGCTTGCCCCTTAATATGGCCCAACTCACGGAAGTGGATTATTGGAAGGCTTTACTTGAGCGCGATGCAGGTAATTTGCTACAGGCACAGGATATTCTTCACGGACTTGTCAAGACAGGTGTGCGTCAAACAGCGTCATGGGCAAAGTATGACTTGATTAATATGGATTTACAAAATCAAAAAATCGATGCGACGGAGGCAGTAGATCAGCTTGAAAAACTACGTTTTGCCTGGCGTGGGGATGATTTTGAACTGGACCTTCTGTCCCGGCTTGGGGATATTTATGTGGAGCAGAATGAATTTAACATGGGGCTGCAAACATTAAAACTTGCCATAACCTTTTTTGATGGCTCAAAGAAGACGACAGAACTGACCCGGCAAATGAGCGGGATATATAGTGACCTGTTTCTCAATGGTGGTTCGAATATCCTGTCACCAGTGAAGGCTGTGGCGTTATATTCTGATTTTCAGGAACTTATTCCGCTGGGCAAGGATGGTGATACCATGACCCGGCGCCTCGCAGACCGGCTGGTGTCATTGGATCTTCTTGAAGAAGCCGCTGAGCTATTAAATCATCAGATAAAGTTCCGTCTTAAAGGCGGGGCACAATCCGTCGTAGCGGCTCGACTGGCTATGATTTACCTGCTGGATTCAAAACCGGAATTAGCCTTGGGCATCCTGCGGGCCACCCGGAATTCACAAATTCCTGATGATGTCCAGGATCGTCGCAAGATGATTGAAGCACGGACCCTGATTGAGCTTGGTCGGTTTGAAGAAGCCGAGATTTTAATTGATGAGTATAAAAATGCGGCGGCAGAGGATATGCGCTCCGACATATACTGGAAATCGGAAAATTGGGCAAAGTTTATCAACCATAAAAACCGGATGCTGGGCAATCGTTATCAGGGTGATGGGGAACTGAGTGCCGAAGAGCGTCTGGCTGTGCTGCGTTTATCAGTAGCCTATGTGATCAATGATGATCGGGCTGGAGTCAAGGCCCTACGCAATAAATATAAAGCTCATATGGACAATGGATTATATGGCGATACCTTCGAGGTCATCACGGCGGAAAGACAATTGACGGACCTGAATCTACGCCGCCTGACCAGTTCCATCGCCAGCGTTTCAAAACTGGAAACCTTCATGCAATCCTATAAGGCAGAATTTTCCGGCGAAGTCGTCCAGAATTAATACCGTACTTTTACGTAACTTCCCGGCGCATTTTCCAATATTTCAAGAGGTTCATCTTCTGGTCTTCGGGCAGGGACTTTTGGGCCTGATTTTTTAGCGAGCCAGCCATGCCAGTCATCCCACCATGACCCGGGTTTGTTTGTGGCCCCCTCCAGCCACGCATCGGCATCATGAGGCAGGTCGTCATTCAGCCAGTGATTATATTTATTGGCGGCTGGTGGGTTGACTACACCAGCAATATGGCCCGATCCCGCCAGCATAAATCGTTTGGGGCCGGAAAAATTCCAAGTAGCTTTATAGACAGATTTCCACGGGCAGATATGATCGCTATGGGCGGCCTGAATATAGGTGGGGATGGTAATTTTTGTCAGATCCAGCGGTGTATCATTAAGGGTGATGGCCCCCGGCTTGACCAGTCCATTATTCAGATACATATCATTCAGATATTGCATATGGCAGCTGCGGGTCAGGCGGGTATTATCCCCGTTCCAATAGAGCAGATCAAAGGGGAAGGTGTCCTTGCCCTTCATATAATTATTGATGACAAATGACCAGATCAGATCATTGGCCCGTAGCATATTAAAGGTATTGGCCATGGTTTTGCCATCAAGATAACCTTGTTTTTCCATGGTCTGTTCCATATCCTTCATCTGTTTTTCATCGATAAAGATGCTCAATTCCCCCGCTTCGCTGAAATCAACCTGAGTAACCAGAAATGTTGAGCAACTGATCTGATCCAGTTCATCCTTTGCCGCGAGATGGGCCAGAGTACAGGACAGCAGAGTGCCGCCAATGCAATAACCAACGGTGTTGATTTTTTTCTCACCGGTGGCTTTTTTGACTGCTTCAATGGCGGAAAGCGGTCCAAGATTCATATAATCTTCCAGACCCAGATCGGACATAGTTTCGTCCGGATTGCGCCATGATATGATAAACACGCAGTAACCTTTGTCGGTCAGCCATTTGACCAGCGAGTTTTTCGGGCGCAGGTCGAGTATATAATATTTATTGATCCACGGCGGGACTATCAGCAGCGGTTTTTTATATTGCTTTTCCGTGGTAGGAGAATATTGGATCAGCTCAATAAGTTCATTACGATAGATGACCTTGCCGGGCGTAGTCGCCACATTCCGGCCCAACTCAAACATTTCATTATCGGTCATTTGAATAGTGAATTTACCAGTTTCCGGGTTATAATCCCGGATAATATTTTCCATACCCTTAACCAGATTTTGGCCTTTGCTTTCAATGGTTTCGCGGATAACTTCAGGGTTGGTCATGGCAAAGTTTGTCGGGGACATGGCTTCGATAAATTGGCGGGTGAAAAAATTCATCTTGTCTTTTTCATGGCCACTGTCGGGATGGATATCATTTGCCGCGTCTGCCAGATGGCGGGAAGCCAGAAGATAGGATTGCTTGATAAAATCGAATATTTGATTTTCCTGCCACTCGGCATCCTTGAATCTTTTATCGCCCGCATCTGGTGTTATTAACGGCTCGACCGTATCGTCCTCGACCATTTTGCGGGATGCATTCTGCCACAGATTCATATAATCCTGCCACAGGCTCATCTGTTTTTCGATCAATTGATCCGGGTGAGAGGAATAATATCTGGTTAGTTCAAGCAGGGTTTCCCCCATATGCATGGGGTCGGTTTCTATATCGGATTTCCGGGCATTTTGACTATCCAGAAAATCCTGAGCCATTTTCTGAAATTCAGCGGACATTTCCAGCATATTTTCAGATATCTGTTCAATTTCAGATTTTTTTTTGTCCATATCCAGTTCCCCTGCTTTTAGTGAAGTCTACCGTGACCTGCTCAGGATGTAAATACGACAGTTTTTTACTGGAATATAATTTCCTTTACATTATTTTGCTGTTACATAATGGTTCTGTATAGAATTGCTGTTGTTAAAATGAGGAAAAGATGGAAAAGGATTTCTACCGCATCAAAAGATTACCGCCGTATGTTTTTGCTGAAGTGAATGCCATGAAAGCAAAAGAACGCGCGGCGGGTGCGGATATTATTGATTTTGGTATGGGAAATCCTGATCTTACCCCGCCTCAGCATGTTATGGACAAGCTGACCGAAACTCTGAAAAATCCGAAAGTGCATCGCTATTCTGCATCGCGCGGGATTCCGGGGCTGCGTAAGGCCCTGTCTGCTTATTACGGGCGGCGTTTCAATGTAGATATTGATCCTGATACGGAAACTATTGTTACCTTGGGGTCAAAGGAGGGGCTGGCTAACCTTGCTCAGGCAATTACGGCACCGGGCGACGTTATTCTGGTACCGAACCCCAGCTATCCTATCCATCATTTCGGTTTTATCATTGCCGGGGCTACCATCCGTCATATTCCAACAGGCGACGGAAATAATTTTATGGAAGGACTGGCTCATGCGGTCAAACATTCCATACCGAAACCGCTGGCGATCGTGATCAATTTTCCGTCAAACCCGACCGCAGAAGTGGTTGATCTGGATTTTTATCATGAGATAGTGGCATTTGCCCGCAAACACGAAATTTATATCTTGTCCGATCTGGCCTATGCGGAGATATATTTTGATGGCAATCCGCCGCCGTCCATTCTGCAGGTTCCGGGAGCCAAAGATGTTGCTGTTGAGTTTACTTCGCTCAGCAAAACCTATTCCATGGCCGGATGGCGCATGGGTTTTGCTGTGGGTAACAAAGACCTGATTTCAGCCCTGACCCGGATGAAGTCTTACGTGGATTACGGTGCTTTTACACCCATACAGGTGGCGGCAACGGCGGCATTCAATGGCCCACAGGACTATATTGATTATGCCCGTGGAGTTTATAAATCCCGCCGTGATGTGCTGATTAAGGGATTGGCCGAGGCTGGCTGGGACGTGCCTTCTCCGGCAGCAACTATGTTCGCCTGGACCAGAATTCCTGAAATCTGGCAGGAAATCGGCTCGATGGAATTTACCAAGCAATTGCTGAAACATGCTCAGGTTGCGGTATCGCCTGGCGAAGGATTTGGTGAGTATGGCGAAGGCTTTGTCCGCATAGCACTGGTGGAAAATGAACAGCGCATCCGGCAGGCCGTCCGCAATATCAAGAAATTCATGGCCGACAGTCCCAAATTGATCGAAGAGTTTAAAAATGGAGCCGATAAGTGACTAATCCTCTGAAAATAGCAATAGCTGGTCTTGGAACTGTGGGTGTAGGCGTCATCAAAATTTTGCAGGAACACAGGAATATGATTGCGGCCCGTACCGGGCGTGTCATTGAAATTACAGCGGTTTCCGCCAGCAATCGAAGCCGGGACCGGGGCATTGATATTTCAGGCTATGACTGGGTCGATAATGTGCTGGATTTTGCCAACAGGGATGATGTTGAAATCGTGGTTGAACTTATCGGTGGGTCCGATGGTGTTGCCAGGGAACTGGCTCAGAAGTCACTGGCTAGTGGTAAATCTTTTGTCACAGCCAATAAGGCCTTGATTGCTCATCACGGGGCGGAACTGGCCCAGAATGCACAGGATAATGACGTTGCTTTGGGTTTTGAAGGTGCTGTCGCGGGTGGTATTCCGATTCTTAAATCCATCGGCGAAGGACTTGCCGCCAACAAGCTGACCAAGGTTTACGGTATCCTGAACGGTACAACAAATTATATCCTGACCCAGATGGAAGCCAAGGGTAAGGATTACGGAGAAATTCTGGAAGAAACCAAGCTGCTTGGTTATCTGGAAGCTGATCCATCCCTTGATCTGGATGGTATTGATGCAGGCCATAAGCTGGCGATCCTGAGCAGTGTTGCTTTCGGCGTAAAAACCAACTTTGATAATGTCTATATGGAGGGTATTCGCCGGATCAAGTTGGTGGATATAGAATATGCCAGAGAATTAGGCTACCGGATCAAGCTGCTGGGTATTTCCAGTCTTTCTGAAGCCGGACTGGAGCAAAGGGTTCATCCCTGTATGGTGCCAAAAACTGCCCCCATTGCAATTGTGGATGATGGCTTTAATGCCATCGTAGTCGACGGTGACTATATTGACCGGACTTTCTATGAAGGGCGCGGCGCGGGCGAGGGGCCAACGGCGTCCGCAGTGGTTGCTGACATTATCGATATTGCCCGTGGCCATACGGGGCCAGCTTTCTTTGTACCACCCAGTGAAATGCTGGATGCCAAAGCCATCAGTATTTCAGACCGGGTTGGGCCATATTACATCAGGCTTCATGTGGAAGAACAACCGGGCGTAATTGCGGATATTACGGCGGCCCTGCGCGATGAGGATGTATCCCTTCACATCATGCTGCAAAAGGGTAGTGAACAGGACGGAACAGTGTATGTGGTTATGGTAACTCATGACACCCATGAAAAGAGAATAATGAATGCGCTTTCCCAGATTGACAGTTTATCCTCTGTTATTGATAAACCGCTGGCAATCCGCATCGAGAATTTGTAAAATAAGACATACTTCAATTTTTTAATTAGTAATGTGGGAAGAAACAAATGTCCTTTGAATCAAATATGGATCGTCTGCTGGTACTCGACCTTGTTCGGGTGACAGAGGCTGCTGCGGTTTCAGCGGCTAAACTTGTTGGACGTGGCGATGAAAAAGCTGCCGATGCGGCGGCAGTTGATGCCATGCGCGCCGCCCTGAATAAAATGGATATTCAGGGCAGGGTCGTGATCGGTGAGGGCGAGCGGGACGAAGCCCCCATGCTTTTTATCGGCGAAGAAGTCGGCACCGGCGAAGGCCCGCGGGTTGATATTGCCCTTGACCCACTGGAAGGGACCACCATTGCTGCCAAGGCCATGCAGAATTCACTGGCAGTTATTGCCATTTCCGAAGAAGATCATCTGTTAAACGCTCCTGATGTATATATGGATAAAATAGCTATTGGTCCCGGTTACGCCGAAGGGCTGGTTGATCTGGACAAAACACCCACAGAGAATATCAAGGCGATGGCCGTTGCCAAAGGCTGTTCAGTCAGTGATATTCTGGTCTGTGTGCTGGACCGTCCGCGCCATGCTAAAATTATCAGTGAAATTCGTGAATGTGGAGCCAGGGTAAAACTGATCGGGGACGGTGATGTAGCTGGTGTTATTGATACAACAAATCCTGAGACCAGTGTTGATATTTACATGGGGTCCGGCGGGGCACCGGAAGGTGTTCTGGCAGCGGCGGCGCTCCGCTGTATCGGGGGCCAGATGCAGGGTCGTCTGACATTCCGAAATGATGATGAACGGGGCCGAGCCCATAAATGGGGTATTGAAGACCTTAACCGGAAATATTCCACAAGTGAGATGGCCAGTGGTGACGTTATTTTCGCTGCTACCGGCGTGACGGACGGCTATTTGCTGCGTGGGGTTCATCAGACGCCCGATGGCACTGGTTATTCCACTGAATCCGTTGTCATGCGGTCCAAAACCGGTACGGTTCGCTGGGTCAAAGGCGAACATCATCGTAATAGAAATGACTAGGGACAATGGGCAGCAGCAAGATTTTCTTCTTGGTGTGGAAAAGTCGGTTACCGGGCGGGCGTGGGTACAACGTCCCGCCGAAAACAGAACTATTCAGGCCATTGCCCAGCAGCATGATCTTCCAGAAATAGTCGCCCGTGTTGTGGCCGGGCGTGGTATTGATCTGGAACATGCCGCTGATTTTATTAATCCCACATTACGCGAAGCCTTGCCCGACCCATCCCGTTTCAAGGATATGGACAAGGCCTGCGCGCGGGTGGCTCTAGCGATAAAAGAAGGCCAAAGGATAGCTGTTTTCGGGGATTATGATGTGGATGGGGCGACCTCTTCAGCGGTGTTGAAGCGATTTTTTTCCGCTTTATCTCAGGAACTGATTATCTATATTCCTGACCGGATAAAGGAAGGCTACGGCCCAAATGCGAAGGCTCTGCTTTCCTTAAAAGAACAGGGAGTTGATTTGGTTATTACGGTGGATTGTGGCACGGTTTCTTTTGAGCCTCTGCAAGCAGCAAAACAGGCCGGACTTGATGTGATCGTCATTGACCATCATCAGGCAGAGCCGCAACTGCCCGATGCCGTGGCGGTGATCAATCCCAATCGTATTGATGAGAAGCAAGGCTTCGGGCAGCTTGCGGCGGTGGGGGTGACATTTATCTTTGTGGTTGGCATTAATCGTCTGCTGCGGCAGGAAGGCTGGTTTTCAGATCAGCATATTGAAGAGCCAAAACTTATGAACTTGCTTGATCTGGTGGCCCTTGGCACCATCTGCGATGTGGTGCCGCTGGTGGGGGTTAATCGGGCTTTGGTGGCGCAGGGCCTGAAAGTTATGGCGGGGCGGGGCAATGTCGGTATTCGTGCGCTCGGCGATGTGGCGGGCATAAAAGAAGAGCCGGGAACCTATCATGCCGGCTTTCTCATTGGCCCCAGAGTGAATGCCGGAGGCAGGGTGGGCCGGGCCGAGGCCGGATCACTGATCCTGAGCACCGATGATGCCCATGAGGCTGCTGAACTGGCTCAAGAACTTCATACCTATAATGCAGAACGTCAGGCCATAGAGCATATGGTGCTGGAACAGGCCATGGCACAGGTGGCGGCTAATATTGGCCCCGGCGGAGAAGTACCGCCAGTGATCATCGCCTCATCCAAAGGCTGGCATACGGGTGTGATCGGCATTGTCGCCGGACGCCTGAAAGAATATTATCAGCGACCTTCTCTGGTCATTGGTATTGATGATGATGGTATGGGTAAAGGCTCAGGCCGGTCCATATACGGCGTTGATCTGGGTGCGGCTGTCACTGCTGCGCGTCAGTCGGGCATATTATCAGCCGGGGGTGGTCACGCTATGGCGGCTGGTCTTACGGTTGATGAGCAGCAGATTGATAAATTAAAGACCTTCCTCACGGATAGAATGGCCAAGCTTGTAGGTGAGGCATTGAAAGCTCTGTCCCTGAAGCTGGACGGCATATTAACAGCCACAGGAGTGAGTGTGTCATTAGTTGATCAGTTAGGTAGGCTGGGCCCTTATGGTCAAGGCAATGCCCAACCCCGTTTTGCGCTGGCCAACGTGACGGTACAATATGCCGATGTGGTCGGCAAAGATCATGTGAAATGCACCCTGCAGGATGAGGGTGGGGGACGCCTTAAGGCCATGGCTTTTCGTTCGGCGAACCAGCCGCTTGGTCAATTGATTCTAAAGTCCCGGGGCAGACAAATTCATCTGGCGGGAACCCTGCGTAACAATAGCTGGAATGGCAAGGTTTCTGCGGAAATTTTTATCGATGACGCGGCAACGGTTCAGGGGGCATAGAAAAAAGCCTTTGTTTTGCAAGAAACCTGTTGACCCAAGGGGTGGGAACAACTAAAAACACCTCACCGACCAAGATGGCCCCTTCGTCTAGCGGTTAGGACGCGGCCCTTTCACGGCTGAAACACGGGTTCGATTCCCGTAGGGGTCACCAGTTTTTGGTAGAGCTGATGATAATATTTAACATTTGGTATCATCTTGCATCCAAGGCGGGGTAGCTCAGCTGGTTAGAGCAGCGGAATCATAATCCGCGTGTCGGGGGTTCAAGTCCCTCTCCCGCTACCATTTTCCCTTTAATAGCAATCGGTTACTGATTTTCTGTTTTTAAGTGTAACGTGCTGCGTGGTTTAGGGTAATTATACAGTTAATTTAGGTATTCTCGAGCAGAGGCTTCAGGTGTAACGCGCCGCCTGATTTAGGGCAATTATACAGTTAATTTAGGACAAGTTGTTTTTTGTATATCAAACACAGAAAAACCCGACCACTGTCATGACCGGGTTATCTGTTCTAAGACCTGGTCCCCCGGGAGCTGGTCTTTCCCCTCAGGCCTTGGAGCATGGCCCGGGCTGAACTACACTGAGTGGGAAGGGAGGATTTGAGGTCTCCCAAGAATTTCTTGTCTAGTTTACCCTGTTAATGCTCCCCTTTAAATACCCTTAAAACATCTTTAAAGGGAACATTAATTTGCTTGTTTTGATCATATAAATGATGTTTACGTACCCTGATTACAGGATGCTTGGGCCCTAGGTCAATCATAAGTTGATAGCGAATATAACCGGGGCTTGTCATATGCAGGCCCGCCTGTTTGCGGGGGAGTTTGCGAATGATTTGGGCTTTATGGAGCCAATGAAGAAGCCGCCGGGCATTTTCGTATGTTTTATGGTAATCTTCAGGGTCAATGGGTACAAGTGCTAGGAGCTCACTTATGGTTGCCGTGTTTTTAGTTCGAAGTGCTGCCCATAGATAATATATCAATGTTCCCTTATTGATTTTTTGGCATTTTCCGGTATGAGGGCCTGCTGGACCGCTTCTGATATAATCATTATTTTCAATGGCTTTAATACCTTTGTCGGTAATGGAATAACATACCCCCGACCTATGTTTTACATATCCCTTACTATGTAGGCGGCCACGGGCCTTGATGATTTGCTTGTTTGTCAAATTATGTTTGCCCGTGCTATTCCGACAGTTTGGAGAGCACAGGTTGCACTCACTTTTAGGGCAGGGGCTGTGTATATATTTGTAATAATGTTCAAGGATAAGATTCTGATTAAAAGCCAATCCTGATTTTGATTTGATATCTAACATCAATTTGTCACCACCTTTATAGGCCGCCCAGTTTTGCGACACATGAACAGGGCTTGACCGATCATATCAGCGAGACTAAGTTCTGACCGATTATTGCTAATGGCAAAGCGTTCGAAGGCTTGCAAACCTTCCTTGATTTCTCTAAGGCGCCCCTTTGTTGTCTATGGCATCAATCGCAGCAAGGAAAGCCTCACTATTTCGATTATGAACCATGAGTTTACTCATTGCAGCAGCTCATCAATCGTTTCATGCTGGATATCAAGGGTATTCAGTAACAGGGTAAAGCTACCTGTGCCAATAAGGCTTTTTAGTTGGTTTTTATCATCCTTAGTAATATCTTTTGGATTATCAATAATCCAGCGTAGCCAATCACCGGTGTCACTAAAGACTGGGCGTATTGCTTTGTCACTATTCTTTTTTTCTGGAACAATAAGGATGCTTTCTTGTTAATTGTCATGCAAAAGGTGGTGTAATTTTAAATGCTTATTGACAGAATTCTATAGCATAGAGTTTGGCAAAAGTTAATGTGTTAAAGCCCGGCAAAGGGGTCAGACTGTACGCTTGAGCCGAATAGGCATGTTAATCGGCTCATAAATCATTTGAATTTGAGCCGAATAGTTGGTATAATCGGCTCATGAAGGTATAAAAATAATATGAAAGCAAGAGATGCAATATATTTGGCAGAGAAAAGAATGGCCTAATTTCACTTGGGATACAGATGCCGTTGAACAGAATGCATATGCTTATGCACTGGACGCCAGCAGTCTTGTCGGCGAAGTAAAACACCTGTCAGACATAGAAAAAACAGATGCTTTGATTGACCTTATGGTCTCAGAAGCCGTGAAAACATCACAAATTGAAGGCGAAAATCTTGACAGAGAAGACGTTCGTTCATCCATCCGCAATCAGCTAGGTCTAAACAAAGAGCCTGAGACAGTCGGTGACCCTAAGGCTAACGGTGTTGCCGCATTGATGATTTCTGTCAGGGACAGCTTTTCAGAAGAGCTAACAAAGGAACGACTTTGTCAGTGGCAGGATCAAATTATTGTTGGTCGATATGAGCGAAGTAAGATGGATGTAGGAAGATGGCGTGCTAATATTGAACCCATGCAGATTGTCTCAGGGGCGATTGGCAAAGAGAAGGTTCATTATGAAGCGCCGCCATCATCACAAGTACCAGAGGAAATGCTTCTCTTTATCAAGTGGTTTAATGACAGCAGAGATATTAAGGGGGCTGTCAGGGCTGGCATTGCACATTTGTATTTTGAGTCTATTCATCCATTTTCTGACGGCAATGGTCGTATTGGTCGCGCTATATCTGAAATTGCCCTATCTCAGGAACTTGGTCATCCCGCACTTTTGAGTTTATCAACGACCATTCAGGGGAGGCGGCATGAATATTATGATTATCTATCGCGTGCCAGTTTGGGTGATCTTGATATAACAGAGTGGCTACTATGGTTCACAGAGCTTGTACTGGAGTCTCAGATACAGGCTAAGGATCAAATTGCCTATGTACTTTCGAAAGTACGTTATTGGGACAGATATACAAATTTATTTAATGATCGTCAGGCAAAAGTTTTAAACAGAATGCTCCGTGAAGGGATAGAAGGGTTCAAGGGTGGTATCAGCGCGCAAAAATACATGAAAATGACAAATTGCTCAAAAGCGACAGCCACCCGTGACTTGGTTGAATTATTAAATATTGAAGCAATCAAGAAGATGGAAGGCGGCGGACGTAGTACCAGCTATGTTGTACGTCTTTTATAAATATAGTTTAAATTTTTTGGCGATAGCCAAGTAAAAAACCAGACTATCGCTATCTTTAGAAAAATAGCTACTATTAGTCCAGATACAGAGAATTTATCTCATAATCGTCGTTTGGTGATTATTTGATCTAGGGTGCCGTACGAGTAATAAGGGGGCTGTCACACTAACTGCTTTTAGCCAATAATACCAGAAATGTTCAAATTCTACATTATTATTTTTAAATGACTTAAGAGATTTTAATTTCCTCCAAAATGATGAAAATAGTTGATTTTAGAGTTAATGTGACAGCCCCGATATAAATATTGGAGCAACAAGTTAATTTGACAGTGCCTGACATACTCCTTACAAGGCCGGTTATATGGTCAAATTTCTGAGATAATCTTCATCATATTGTACAGGCTAACGGCTTCAACAGCATCACTCATAGGAAAGCTATCTTTGCCACTATGTATCACAAATTTACGGTCTGGTTTCAAGTCTTCGCAAGCTGTGTAAAAACCTCTGGAAAGCTTAGGTACAGAGCTTTGTTTTATCTCTATAGCCCATATGCCTTCTTTGTCCATATCAAGAATAAGATCAATCTCAGCGCCACCTTTGGTGCGGTAAAACCCCATTGATATCAGCTTAGGTAGCAGACCAGAGATATTTTCAATGACATAGCCTTCCCAGCTTCCGCCAGAAACGGGGTGCCCCAACAGATCATTGACGGTTTCAATATTTAACAAGGCGTGCGTTACTCCACTGTCCCGTACATATACCTTTGGTGATTTTACAAGACGTTTACCTTGATTGCTATGCCATGGCTGAAGCTTTCTAACTAACAGTAAATCAACCATAAGGTCTAGGTATCTACCTGCTGTAGAACTACTGACATCTAGGCCACGTGCTAGCTCAGAAGCGTTAAACAAACCACTTTGCTTATGTGCCAGCATTGTCCAGAAACGCCTCAATGTTTCTGCTGGAATACGAGGGCCAAGTTGAGGGATATCGCGTTCTAAATACGTGCGGATGAAATCCTGCCGCCAGTCAAGGCTAGCTTCATCATCGGGCGCAAGAAAGCTCTCTGGAAAACCACCCCTATTCCATAATTTATGGATGTCATTTTGGTTTATTTCCTGAATGTTGAGTGGGTGTAACTCCAAATAGGATATACGACCAGCCAGTGTTTCGCTTGATTGTTTCAAGAGTTCTATGGATGCAGACCCCAGCAACAGAAAATGACCATACTTTCGACCATTTCTACGGTATTGATCAATAATGCCGCGTAAAGGTGCAAAAATTTCTGGAGCTTTTTGAACTTCGTCAAAAATAATCAGCTTATCTTTGTTTAATTCACAAAATCTCTGAACATCTTTAATCTTGACAAGGTCACGAGGGTTTTCAAAATCCAGATAAACAGCGTTGCGTTTATCACCAAGCTCTCTGGCTAGTGTTGTTTTGCCAACCTGTCGAGGCCCCGTTAGAGCTACAGCAGGGTTTCTATCCAGCATTTTCTCAAGTTTTTTGTGTAATTGTCTTTTTATCATATAGCCATATTTAGCATATAATATTAAATATGGCCAGTTAAATACTTTTAAATATTTAAAGGCTTTGGTAAAGCAAGGCCATCTGGTTAAGCATGGTGCAGGTCGTGGTACGTGGTACGCGGTAGTTTAATGACAAATTTAGGAAATTTATCTCATAATCGGGCATTGTCAAAAGAAACTGAAGTTGGTCAATGAGGCGTTAATTTCAAATGATTTATGCCGCAAGAGATTGCCATGCAGTTAAAGCATCTGAACGGAATTCTTTGAAAGTATGTCGATCTATTAAGTGGCGTTCTCCGTTAAAGTGGTTGTATATTTGCGCATGAAGTGAAGTGAATTTTGCTGCTTCGCGCTGCCCTCCGGGTCTGAAGGGTCTCCTCTTTTCTAAAGCCCTGCATGGCATATTCACGTCGTCGGAAAGGTAGGTGACTATTCTTAGCTCGATTGTTTAATCGACCTCCGGCTTCTTGCTTGTTTTGGCAACCCAGTTCTTTCATGGCAGCTTTATAAGACCTGAGTTTATCTGTGACGATAGCCGTTGGCCGTCCATAGCGCTTGATGGGGAACACTCCTGTATATGGACGACTTTTGGAACAAATCAGGAGACACATAGAGTTAGGTGGCGAAAGACTAAAGACACAGAATTTACCAAACGGTGAAAAATATTATCAATGGCGATTACGCACACAAACTACTCCCGCACCAAAACCAGAAGAAATTCATCAAATATCTCATTGTCGTGAGGTTACCACCAAAACGCCTGCCGTGTCGGTGCAGATAGACCTTGTATTAAGTGCGTTATTTATGACGATATGGCGGCGGAAGCCCAAGTTAAAGGTAATTATTCACACCAACCAATGGGGTCCATCTCTCTGATAGAGTCTAAACTATTACACTTTACCTCTTTACCTAAGATTTATTTAAGGGTGTTTTTTTGATTTGAAGTCGTGCTAAATATATGTAGGCTAGGAACATCAGGTGTAGGTTCATTAATTTCTGTGTCAACGATACTTGCAATGATGCCTCTGTAAAAAGCCCACACTTGTTCATTTACCCGCTCAGGAAAATTAACCTCGACAATTAAAATACCTCTTAATAAATGCAGCCCCATTTCAAGTCGTGCTCTAATATTAGCGCGTTCCACTGCTTCAGCACCATAAACGGAAATAAATAATCGGTTCATACTATCACGGACAAGTTGACCTAATTCTCTGCAAGCATTACCCAGATGTGGATCTGTACGTCCGGCCAAATCAAGTTCAATTTGTACAAGAGCCATCTTGCCATAAACATTCTGTTTCAGAAGGTCAAATAGCGTTTCTGTAATATTTTCGGACTTTGCCCTTTTGATCAGACTTTCAATTTTTGTACAATGTTCCGTAATCAAATGCTCTAATGCTTGAACGACTAGTGACTCTTTTGACCCAAATAAATGAAGATAAGACCCTCTGCTCACACCTGAACGTCGGACTATTTCCATTGATGTGGTTCTTGCATATCCAACAGCATAAATACACTCAATAGCAGCATCTAGGAGTTTGTACCTTGTTTCAATACTTCGCGCTTGTTGTGGCGAGGTGCCTTTTCTTATCACCATTTTTTACCTATGTATTTTGATTATATTTGATAATAAATATCCATTTGAGTGGATACAAGATAATTTTACTATATCTCAATTTGGCTTAGTAATTTCATCCCATTGATTATTGAATGTGATTTTCATATTTGTTGGGCCTGATTAAAATTATACATCATTGACTAATCACCATTGACTAATAATATATAATATTTTATAAACTTTAAAATATTGAAAATGAACGAACATGTTTTTACTGGTTCGTTTATGCAAAAGATTCAAGTTAACGAGAATCGCTACAAACTATTAGTGAATATTGGGTGGAGAGTAAGACAAATTTATGAGTTATTCTTTTTTAGGAGATCAAATTTATCGTATGCCTACTCATTTCGGAGGCTCGCTTGGTCCTCGGCAAGGGGTGGGAGGTAGAAAATTTGATTGTTTAACTTCACCAAAACAAACTATTATAAGGGCAGCTTTTAAGGCTAATACCGCCCATTTGGCGCAGCATTTACCTTCTGGTTTTATACCTGATGGCTCGGGGATTATTTATTATTCTTTTGTTTGCATTACAGAAATTGAATGGCTTGCTGGTCGTGGCTACAATACTTTTGGAGTATCTACGCCTGCGATATATAAGGGGGGAGAAACTGTAGCGGGGGAATTTCTTTTCGTATTGTGGGAGAATATGGCAGATCCTATTATTACAGGACGAGAGGATCTAGGTTTTTCAAAGGTTTACTGCGATTTGCCCGAGCCGTTATTTCAAGGGAATGATGTTTTATGCCGGGCTAGCTGGGACGGTCATCAATTTGCCTCTTTGCGGCTCACGGGACTAAGTTCCGCCACATCTTTTGATATTCCTGAGAATTTGTCATCTGATGGTACATTGCATTATAAATATATTCCAAAAACTGGGTGTGTAGGTGAGGCAGATGCAGCATATCCTGTCATAACGCCAGATGGAAATACTAATTTTAAGGTCGACCAATTTCTGGTTGCTAAAGATGCAAAGTTGGATTTCTTTGAATCTAGTTGGGAACAATTGCCTACGCTTATTCATATTGTTGATGCCTTGTCTAGCTTAGATATTGGCGAATGCGTTGGTGCGACAATAATGAGGACTAGAGGTGCAAAGGATTTGAGCGACCAGCGCATTCTTCGGTGATGTTTCTTGGGGGAGGGCATTTGGAGTATTTTTATACACAGGGTTGAATGTAGGGATTTTGTAATGACAGAAAATGCTATTAATAATACGGATTGGGTATCAATGGCGGCTAGTGTCAACTTTGAAACGCGGCCATTCATTAATGGAGTTTATGTCAAGTCGCGGAGTAATGCTGAATTCTGTACTAAAAACCCGGCAACAAGGAAGAAGTTAGCTGTTTTTGCTGATTGTGGCGTATGGGATGTGGATGCTGCGGTTGTTGCCGCCCGTTCAGCATATCAAGGGGAATGGCGAAAGGCTTCCCCTGAACGACGAAAGATACTGCTGCTTGCATTGGCGCACAAAGTCCGCGAAGCAAGTAGTGAGCTTGCTATGTTTGATTGTATGGAAATGGGTATGCCTATTTCTATGGCACTGCAACAGGTGAAACAAGCGGCTGATTTTATTCAATATTATGCTGAACTGGCGGATAAAATATATGGTGAAGTAGCGCCTACGGATCATGCCAATGTATTGGCTATGACTTATATGCAGCCTAGAGGAGTTGTGGGAGTTATATCACCTTGGAATTATCCGTTGTTGACAGCAGCCTTGGCTATTGCCCCAGCTCTTTCTGCGGGAAATACAATAGTATCAAAGCCATCTGAGCAGTCACCTTCGTCAGTTTTGAAACTGGCAGAGTTGTCAATAGATGCAGGATTGCCCGCGGGTGCATTAAACGTAGTTCCCGGTTTAGGTGAACATGCGGGAGCAGCGCTTGCGAGTCATATGGATGTGGACAAAATGCATTTCACGGGTTCGACTTCTGTTGGTCGTCAACTAATGGTATATGCAGGTCAGTCTAACGGCAAGCCTGTTATGTTAGAGGCAGGCGGAAAATCTCCACAAATTGTATTTGAGGATGCCGTTGATATTGAGGGTTTGGGTGAATCTCTTGTTCAGTCGGCGTTTATAAATTCAGGACAACTGTGTGTCGCACGGACACGTTTGATTGTGCATGAAAAAATCAAAAACCAGATTGTTGAGGAAATTTATCGCGCAGTCAAGAATGTTTTTACCATTGGCGACACGCTAGATACTTCTGTGAATTTTGGTCCAATTTCAAGTCAGGTTCAGTATAAACGGGTAGAAGACTATATGAAGATAGGTCAGGAAGAAAGGGCCGACCTTCAAGTGCTAGAGGTATCGGGGAATAAGCCAGAATGTGGTTATTATGTGCAGCCAGCTCTTTTTGTAAATGCACGTAACGATATGAGAGTTTCGCAAGAGGAAATCTTTGGGCCAGCAATGACTATTATTAGCTTTAAAACTGAGGTTGAGGCTGTTGCGCTAGCTAATGATGTGCGCTATGGGCTGGCCGCAACGGCCTGGACTCGTGATGTTGGCAGGGCGCGTCGTTTGGCGCGTGACTTGGAAGCGGGCAGGGTGGATATTAGGACTTCGGCCTCTTCTGGTGCCAACTTGGCAGCGCTTTCAGCGGAACCATATGGTGGATCGGGCTATGGTGTGCTTGGTGGTATTAGGGGGCTTGATCCTTATATGCGTCTCAAGGGTGTGCAGATTATTACAGAGTAGTTGAGGAATAGAAATGAAGTTTGGCGTGAAACCAGCTGAAGTAAAAAAAATTGGTCTTGTGGGTGCTGGATTGATTGGCACTGGCTGGGCTATACATTTTCTTGCGCAAGGCCTAGATGTGGTTGTAACAGACCCTAGCCCAAAGGCGGAAAATAAAATGCGTGATATGGTTTCTCGTGCGTGGCCGATTATGCAAAACTTTCCCCAAGGGGAGGGGGCGTGCCAGGAAAGATTGATTTTTTCCACGAATTTGAGGGATGCTATTGAAGATGTTGATTTTATACAGGAATCAACACCAGAAGAGGTGGTGTTAAAAAGTAAAGTGATGACTGCTATCGGTGATGTGGCACGTCCAGATGTGGTGATTGCCTCTTCAAGTTCAGGATTTATGCCAAGTAAACTACAGGCAATGTGTAAAAACCCTGAGCGTGTTATCATTGGCCATCCTTTTCACCCAGTTTATTTGATGCCTCTTGTCGAAATAGTGGGGGGCGAGAAGACATCCCGGAATACAATAAAATGGGCGATGGAGTTTTACGAATATTGGGGCAAGGAACCATTGTACTGTCGAAGTGAAATCGAGGGTCATTTGGGTAATCGGTTACAAGCGGCAGTTCGCAATGAGATGTTACATTTGGTTAGTGAAGGGATAGCTACGCCCGAAGAGATAGACACAGCACTTTGTAGTGCGGCTGGCCTGCGCTGGGCGCTTTTTGGTCCATCAATGATTTTTCGGTCAAATTGTGGTGATAAAGATATACGTGAGGCCCTTCAAGCTTGGGCACCGGTATTTAGATTGCCACATAGCAAATTAGCCGCTCCAGACATGTCGAAAGGCCTTATTGATCAGATGACAAAAAGTATAAATAAACAAGTCGATGGGCACAGTGCAGAAGAAATTTGTGCAATGCGAGATGAATTTTTAGTAGGTGTACTTAAATTACGGAAGCAAATTGAAGTTAAATACGGTTTTCGACAGGGGCGGTTTCAGTCGACTGTCGAGGCAGATGTGTTTCAGTAAATTAGATTAAGAAATATAGAGAAATATGGCGGATATTAAGGTTGCACGGTTAGCAGATCACCCTGAATTTTTATATTTGATTGTGCAATGGGTTCATGATCAATGGAGCAAATATAGTGGCCGTACTTATGAAGAAACGCAGGCCCAATTTGAGCATGAAGGTCGGTCGGATGAATTGCCTGTTTCTCTTATTGCGATAGAAGACGAATGTGTTATAGGGCTGATTTCTCTAAGGGAAAAAGAAACCATAGACCATGATCCCCTTGTATCCCCTTGGCTTAGTAATGTGTATGTGACAGAAGACGCCAGAGGTAAAAATGTAGCGAGTAAATTGTGTAAAGCCATGGAAGGCGTTGCCAAGGAAATGGGTTTTTACACAATTTATCTGGGATGTGAAATCGAGAGTGATTCACTCTACCATCGTCTGGGTTATCAAGAATATAACAGAACTCATCATCAGAACCAGACTGCATATCTTCTGCGTTTGAACTTGGATTGAAAACTATCATAAATCACATAAGAAAAATAAGGGATAATGTAAAGGATGGGCAATGAGCAGTAATTCAGAGTTGGGGCGCAGCCTATCGTTAACGCAGTTTTTCTCAATCTCTTTTGGGGCTGCTATAGGGGTCGGTTGGATTATGCTAATGGGAGTATGGCTTGCAAAGTCAGGTTCCTTTGGCGCAGTGCTAGCTTTTTTGATTGGCGGATTAGCCGTAGGCTGGGTAGCACTTGGGTATCTTGAACTTGCCACAGCAATTCCAAAACCGGGTGGGGAAATGATATTTACCTTTATGGTGTTTGGACCGCGGGTGGGCTTTGTTGTCGGTTGGTTTTTGGCGGCTGGTAATGTTGCAATATCAGCCTTTGAATCTATTTCCATTGGGTGGTTAGTATCTACTATTGTTCCCCTATCGGATGGGCATGTTATTTATAGTATTCTAGGTGAAGATGTATATCTTTTACGCGTGGTTATAGGGCTTTGTTTTCTTGTGCTTATGGGGTGGTTAAATTATCGCGGGGCTGTGTTTGCTGCGTCTGCCCAGAATATATTCGTTGTGCTATTTCTGGCGGCTGCGATTGTTTTTATTTTTACTGGATTATTTAAAGGGGACGTTGCTAACCTTATCCCTAAATTTGGGGGAACGACAACTAAGGATGCTATTGTTGGGGTCGTCAGTATGTTAGCCATAGCACCTTTCTTTACGCTTGGTTTTAACTATGCGTTGCAAGGTATCGCGGAACGAGCATCAGACGTAAAGCTGAAAAGTATAGCGCATGTTATCATGCTTTCTATTTTGGCCATTGTGGTGTTTTATGCTCTTGTAATTATTGCAGCGGCCATGTCAGCACCTCGTGAGATCATTTTATCAGCAGATTTACCAACAGCAGCTGCGTTTAGAGCTTTGCTTGGAGACGGCTTTCTGGGAAAGGTTGTATTAATCGCGGGCCTTTTCGGATTGTTAACAACATGGAATGCTGTGTTGTTTGCAGCTAGCCGAATTGTTTTTGAACTTAGTGCCATGGGTTTGCTTCCTGCTGTGTTTTGTAAGGTTCATCCTAAATATGGGTCACCCCATATTGCGGCAATATTTGTAACAATGGCCAGTTTGCCGGGTGTTTTCCTTAGCAGTGCTGCGTTATCGCCCATTGTAGGGGCCGCTAGTATATGTGCGATGTTTGCACTGTTTGTAACATGTTTAGCGGTATATGCACGTAAGAGTGACACTGACTCAGTGACGTCACAATTCCATATGCCAGGAGGGTCTTCTGGTCGTGCTATGACAGTTGTAATTGGTGCATTGTTATTATTGATTGCTATTTTTGAGCCCTTTGTTGACGGCTCTGATTTTTATTTTCCTCTGACATGGATAATAGTGATTGTTTGGGGGGCGTTTGGCTGGTGGTTGTGGAAACCACATAAGAGCGAAAATCAAAATTGAAGGGAATGTTAAATGAGTAAGCCGTTGGATTTTGAATAGCCCTCAGTTTGTTAGACACCTTTGGGCTTTCACATTTGTTGGACCTGTTCAAAATTATACATTATTGACTAATCATTATTGACTAATAATATATAATATTTTATAAACTTTAAAATACTGAAAATGAACGAACATGTTTTTTACTGGTTAGTTTAATGCAAAAGATTCAAGTTAACGAGAATCGCTACAAACTATTAGTGAATGTTGGGTTGAGAGATGTAGTTCTTGGTTATTATTTTTGTATAATTTTAAAAATGAAAAGTAGAATTAATATGGTTTCATCAAGAAATATTATAAAAGAAATTTCTGTTTTCGTAGCAGGGATAGCATTCTTTTTTTTAGGCATCTTTTTCTCTTTATCTTTGAGTATTGCGCAAAATACTCAAACAGAGAATAATTTACAGAAACTACTAGAGCAATCCCTTGTTAAAAATAACGTTGCTGGTGCGAGTGTGGCTATTTGGAAAGGCGATGAACTGCTAACGGCTGTTGCCGGAGTAGTAAATATAAACACTGGCGTACCGGTTACAACAGATACAATCATGCTTATAGGATCAATAACTAAAGTATTGACGACGACATTGGTTATGCAATTGGTTGATGAGGGTTTGATTGATATTGATAAGCCGCTGCAATATTATTTACCTGATTTTACTCTTGCGGATAAAACCGCTGCTGCGGAAATTACCGTTAAGATGCTCTTAAATCATACCAATGGCATTGATCATGAAGGAAGTATAGGCCTCAATACTGATACTCCTGATAAAGAACGCATCATTGATCTGATAAATAGAGCGCGTACATTGGGGCAGGTTCATGCTCCTGGTGAGGCACTGTCCTACAGTAATGTTGGGCTAGTTCTGGCGGGTTATCTTGTAGAACGGATTACACAAAAAAGTTGGTATGATTTGGTTCGGGAACGCATTTATAAACCCCTTGAAATGAACCATGCGATTACGCAACCAGAGAATGCTTTGTTATACCGGGCGACTATTGGGCATTTTCTAGATCCTGATACGGGCCATAACATTCGTGCAAATGCCCCTTTTCTTAGTCCAAAATATGCACCAGCTGGTGCAACTATTATGATGTCTGCGACTGACCTTGTTGCTTTTGGGCGGGCACATATACTTGATGGGAAGGCGCATAACGGCAAGAATTTTTTATCAGAGAATAGCGCGCAGTTAATGCGTACTGAGACTATCAGGACGCCTTTGGCTGCCTTTGGGTTGGGCTGGGGAATATTTGAAGGCGGTGCTATTGGACACGGGGGAGGTGGAGTTGGCATATATTCTTACCTATATGTTCACCCGGAAAAAAAAGTTGTTGCAGTAGTTATGACGAATAGTGCTCATGGGTATGCCGTTATAGAAGAAGTACTGCAATCCTTATATAAGGAAATAGATGTTGTTCCAAAAGGATCCAGGAGCAAAGCTATTATTGCAAAGGCTGAAGATAAAGCGATTGATGCCTTGCCATTAGTTGGTGAATTTGAAGGGCTCGGTCATCATCATATCGTGACAGAAGAGAACGGTAAATTGATGATTTCATCAATTTGGTATAAGGCAGAAGGATCCAAGGAAAAA
>JAJFIP010000215.1 GCA_021774875.1 Emcibacter sp.
ACCTTTGACCAGTCGGATTTCGGGCTTCGGTACGAACCCGGCCATCCGGCTGCGGATGAAAATGGTTACATCAAGACACCCAATGTGAATGGCCTGATTGAGGCTATGGATATGAAACAATCACAACGGTCTTATGAGGCCAACCTCAATTCCATCGAAGTATCAAAAAGTATGATGATGCGTACCCTTGATCTGTTGAGATGATTTGAAAAGAACAGGATTTAGATAATGAATATCAAAGCCATGGATGCCGCAAATGCCTATGCCAATGCCATAAAAAACCAGGGTATTGGCAATGGTAAAGACAAAATCGGCAGTATTTCTGACATAGGCTCCGTGCATGGTGAAGGGGCCGGCTCGTTTTCCAACGTTTTGAAAGCTGCTATTTCGGATACAACGCAAGCCGTGGGCGGTAGCGCAAGCGCGGGAATAGAAGCCCTGAATGGCAAGGCAGATCTTGTGGATGTAGTAACGTCTGTACAAAATGCTGAAATGGTGCTTGAAACTGTTGTGGCCGTGCGTGACAAAGTGATTGCCGCTTATCAGGACATCATCAAAATGCCTATGTAAGGCTTAGGTGATTTCCCAACAGATATGCCACTCTTTAATAATATAATTCAGCCAGAAATTGAGTAAGAAAGATACATTATGAACGGGGCGGACGTATTAGATATAGCACAGGAAGGCATATGGGTCTTAATCAAGGTGGCGGGGCCTGTTATGCTGGTAGCCTTGTTTGTCGGCCTGACCATTGCCTTGTTTCAGGCATTGACACAGATTCAGGAAATGACCCTGACTTTTGTTCCTAAAATAATTGCCATCTTTGTATCCCTGTTTATCTTTTTACCTTTTATGGGACAGACAATGGGGGACTTTATGGGACTTATTGTGGAACGGATTGTAAATCTTGGCTGACCTTTTACCAGCGGAGGTATTCGCTTTTCTTCTGGTTTTTTCCCGGTTGGGAGCTATGGTCATGCTGCTTCCCGCATTAGGAGAAACCGCAATTCCCCAGCGTGTTCGACTTATCATGGCACTGGCGGCATCTTTTCTGATTTATACTTCGGTCCGCTCCATATTACCTCCAATGCCTGAGTCGCCCATCATGTTGGTGGTGCTGATTTTTTTTGAAATATTTATCGGACTTCTTATCGGAACAGCCATAAAGCTATTGATGAGTGCTCTACATACCGGCGGCACCATCATTGCCATGCAAACTGGTCTCGCCATGGCTCAAGCCTTTGATCCGGCACAGGGGGGGCAGAGTGCTTTGATGTCAACTTTTCTGACTCTGATGGCGGTGGTGCTGATTTTTGTTACAAATATACACCATATGATGATTTCTGCCATGTATGACAGCTATATTTTGTTTCCCGTTGGTGGGGAGCTTAAAATGAATGATTTTGCGGAAATAGTGGTACGCACGGTGGCCAACTCTTTTTTTCTAGGGGTACAGATTGCCTCGCCTTTCATTGTTTATGGTCTGATCTTTAATATTGGTTTGGGTATATTGGCAAGGCTAATGCCCCAGCTTCAGGTATTTTTTATTGCCATGCCACTGAATATCGTGGCAGGTTTTATGATTCTGGGAATTGTACTTGCCGCAGGTATGAACTGGTTTTTGCAAAATATGGAAGGTGCTTTAGGTGCTTTCCTCTATCAGGGATAACTATCCATGGCAGATGATAAAGACGAATCCCAAAAAACAGAAGAACCGACGCCCAAAAAATTGCAGGAGGCGCAGGAAAAGGGAGAAGTGGCCAAGAGTCAGGAAGTCAGACATTGGTTTATCCTGTTTTCTGCTACGGTGATCATTCTGGTTTCGGCAAAATCCACTATGTCGGGCATCCGGGAAATACTTGGGGGCGTATTTAGTTCTTCCTATAAAATAAATATGGACGGCAATAACCTGCGTAATTATGCAGCTGGTATTTTTGGCGATATTTTCAGTTATCTCACGCTGCCGATTATTATTTTAATGGTTGGTGCCCTGCTTGGCGCGGTAATCCAGAATAAACCTATGCTCACAGTGGAAAAAATTATACCAAAATTGAACAAGATCTCACCGCTTTCAGGTCTTAAACGACTATTTTCAATGCAGAATTTTGTTGAGATTACAAAGTCTATCATCAAGATTATCATCGTCGGCAGTATGGTTGTATTTCTGGTATGGCCAGAGCGAGACCGGCTGGAACAGATGATGACCCGTAATCCTTCAGAAGTGGCGGATGTGATATATATTATGGTGTTACGCATTCTGGGTGGGGTTGTGGCGGTCATGGCGGTTATTGCCGGTCTTGATTTTCTGTTTCAGAAGTTTCAGCATTTGAAAAAAATGCGTATGACCAAGCAGGAAGTGAAAGATGAGCTGAAACAAACCGATGGTGATCCTCATGTCAGGGCCCGTCTGCGCCAGATCAGGCAGGAACGTGCCAGAACCCGAATGATGGCCGCCGTCCCGGATGCGGATGTTGTGGTGACCAACCCGACTCATTACGCGGTCGCCCTGAAATACAAACAGGGAGAAATGGAAGTGCCAATGGTTGTCGCCAAGGGCGTGGATCATATTGCCCGGAAAATACGAGAGGTGGCCGATGAAAATGATATACCCATCCTCGAAAATCCGCCCCTTGCCAGAGCCTTATTTGCAACTGTAGAGGTGGATGAGGAAATTCAGGAAGATCATTATAAAGCCGTTGCCGAGGTTATTGGATATATCATGCGTCTCAAGAAAGGTGAAGCCGCTACCTATAGTCCATCAGAAATATAGGCTTTGTTGACTTTCAAGGTTAGGGTGTTATAAAAAATTATGAATTTACGACCTAAATCAGTCGATTATCCTTTTTTGATTACCATTGGTGGCATTGGGGGACTTGTGTCTCTGGCTGGTATATTATTGGGCATGGCTCTTGGCAATTTGACCCTGGGTTTATTCCTGGCAGCCACCAGTATCATTATAAGTGCAATGATGATTGGCCGGTGTTTTTATACTGGGTGCGAAATATCTCCTGAACTTTCTGAACCTCTCACAGTGACCAAGATGGTGCAGCCACACGTCATTACCTCTTTGGCCGGGGATATGGTTTATTGCAACATGCCCTATCGTCTTTTTCTCAAGGAAAGCCTTGAAAGAGAAATTTTATCTCCCTTGGAGTTGGTTAAAGACGAGCAGGCAAAGGAATTGCAGGATTACATATCCGCATTAGGTATGGGAGCACGGAAATCACGGATTATTCAGCTGGATTCAGGGCAGAGTGAAACAAAATATGTCGAAGTAATTTTAAATCGGAAGATCGGCCAGGAAAAATTTATCAACTGGATATTTTCTGAAGCCTCATCGGAAATACCGGTGGAAAATATGCGGCGTAGTGATGATAGTTTTAATCTGGAACTGCTGGGCAGTTTTCTGGATTGTAGTGATAGTGGTCTGATTGTCGTATCGGAGGAGGGCCAAATCATTTATGCCAATGATATGCTTCTTCACTGGATGACAGGACAGTCCGTTAAAGATGTGCAACTGCCTATTCCTCTGGCTGATTTTTGTTCCATCGTACCAAAACAGTTAAACGGGCAAATTCAGATACAAACCTTATCCGGCGAAGAAATATTACTGGATTTTCTGCCAATTGAGGCAATATTGGGTGATCAGCAAAGCGACGCTTCTCTCTCTCTTCTCTCGGCCAATGATTCTTTAAGAATTTGTCAGGTTTTTTCCTGTCAGTCAGATGAGGCGGCAAATGATACCGATACAGAAAATATCAATTTTGGTCGATTCTTCAGAGAATCCCCCATTGGCATTGCCATCGTAACCGAGCAGGGGGAAGTTCTGGAAAGAAACCGTATTTTCCGGGAATATGTGCGGGAACTGGACATTAAAAATACCCGTAGCCTGAATCATATCATTGATCCAGAGGAATATGGGGAATTTTATGACCAGATAAAAGCCACGTTAGATACAGGACAGGCCAGCTCTATCACCGATCTGGGATTCAAGGGCAAAGGGGAAAAGCATGGTCAGATATATATCACCCGTCTCAATAAATTTGATGACCACGACAAGGTTGCTATTATATATCTCATTGATACAACAGAACAGAAAAACCTGGAATTACAATTTGCCCAGTCACAGAAAATGCAGGCCGTGGGACAGCTCGCGGGCGGGGTAGCCCATGACTTTAATAACCTGTTGACCGCAATTATCGGGTTTAGCGATCTGCTGCTTGTGCGCCATGGTCCGGGAGATCAGTCTTTTTCTGATATTATTCAGGT
>JAJFIP010000216.1 GCA_021774875.1 Emcibacter sp.
CTGATCTTCCAAGTATTTTTTTAACAACCAGGTCGCACCTTTTTGATAAGGCACTTGTTTTATCAATGAAATCATCTCAGAAACAAATGAGGGATTGTGATAATAACGATCATAAATTAAATGAATGTCATCGGTAGACTTGCCATCCCAGTCTGCAATTTCCTGGTGCATGCTCATGTTTGTTATGGTTTTCTATGAGGACAATCCTGGTGCAGAGCCACAACGCGATTCAACACCTTAGAGAAGTTCATCTGAAATCGTGCGTTTGATCAATTGATTCGAGGGAACAGAGTTCCGATCGAGCATCTTGTGCGCTGCTTCCGCACCAGAAACCGGGAGATTTTCAGGATCAAGCAACCCCGCCTGTACCAGTGCTGAAGCCTGATCCCAGTGAATATGTTCCTCACTCATTTTACCATCTTCAAAAGTAACGATCACAACAACGACGATTTCTAACCGTCGCCCTGTCGGCGGTACTCCCGGCAATAGCCAGTCCATTTGGACTGTGTGCGTAAAGCGACTTACAAATTCGTCCACAATGCGGTTCTGCCCGACAGTCCGTGAAATTAACTCCATTTCCATGTCGGTTGGCATATGCGGTATAAAATATTTGTCATAAAAGTATTCAAGCTGCTTACGCCCCACGCCACCAGTCAACGTGGGCACATGATTCACATAAGGATGCTCGGTCATTGTATCGCAAGACGCAATGGCATCTTTGGTTTCGAATTCGGCCTCTAAATGCGCTTCCCATAATTCGACCATTACACGTTGCTCAGGAGTCAATTCATTCATATTGAGCGTAAACACGTTCGTATTTCCTTGCTAAAAGTAGGATCACTGATTCAACAGCAAAAAGAGCAGGGGGAGTACAGAGCAAACTACGATTCACTTAAGGGCAACGGCCAAACATCAAACACAGGTCTATTCATATTCTATATTATCATCAAACGATAAAATTGATATTAAGAAATTCCTTTACATTTAATAAACAGGAATCCTGGTTCGGTTGTTAATTTTTCGTAGTTTTCCGGAGACGATTCTTGCATGTGGGAGGCCGGTTTTCCTTCAGTCAGCTCAATGACACACATCCCCACATCCACAATGGCTTGAATAATCGAGGTCAGAGGACGTCGATAGTATTCCACCCGCACCGGGCGTCCTAACGTATCCCACTCATCCACGATTTTCTCAGTCAAAAAGTAATTACCTGAGGGAGAGAATTGGTAATCGACAAACGGATGATGCGTAGAGAATATGAAAACGCCATCCGGTTTCAAGATTCGCTTGATATCAGTAAACAGTTTCGTGAAATCTTCCAGATAATGAATCATTAAAGGACAAACGGCGACATCAAAGGTCTGATCCTGTTCTTGGGGCAAACCGTCAGCAAGATTCTGAAAATAGCAGTGAACCTGATCACCTAATTTTTCCTTTACGATTTGAACCATTTCTTGAGAACCATCAACGGCAGTAACTTTAGCGCCATTCCCAACCAGAAGTTTAGAATAAAGCCCCGGCCCACAGCCTAAATCAATCACTGTTTTCTCCTTCACGTCAGGGAGCAGTGACAGCAATGAAGGGCGTTCATAATGCGCATTATAAGAATTATTTTGAATCGCCGAGTCATATTCTCTGGCAAATTCATCATACATGGGATTATTCATTTAGTTCTCAATCAAGCTAAAGCAATAATCAATCTTGAACAAAAAACCAACTTGCAAAAATTATTATTTGGCTTTGTCCACATCCTCAACAATTGCAGTACCGTTTGCTTTGATGCCAATAATTCGTTTGGTCGGTATTTGATCGGGGCGGTAAAGTTGTGGTCGATATTGATAGTCAGGATTTTCCAGTTTCTTCACGATGATATTCCCCAGTTCGTGATGGAGTTTTGCAGCAGTAGCCAAGTCCATCTGCGCTGTGAGTGCGGTGAAGTTATGGTCGGGATCATGCAAGCGCAGCATCACTCGCGTATCGGGAAGGTTTTTGCCGTTTAAGTCGACTCCTCTCCAGCTCGTCTCGACACTCCATCGATAACGCGATGGAATGGCAACGACTCCAGAATCATCAACATGAAGGGCACCAGTATACATGTTATATAAATTGCCGTGCGTATTGGTTTTATTCGTCGTAGGCGGCGCGGCATAGAGCACAGTAAACAAGCCACAGACGACAAGTGGACCAAATAATGAGGATCTGACAAAACGTTTCATACTACGCCTCCATTCGTTTTTTTATGTATGTGAACTGAATTGAGATAGCAACTATTAAAGGGGCAGCACCTACCTCAAAAAACTAGACTTTTCGTTTAACCCTGTGAGTATACACAATCGCCCTTCAGATGGCATTAAAAATTTGGGGAGTCAGCCTACGTTTGTGGTTGATTCTCCCTGGGAAATGTTGGATAACAGTAGTAATAAGAAATCGTTCTCACTCCAAGTTGATACTCACTCCATCGATTCCAGTCGATTACCGATTCATAAAGAAGGTTCATCCATGATGCGCAACAAATTATGCTTGATGTTGGTCCTGATTCCCGTCAGCCTTTCTCTCACGGTGGCAACTGCGAGTGCCGATGATTCATTAAATCGCCTCTCGAAAGCCGAACAACGTAGTGGCTGGAAACTGTTATTTGATGGAAAGACGACTGATGGCTGGCGCAATTATAAAAAAGACAATGTCAGTGATGGCTGGACAATCAAAGATGGTGTTCTCTCCCGTTCTGGAAAAGGGGCCGGCGACATTATCACGAAAGATCAGTTCGAATTTTTCGAGATCTCACTTGAGTATCGCATTTCTAAAGAGGGCAATAGCGGCCTGATGTTTCACGTTACAGAAGAGGAAAAGACTCCCTGGCGCACCGGGCCGGAAATTCAGATTCAGGATAACGTCGATGGACACGACCCTCAAAAAGCAGGTTGGCTTTATCAGCTTTATAAACCAGCGACACCCAAGTGGATGATCGAAGCAGAAAAGGCAGGCAAAAAAGTCACGCCCGCCGTCGTGGATGCCACACGTCCCGCCGGTGAGTGGAATTATCTCTTCCTCAGAGTGGGGCCTGATCGTTCCGAAGTCGTTATGAATGGTGTGAAATATTTCCGTTTCAATAAAGGGAGCGCCGACTGGGACAAACGGGTCGCCGCCAGCAAGTTCTCGAAATTCCCCAAGTTCGGAAAACCAACCAAAGGACACATCTGTCTGCAAGATCACAACGATCTAGTCTCATTCCGAAATATTAAAATCAGAGAGATCCCCGCAGATGGTTCTGTGCAGGATCCCAGTGATGGGAAACTGGCACTCAAAGGCGTTCCCGCGTTCCCCGATCTAAAATGGGAAGGTTGGG
>JAJFIP010000217.1 GCA_021774875.1 Emcibacter sp.
CCGCCTTTCATCTCCTTGGTGGCCCCATGACAGTCAAAACAATGAGCCCGAAAGATCGGTCGAATGTGCTCTTCGTATGTCAAATTCGCTGGCTTGTTTCCCTCAACAGCGATTGCTGAGCCTGCTACACAAGAACACATCATTGTGATCAAACAAATTCGTTTGAATACGGTCGTCATATTAAGACTCCAGAAGAGTTTAAGTCGCTATATTTTGAGCCCGTATCGTAAATGACATCCTGAGAACAATCAAGTATAGAACTTCGTTTATATGTTCGATTGAACATAAATCGACAACAAATTAACAACACCCACAAACACAGAAATAGAAAAGACTTGCGATGGAAAACAGTTCCACGTTTCTTACGAGATTGCCAGTGTTTGAAATGCGTTGCACCTGGGTATGTGAAACACTCAGACGTAGCGAGATTGACCTGCCGCAAAAAAAATGCCCACGCCCCTACCTGACCTGAAAAACTGATCCGATACCAGTCGCTTTGGTTGGATTCCGAGGCTTTAAGCAACAACGTCTTGTTTGCTTGGCATCTCAATCTGAAAACTTTTCACGCTCTCGCAAAGATATTCCAGGCTGGCATGAATAAAGATGATCACCCCCAGCATCTCCATTGCTTCTTCAAAAGTGATAATCAGCGAGTAGAGTAAGTTTTTCTCTCCATGTGAATACGCATGGTAAGCGCTGATCATTTCAACGCCGATCGCTCCCCCAACAAAAACGGCACCGGCTGTGAGAAATAGATTACGTGTCCGGGCTGGAAGCGCGATCAAAAACCGCGACATTATGGCTCCTACGATCAATACAAAGATGCCTCCGGGAATCACCCACGCATAATGTAAGACTCCCTGAGCATCTATCAGCCTGCGCATCGGTTCGATCGCGCATTCGTGAATCGTAGCCACCTCGTCCACCGAGAGTAGAAAAAACAAGCCTGACAGGAAAAACCAGTGAAAGGTAAATCGATCCGCTTGAAATCGTTTGCTTAAAGCAATGAGGCACAATATAAACGAAGCCATCAGTAAAGCCATGGAAGAATACCAAGTCGGCAAGTTGGCTTCATAGTCAACGTAAAGCAGAGGAATCATTCCGAATACCTGATCATGCCCCGTGCCGTACTTCACTAACTGCGAGCCAAGACTCAAACTGAGCAATACGCCAATCGTAACCAATAACGCGCGTGTAACCTGTGCAGGACGTGGGATTCTTAAATGAACTTGAGTAGGCTGAGAAAGCATGGACGAACCTAAAAAATGTTTAAAGAAGACTAATACACTGAGTAAATTGCTGACAACGTCTTCAATGCTAAGAAGTCGGAATCTCGGGACTTGCGGTATCTTGTTTTGCAGACACAACATCATTCAAAAATCGGTCGCGATACCAATTCGCAACACGGTTACTTATCTGCAGTACCTTCGCAATTTTAGAGACAGGGGAATAATGCACATACCGATAACTGTTCTCAACTGATGTGTACCAGTATTTCTTAGCATCCAGAGACCCAGGGCCGATATCATAAATTCGATCTCCCCGCTCCATACTGTTTCGAAGCATCCGCCCCATCAGTAACCGTCCCAGTCCCTTATTGGAAATGCTCGGATCAAATCCCATCCGTAGCGAATAAACTAACCCCTGATATGCATAGTTGTAATTGAAGGCAGCCGGTTTCCCTGAGACATACAGTAAATTTAAATCGACCGCTCCGAAACGTACAGCACTTTCATGCGTATCTCGGAAATATTGGGCTACGTTCTCATGTGACAAGGTAGTGCCTGTCGTTGACTCCCCCTGCCAACTCTTGCGGGCGATCTGCTCACAAATCTCATACAAGTCCCAACGTGGATCACTCTCGCCAAAACTCTCTCCACGCGGCCGGTACCGCATGAATTCAATCTCCCCTTCTTTTTCCACTCTTCTTTCTGAACGAAGATAGGTCTGACGCGCTTTTCCTGATCGACCAGCCAGATAGTCATCCCAATTTTGATTAAGATCGACATAAGCAGTTTGATTCCACGAAGACTTTTTAAACGAAAGATTCGCAGCTTCTAGCGCCCTTTCTGTAGCGCTGTCGTCAAATCCGTCGGCGTCCACACAGCGCAAATCAATGAGGTCCCAGTCTCGCTGAGACTGCTCAATGAAATTCATCGCTGTCGTCAAAGTCGCCTCGGGATTGACAGAAATGGGTCCGTAGAAACTCCCCCAGTCATCAAACGGGTAAGTCAAGATACGGCACGACCCGAACTTTGTCTTGATACTCCGCACACATAAAGGAACAATGCCTGTGACTACATCTGCATCGCGAATGATTAGCACACGCAAGTACTGTTTTTCACGAAAATGCTGCCAGTAGACCTGTAACCAATCGAGAGACTGGAAAAAACTTCCCCCGGGTGTCACGGCCAATAATCGATTCCAATCAGCATGAAAATCTTTTAAGCCCTCAATCTCATTCAGTTCGATTACACTCAAGATAGACCCCTGGCCTCAATGTTCTCTGTTCAAATTTCAGGAAAATGATAAACAATCAAAGCGCATCAGTAGTACCAAAGCAATGTCGTTTTTGCTTTGAAACGGTCAACAGATGCCGCAAATCAGTGCTATAAACTTAGTTTGCACACAGGAAGAGGTGGTGAAAAACATGAAAAAGCGGTGTTCTTCTCGCTTGAAATGATTCCGATAAATCGGATTGCGCAAGTTATCCTGAAAGCAGAAACCAAAGCTTGAAGGATGTTTCGAACTGGCTGAATTCAGTGTAATACACCAATGTTTACACTCGTATCAACTCGCAAAGAAATGAAAGATAATGTAACAGGCAAAAATAGGGCCGGCAGGACTCAGAGTGATTTTGATAAGCATTGCAGTGACAGTAAGATAGAAGATTCTTGAATTTTACGCGCTGCATAATGCGGTGCAGTTGAAAATCTTTACTTACTGAGTTTCACTATCAGTGGATCGATCAAAGGTTTTATTGTGGAGATATGCTTTCCAATCGAATCTATTTTGTGTGCATCACCAAGCCTTTTGCCGTTTTCCCCAATTGGTTGTGTTATAAAAATTGGATTGAATCGTAGGCTAAAGAGAACATCCACTTTTCGTGACAAATGTGTAAGTTCGTAGCGTAATTTATCTACATCCTTACAAAGTGAAACATCACTCAAAAGTTCATATTTGATAGCAGAAGTAGCATCCAAAAGAGCTATATCTACGTTGAAATGAGGTGTTGTACCTGGATCTTGTACTCAAGTCGACAAACCGCCCATTAATTCATCGTTGTGGTTAATTACTGTTTTCAATCCTGTGCGTAATTGTTTACGTTTTTCACCTTCAGAGTTCTTTTGCATTATTCGGTCTGCTACTAGACCGAGGATAAAACTAACAAAACATGCTAGAACAACTAATAGAACTTCACCCGAGACACTCATATTGCGTATCCTTCAAGTACAAAATAATTGGTAATTTAGGTAGACTTAATATGATAAATATAACAGTTTCTCACTGGAATTAGTACAGAATTCACGCGGCTAGGTTAGCTCCCGAAAGCTGGTCACCCTGAACCGGCCCGCCGCGTTTTTCACTTCTCAGGGGATATGCCACAGGGGGCGATCATGTCACAAAACTTTAATTATCATGGCCCGAAATGGAGTATTGGTTTAATTGTCAATACTTGTAGCAAATCTAATGGGGGGCTTGGTTATTTCGACTCAACCTCTGCTCCATTCAATGATCTAAATGCTCCTGATTTCAACGAATCAGATTATGATATTCCTAAATATGCATCACGATTTGATCTCCCAAACTATCTATTTTGGGCACCAGAACAACAAATAACTGAGCGGCTATTAGCTGATGAAGGCGAGGCGATTTACTGCCTTACGTTATGGTGCCATGAGGCCATTAGTCGATGTGAACCATACCCAAAAGAGAGGTACATGGTCCGGCAACTAATCAATGGTCACATATCCCCAAAGGAACAAGGGTTACTTGCAAAGAATACGTCTACCAAAGGATTTGAAGCCGCGCTACATAACAAAAGAGAACAGGCAGATCGTGAGGGAAAGACTCTCAGTGATATTTTAGAAAACAATGATCTCTACGATGATGCGTTGGGGTTTTGCAATATAATGTTCCGCAATTTAACAATCAGCTTAATTCGACTGGCAGCATTAAAAAACATTTATCTCACCCGACTCTGGGATTATTATATGAGCACTGTTAAAGCAGAATCCCCATACTTTGCATTTTGGGCCGATGAGGTTCACGCAGTCAGTGAGTTCAGTCATATTGAGTCAGAAGAATCATTCCGTGATTTAGGTATTACTAAGGCTTATTCGAAAGTAGTTGTTGAACTAGAAATACTTGCAGTCACACTCAATCCACGTCTATCTCTTATAAACTCACCATGCCTTGACTTGAGGGCTTCTCTTTCGGATTCAGTAGAGGGGGTACGAATAGCAGCTGATGAAATGACTGATGATGAATATTACTCATGCAAACAGTTATTGGATCTCACGAGTTATCGAAAATCCCGACTCAGAGAATACTTGAAAGAATCAGGTATAAAACGAAAAAATTGCAAAGGGTATAATCGAGAGCAAGTATGCGAACTTCTGGAATTCATATTGAACAAAAACCCTATCGGTGACGCACGCGATACTTGTGAAGCATCATTAAGGGAATTGCGTTCTCAGTAACTGATATATTGTGTCCAATGTCCAATCTGTTGTCCAATATTCCAATCTGTTATTTCCAATCTCCCAACCTTGTGACCAATGTTCCAATCTATCGTATTCGTTATTTACCTCCTGAATTACGTTGCTAATCTGCTTGCATGTGGTTGATTTGTTGAGACCACAATGACACTGAAAGCAACCAGAAATCAGGAGAATATTATGAGTACCAATTCCCAGGAACCCCCTGTTCTTATCACTGGAAAAGAAGCAGCACGTCTACTTGGTTGCTGTGAGCGTACCCTCTGGAAGATGCGAGAAGCCGGAAAGATCCGTTGTGTAAAAATCGGCGTTGCGATTCGTTACGCCCGGACAGAGATTGACCGGTTTATTGAATCGCAATCCACCCCATTAAACGAAAACAGCCCCAAAGCGTAGCAGGCTTCGAGGCTGTTCTCTTATTCTTCAGTTTATCCTTGATGGGGATGCTCTAATGGTAGCAAATAAAAGCCCAAACTCAATACAAGTTCGCAAAAGTCGATTCTCAATTCTGAGTATTCTATCGACCAGAGCAAAGGCTAATAAACGGCCCTATATTTTGCGGTCTGTTCTCACTTCCCATTCTCCAGAATTCGTATGAGGTGGGAAAGATGCCTACAAATTCCAATGGACATTACGACAAAGAAGAGATAAAGCGATCAATCCAGGGCAGAGGGTTGGGATTGCTGGTAAGTATTGGGGTTCCTTCAGAATCCCTGGACGGAAAACATCATCCTTGCCCGAAATGCGGGGGAAAAGATCGCTTCAGAGCACTCGATATTGAGAAGGGTGTTGTGTTCTGCAATCAGTGTTTTAGTCAAGGTAACGGCGATGGCATTTCAGCCGTTAAATGGTGGCTTGATTGTACTTTTCCTGAAGCCGTTAATAAGGTTGGGGAATATCTCAATTTGTCCCCATCCAAGCCAGTAAAGAGCCGACATCCAGTACCAGAGAAGAAAGCAAAACCTTTTGCTGATCAGGTTCAATTCATAGACTTTGATCAGGGAAAGCTGAATTCATGGGTGAAACATAAGTCACCAGCTACAGCAGAGGCGGTAAAAGCTGCAAACGCTAAGTTCTGTATCTGGCCAATGAAGGCACCACAGAGTAATCGGTTTGAATGCGTGGCGTTTCCAGCCTATCGGGACTCAGACGAGCCTGCAGGGTGGATTATTTATCGATTGGACGGGGGAAATTTCCCAGCCGTTCCAAATGGACCAAGCGAACGCAAAACGCATTTATTGCGGGGCTCTGTTGATGGTTGGGTTTTGCTTGGTGGAAAGTCGGTAGTTAATTCAGCTCATACGATTATCAAGGTAGAGGGGATACCAGACGCGCTGGCGATCTATTCCCGTCTCCCTGATGATTATTCAGTCGTGACTAATACGCATGGTGCAAAGTCTGCTAAGAATTGCCCGATTGATATCTTCACTGGAAAACGAGTGATTGTGATCGGCGACAATGACGAACCAGGCGTAAAGGGTGCTAATTCTCTGGCCGGTGAGATTGTCCCATATGCTTCTGAAGTCAAAGTGATCTTCCCTGATGGTGAAATAACTGAATCCGGTGGTAAAGACATACGAGATGTGATGAATGAAAATCAATTGACAGGGATTGATCATCAAGCGAGCGTTGACGCATTGATTCAAAAGGCAGAGAACGCACCACCATTCAAGATACAGCTGGATGAATCAGAGCAAAAAGAAGATAGAAACGATACAAATCAATTTGATGAGCCGGAAGAATACAAGCCGTTTCCAGTCGAGCACTTTCCCTCAGTGCTTCGGAATTATGTTACAGCCGGGGCTAAGTCCTTGAGGTGTGACCCTGCTTTTATTGCACTCCCGTTACTAGTGGTGGTTGCTTCTTTGGTGGGGGCTTCGCGTGTTCTCAGGACAACGAAGAATTGGAAAGTCCCGGCGATTCTCTGGGGTGTTGTGATTGCGGAGAGCGGCAGCATGAAATCACCAGCGATGAAACTGGCGACTGGTCCGATTTACAAACTTCAAGCGAAAGCACATGCCAGAAACAAAGAGGTGAGAGAAGCCTATGCACTACGGAAGGCAGTCTATGACACCAGAATGAAAGAGTACATCAAGGAATTGGCTAAGGCAGACAGCCCCCCTCCAGATGAACCGGAAAAGCCGGACGAGCCAAGAATCATAGATAAAATTGTCGGTGATGTAACACTTGAACGATTAGCATACATCATCAAAAACAATCCGAAAGGCATTCCAATTATTAGAGACGAATTATCAGGAGTGATCGGTAATCTAAATAAATACAGTGGTTCAAAAGGATCTGATGAGTCGACCATACTGGAATGCTACAGTCTGGGAACAATGCAGGTTCATAGAAAACATGATCCTTGCGATATGCTTGTACCGAATGCCGCAACCAGCATTGGCGGGAACACGCAACCAAAGACATACCAGCGGATGATGGATAGCAGCTATCGGGAAAGCGGTTTGATGTCTCGTTTTCTCAAAGTGTATCCACCACGTACCGTCAAAAAGTTTCCAGGTGAAGGAATACCGGACGAGATTGAAGAAGCCTTGGTTACACTGATTGAGTCATTAGACGAGCTTCAGCCAATGGAGACGGAAGCGGGCGAATATGAGCCAGTATCGATCTATCTGACACCCGAAGCACACCAGGCTTATGAAAAGTTTTTCCAGTGGCATAATGCCGAAGCATTCACCAAGACCGGCGATCTATCTGCTGAGTGGTCAAAGCTAGAAGAAATCCCTCTCAGGTTATCTCTGATCTTTCATTGTATCGAATGTGTTACCAGAGGTCAGAAGACTGAACGAGTCAGCTCAAAGACAATGCACAATGCTATCCATATAGCAGAGTGGTTTAAAAATGAATCACTCAGGGTGTATCGTTTGTTCGACTCTGAGGAAGGCATTAAAGAGACTCCACAGCAGCAACTACAGAAACGGCTAATCCGTTTTATTCGTGGCAAAGGTGGCAAGGTGTCTATTCGAAAGGTTCAACAGGGAATCAAAAGCATTACCACTGCGAATGAGTCAGAAGCCGCCTTGAATGATCTGGTCAGAGATGGTGTCGGCGAATGGGTGAACACACCTACGAAAAACCAGGGTCGACCGACAAGAGTTTTTCAATTATTCACTCGGTCTACAGGTCTACGGTCTACAAACCAGACTGAATCAAGCGATTTACGCGAGAGTGTAGACCGGTCTACAGAGGATGACGATTCTCAGCAGAACCCAGAACCGGAATCAATACCTGAACAAACCGAGGATACAGCCCCTGTAAACCTAGCTGAGTTCATGGATAGGCTGGATAAGGGATAGCGTGCCGCACTGCAATTCAGGATTTGAGACGGAGCGCGTTAGTTTGTGGGCTTTACGGGTCCTTCCTAACGGTATTTTAAATGGAGATATCATAGGGAACTACCGGTATTTGAGGTAGCTTTACTTACGCAAAACGTGGGCATGATATTACAGCAGATCGACAGAGTAATTATTTCCCAGGAAATAATCGTACCAGGGTGAGATGCTGCAGATTGTTTGTTCTCCAGGGACTTGCCAGAGAGCTAATAGTATATGTCCAAGTTGGCCACGGGTCCTTTTTGGGGTTAAAAAGTATTCGACACCATAGGGAACTATCGGTTTTTGTGATCGCCTTTCGTTTAATTAATTCAGGAACTTGATGATTATGGTTGCGGCTAAGAAGAAAAGCGGAAAAGTGCTGAGCATTAGACGCCACTCTGGGACTCAAAAGGTACTTCCTGAAGTTCGCTATATTCGACACCATAGGGAACTGTCGAAAGGATGTTGTGTCTTTCCTTCTTTCAATTCAGTCTCTCAGAATTATATGAACCGGCAGACAAGCAAATGGACTAGGGGTCATATTGTGATATTCAAATTCCCCCGAAACCACGTCTTCCATCACGTATTTTTATTGGCAAAATTGGCGTTTTCTGTTGATCAATCCACACTGAACAGCCACAACTGGTGAGTGGTCAGAAATGGTGATTCCGTAGACTTGGTCTACAAACACCAAATAAACCAAGCGTTTTAGGCAAGAGTGTAGACCGTAGACCCATAGACCATAGGTCAACAATTAAAAAACCTGGACAGGGACAAGCCAATATTGACAATCAAGAGGGAGTTAAGAGAATGATTTTCCCGAAAGGCATAAAGTAACGTTTCCGAAAAACAAAAAAGTAACCAAGAATCTATGCTCTTGCACAGAGTGGTCTAACCGTGAGGCGACCAAGGCGGCACTTTACCGCCTCGGATCTGTGAGTGTGTGTGTGAGAGCATAGATTTTTTGCTTTTGTACTTCGGTACAAAAAGAAAGGTGCTTCAAATGAGCACTGATTTAAACCCCTCTTGTGTCTGTGACACTCACCACGTTTCCCCAGTAGACCAGCTATTCCAGAGAGTTATAGATTGGCCGGGAATGGAAGTTGTTGAACCGCCACCCTTTGGTTCTCCTGAATCGACCGATGTTATAAGAGTCGAAGCTCCCCGCCATAACTGGCCGGTGTATCTGGTACATCTTCCTGAAGACTTTAAACCGAATTCATGGAATTCAGTACCACCCAATACGCAGCGATAAAAGAAATCTCTCACAGCCTCTGAAGTAGCTCGGGTATTGAATCAGAGTCGGATCGATGCAAGCAAAACCGGATATGTCCAGAGCTGGTACATCCGAACGAAGTTCAACAGCAAGTATGCAATTATCAGCGTATCTCTGCCTAAACCGTGGAAACCAGAAGGCCCTTTAGATATGTGCTGGACTTTATCAGCGATCCCAAAGACATCTTGAAAGCCTTTAAGGTCTATTTCACAACGGCGATCAAACCTGTGGCAGAGCGACTCTTAAAACAGTACGCCGCAGGAAAGAAGAATTTAAGCAAGCCAAACAGCACAAAGATAATAGGCGGCCAAAGAAACAATGGACACGTTGTTGCTATTCAGAAGCGATCTCGTAATCTATTTGAGGGCCTCTATTACACATAACGAGATATCGGTATATCAAGTAGCATTACTTACGCATTTCCAATGGTAAGCAATCTTAGGTTCTCCTAAACTCAAAACACATTCCCAAAAAGACATAGGTTGGTGGATCGATTCAAGTCCGGCAATAAAAGAAGGATTCAAAATCGACCAACCTCATACACACCCGTAGTAAGTGAATTAACCTACTCTTTCCAGCCTCTTTGATTTTTTTGTAAATGTCGGAAAAAAACTGCCATCTTGTATAGATATTTAGAATATCACAAGGTATTTTCCTCCTAAGCCTGCCATACTCACATCCATTCACATAGCCATTTATTCATATATGGTTATTGAACTGGATACCTGTTATTAGATTTTCTGACCTACTAAACCAGATATCTATCGTCGACAGCAATTGAACATCAATGTGATCACGTTGCAAGGAGTCTTTTTGTGCTCATTACCAATTGGTTAAGTTCTTTAGTTTCCCGTATTCGATTTCGTCCCCGCTATAATTCTCGTGCTCGGCGCGCGATTCGCAAGCGTTGGCAAATGGTCCACCAAAATCGACCTGCCGTCATTGAACTATTGGAAGACCGTACTCTCTTAACGACTTTATCAATCGCTGATGTAAATCTCGTTGAAGGGGATAATGGAACCCAAACTCTCTATTTCTATGCTAACTTGTCAGCAGCAGTCGGCGCGGATGTCACTTTTACCGCAGCAACATCCGACATTACTGCCAGCGCCTCCGGCGGTGATTATACCGCATTAAATTCTCAATCATTCACGATTACTGCCGGGACAATCAGCGAAGCCATTGCCATTGATATCACTGGCGATACTACTGTTGAATTGGATGAGACATTCCAACTGACATTATCAAGTCTCAACGATGGGGGGCAAAGCGTCACGTTTGCAGGAACAGGGGCCACCGAATCTGCAATCGGAACAATCACAAATGATGATAGTTTTGTTTCCATTATTGATGACACTGATGCTGCTTTTAGTAAAGTCGGGACTTGGTACAATGCAGGAGCAGGTAGTATTTATACCACTCCGGGAACCGGATTAAAAACTGCTTCCTGGGAATTTGGAAACTTGGGACCGGGTACCTATCGTCTCTCTGCAACTTGGAAAGATCATATTTTCAATCGTGCTACGAATGCGCAGTATACGATCTCAGGAATTACAGGAGGTGATGTCACCACCTATCTCAATCTCAATCACCAGGCAGTGGCTGCCGATATCTCAGACGCGGGGAAGATCTGGGAAGACCTGGGATATTTCGAAGTCGACGTCAATGGGACAATTACCATTACGCTCTCTGATATTAACGCTGATAGCAATGTCTACGCCGACTCAATGCGACTCGAAGCCATTCCCGCCGGTGTCACGGTTCCCGAAATTAGAGTTACTCAATCGACAACCAATCTGAATAGCGGCAGCAGTACCCTTGAGTGGGGAGACGTATTATATGGTCGCCCCGTCGTAAAGACGTTCACAATTGAAAACCTGGGGAATGGCAATCTGGATTTCAGTGGCGGAGTAAGTATCGCTGGTTCTAATGATTTTACGATTGTCTCCCAACCGGCAAGCACTTTATTGGCTCCCTGGGAATCGACGACTTTCGAGATTCAGTTTTTATCGACACAAACGGCGGGACTGTTCTCTGACACCATCAGTATTACTACGAACGATAGCGACGAAAGTCTTTTTACGTTTGATATCTCAGCCAACCTCGTGACGACAGAAATCGTTAACCAGGTTGACGCTGGCTTTAGTCTCGTCGGTACCTGGTACAATTCTGCAGGAAATAGGTATGCCACCAGTGGAACCGGATTAAAAACCGCTTCCTGGGAATTTGGTAACTTAGGACCGGGGACCTATCGTCTCTCTGGAACTTGGGCGGCCTCTAGTAGTCGTGCTACAAATGCGCAATATACGATCTCGGGGATCACAGGCGGTGATGACACCACCTATCTGAATCAACAGTCAGTAGCTCCCGATGTTTCGGATGCGGGTAAAAACTGGGAAGATCTGGGATATTTCGAGGTCGATGCCAATGGGACCATTACAGTCACACTTTCCGACATAAACGCTGATGGAAATGTCTTTGCTGATGCCATGCGACTCGAAGCCATTCCCGTCGGGGTCACGGTTCCCGAAATCAGAGTCACACAATCGACAACCAATCTGAATAGTGGCAGCAGTACCCTTGAGTGGGGAGACGTATTTTATGGCCGCTCTGAAATCCGAACATTCACGATTGAAAACCTGGGGAACGGTAATCTGGATTTAACTGGTGGGGTGAACATTGCTGGTTCTAATGGCTTCACAATCACTTCTCAACCAGCCAGCAGTTTACTGGCTGCTGGGGAATCCACCACCTTTGAACTACAATTTCAATTGACGCAACCGGTAGGAATATTTACCGACACCATCAGTATCAGTACGAACGATAGCGACGAAAGCCTTTTCACATTTGATGTCTCAGCTAACCTCGTGACGTCAGAAATCGTTAACCAAGTTGACGCTGGTTTTAGTCTCGTCGGTACCTGGTACAATTCTGCAGGAAATAAGTATGCCACCGGTGGAACCGGCTTAAGTACAGCTTCCTGGGAATTTGGCAACTTAGGACCGGGGACCTATCGTCTCTCTGGAACTTGGGCGGCCTCTAGTAGTCGTGCTACGAATGCGCAATATACCATCGCGGGGATCATAGGCGGTGATGACACCACCTATCTGAATCAACAGTCAGTAGCCCCTGATGTTTCAGATGCAGGTAAAAACTGGGAAGACCTGGGATATTTCGAGGTCGACGCCAATGGGACCATTACCGTCACACTTTCCGACATAAACGCTGATGGATATGTTTTCGCGGATGCCATGCGGCTGGAAGCCATTAATTTAGATCCCACACTGGATGACATTGCCGATCCACTTGTCATTAACAGTGATGCTGGCCAACAGACGGTGAATCTTACTGGAATCACCGCAGGCGCTGGCGAAACACAAGTATTAACTGTCACTGCAACGAGTGATAATCCAGGCTTAGTTGCTGATCCGAGTGTGAATTACACATCTGCCAATTCTACAGGAACATTGACTTATGCCCCTGCTGCAAACCAAAGCGGATCGGCTCTGATTACTGTTACGGTCACAGATGCAGGTGGAGCAACAGTTTCCAAAACATTTACCGTCGCTGTCAATGCTGTGAATGATGCACCAGTCGCTAATAATGAAAATATTGCAGCGATCGAAGATGGTAACACTGTTACCACAAGTGTACTCGCCTCTGATGCGGATATTGATGACGATGCCAACTCGTTGACCTATCTAATTACAGCCCAACCTACGGAAGGTTCCGTTATCTCAAATGACGATGGTACGTTCACTTTCGATCCGGGAGCCGACTTTCAAGATCTGGCAGTGGGAGAAACACGTCAAGTCAATTTTACTTTTACCGCAACGGACTCCCACAACGCCGTCAGTAATATTGGAACAGTTACTGTCACTGTTTCTGGTGTGAATGATGTTCCCACGGTGAGTGCAGTCGTTAATTCGACTGTAACCGAAGACTCAGCGGCCTATAACCTGAATTTGTTAACGAATGCCAGTGATACGGATACCAGTGATACGCTCAACATCAACGGTCTCACTCTGGCCGGCGGCGATGCATCCGGCATTACCGTCAACGGTAATGTCCTGGATATTGATCCGAATGCCTACAATGGTTTGGCGCAAGGCGAGTCGGCCGTGATCACTTATACTTACAATGTGACTGATGGTAACGGTGGAACCGTAGCCCAGTCCGCTACGATTACGATTAATGGTGTCAACGATGCACCCACGGCAGTTTCCGATGTATTCAGCACAGATGAAGGTTCTCTACTGAATACAGGCAATGTCCTGCATGCCAATCCCACCACTGCAGACAGTGATATTGAAGGACAGAATTTGACAGTGACTGCGGTCGGCGGTGGCACAGTCGGGTCTCAGTTCACTCTGGCTTCTGGAGCCCTGCTCACACTCAACGCAGATGGCACTTTCAGCTATGACCCCAACGGCCAGTTTGAATCTTTGGCTGTCAGTGAAACTGCGACGGACAGTTTTACTTATACGATTTCAGACACTCAGGGAGGCACCGATACTGCTACGGTTACCATCACCATTAATGGTGTGAATGATGCGCCCACAGTGAGTGCTGCTATTAGTTCAACGGTCACCGAAGACACCGGTATTTACAGTCTGAGCCTGTTAACAAATGCTAGTGATGCGGATACCAGTGATACGCTGGGCGTGAGTGGTCTGACGCTGATGAGCGGTAATGCTACAGGCATTACCGTCAACGGCAATTCGCTCGACATCGATCCCAGTGCCTACAATCATCTGGCGCAAGGTGAGTCGGTAGTAATTACTTACATGTACAATATCATTGATGGTAACGGTGGGACTGTAGCACAGTCGACCACGATCACGATCAATGGTGTCAACGACGCACCCACCGTCAGTGCGACTGTCAGTTCAACAGTCACCGAAGATAATGGTACCTTTAGTCTGGATTTGTTGACAAATGCCAGCGATACAGACACCAGCGACACACTCAACATCAGCGGTTTGACTCTCACGGGCGGAAATGACACAGGGATTACCGTCAACGGTAATAGCCTCAACATTGACCCAAATGCTTACAATGATCTAGCCCAGGGTGAGTCGGCTGTCATTACCTATACCTATAACGTCATTGACGGAAACGGGGGAAGCGTAGCCCAATCAGCTACGATTACCATCGACGGTGCGAATGATGCACCAATCGTAAGTGCGGTTGTCAGTTCAACGGTCACCGAAGATGATGGTACTTTTAGCCTGGACCTTCTGACGAATGCCAGTGATCCGGATTCAAGTGACACACTCACTATCAATAACCTGGTTCTGACGGGCGGAGATGCCACAGGAATCATGGTCAATCCCCATACGTTAGACATCGACCCGAGTGCCTACAATCATCTGACGCAGGATGAGTCGGCTATCATTACTTATACCTATAACGTCATTGACAGTAACGGCGGCAGCGTAGCCCAATCAGCTACAATCACCATCAATGGCGTAAACGACGCACCAACAGTGAGCGCGGTCGTTAGTTCAACGGTCACGGAAGACAACGGTACTTATAGTCTGAACTTATTGACTAATGCTAGCGACGCTGATATTAACGACACACTCAATATCAGCGGCCTCACTCTGACAGGTGGCGATGCGGCTGGGATCACCGTCAATGGAAATACGTTTGACATCGACCCCAGTGCCTACAATGATCTGGCACAAGGTGAGTCGGCGGTCATTACTTATACCTACAATATCGTCGACGGTAACGGTGGCAGTGTAGCTCAATCAGCGACGATTACCATTACCGGTGTGAATGATGCCCCCATAGCAATCGCAGATGCCTTCAGCACCAATGAAGACTCCGTGCTCGATACCGGCAATGTGCTGAATGCCAATCCCACAACTGCAGATAGTGATGTCGAAGGGCAAAGCTTTTTAGTAACTGCGGTTGCGGGAGGGGTCGTCGGATCTCAATTCGCCCTGGCTTCAGGTGCTCTGCTCACACTCAATGCCGACGGGACCTTCAGCTATGATCCCAATGGTCAGTTTGAATCTCTGGGCGTCAGTGAAACCGCAACGGATAACTTTACTTATACAATTACCGACTCACAGGGGGCTACAGACACGGCTACCGTAACGGTCACTATTACCGGTAGCAATGATGGTCCCATCGCTTTGGCTGACAGCGTTTCGACTGACGAAAACAGTTCAACGAGTGGAAACCTGTTTGCTGACCACGGAAATGGTGTCGACGGTGATCCAGACACGAATGACACATTCTCAATCACGGAAGTGAACGGTGTTGTGGCCAGTGTAGGTACACAGATCACACTCGCATCAGGCGCTTTACTAACGGTGAATGCCGATGGTACTTTCAATTATGATCCCAATAGCCAGTTTGAATCTCTGGCCGTCAGCGAAACGGCAACTGAGAACTTCACCTATACAATTACCGACTCACATGGAGCCATAGATACCGCCACAGTCACGATTACCATCAACGGAGTGAACGATACACCGACAGTGAATGCGGTCACCAGTTCAATAGTGACTGAGAATGATGCTATCTACAACCTGAACCTATTGACCAATGCCAGCGACGCGGACACCAGCGACATACTCAATATCAGTGACCTCACTCTCACCGGTGGCGATGATGTCGGGATTACTGTCAACGGGAATACGCTCAATGTTAATCCCAGCGCCTATCATAATCTGGCACAGAGTGAATCAGCCGTGATCACCTACACGTATAATGTAGTTGATGGGAACGGTGGCAGTGTGGTCCAATCAGCTACGATTACGATTACAGGTGTGAATGATGCCCCCATAGCAGTTCCCGATGCCTTCAGCACAAATGAAGACTCCGTACTGAATACGGGTAATGTCCTGCATGCCAATCCCACCACTGCCGACAGTGATATCGAAGGACAGAGTTTGACAGTGACTGCCGTCGGTGGTGGCACAGTTGGGTCTCAGTTTGCGCTGGCTTCGGGAGCCCTGCTGACGCTCAATGCAGACGGGACCTTTAGCTACAATCCCAATGGCCAGTTTGAAGCTCTGGCCGTCAGTGAAACTGCGACGGACAGTTTTACTTATACGATTACTGATACACAAGGGGCAACCGACACTGCCACAGTCACGATCACCGTTAACGGTGTGAACAATGTACCCACAGTGAGTGCCGTCGTCAGCTCAACGGTGACTGAAGATGATGGCATCTACAATTTGAACCTTTTGACCAATGCCAGTGATGCCGATAACAGTGACACGCTCATCATCAGCGGTTTGACTCTGACAACTGGGGATGATGCTGGCATTACCGTTAACGGGAACTCGCTTGATATTGATCCTAGTGCCTACAACAGTCTGGCGCAGGGCGAGTCGGCGATAATCACCTATACTTACAACATCAGCGATGGGAACGGTGGGACTGTCGCCCAATCGGCGACGATTACCATCAAAGGTGTGAACAACGTACCAACCGTGAGTGCAGCCGTGAGTTCAACGGTGACCGAAGACGATGGAGTCTACAATCTCAGTCTGCTAACCAATGCCAGCGATACAGATACCACCGATACGCTTAACATCAGCGGCCTGACTCTCACAAGCGGGGATGATACCGGAATTATCGTGAATGGAAATTCCCTTGATATCGACCCGAGTGCATACACTCATCTGGCACAAGGTGAATCGGCTGTGATCACTTACACCTATAACGTGATCGACGGCAACGGAGGTGCGGTCGCACAAACGGCGACAATTACGATCAACGGTGTGAATGATGTTCCCACAGTGAGCGCTGCCGTCAGTTCAGCGATTACCGAAGAGGCAGCGGCCTTTAATCTGAACCTGCTAACTAATACCAGCGATGCCGACATTTCGGATGTTCTTACTATCAGCGGCCTAACTCTGACCGGTGGCGACGCGACAGGGATCATCATCAACGGCAATACACTTGACATTGACCCTAGTGCTTACAACAGTCTGGCGGATGGTGAATCGGCTGTGATCACTTACACCTATAATGTGATCGACGGCAACGGAGGTGCGATTGCACAAACAGCGACGATTACCATCAACGGTGTGAACGATGTTCCAGTGGCAGTCGCTGATTCGTTTACGACTGATGAAGGCACCATACTCACTGCAGGCAATGTATTGAGTGCGAATCCGACCACAGCTGACAGTGATGCTGAAGGGCAGAGTTTAACAGTGACTGCGGTGGCTGGAGGAACCATCGGCACTCCATTCGCCTTGGCTTCAGGAGCGATGTTGACACTGAATGCAGATGGTACCTTCAGCTACGATCCCAACGGACAATTTGAGACACTCGCCGTGGGTGAAACGGACACCGATTCATTCACGTATACGATTACGGATAGCCAAGGAGCCACTGATACGGCGACCGTCTCTGTTTCCATTACTGGTGTCAACGATGTACCGACCCTGAGCGCTGCCGTCAGTTCCACCGTGAACGAGGACGTAGCGGGCTTCAATCTGAATCTGCTCTCCAATGCCACAGACGATGACACCACCGATACACTTAACATCAGCGACTTACTCCTGACTGGTGGCGATGCTACAGGAATTACCGTCAACGGTAATACGCTCGATATTGATCCCAGTGCTTATAACAGTTTGGCGGACGGTGAATCGGCTGTGATCACTTACACCTATAACGTGATCGACGGCAACGGAGGTGCGATCGCACAAACGGCGACAATTACGATCAACGGTGTGAATGATGTTCCCACAGTGAGCGCTGCCGTCAGTTCAGCGATTACCGAAGAGGCAGCGGCCTTTAATCTGGACCTGCTAACTAATACCAGCGATGCCGACATTTCGGATGTTCTTACTATCAGCGGCCTAACTCTGACCGGTGGCGACGCGACAGGGATCACCATCAACGGCAATACACTTGACATTGACCCCAGTGCTTACAACAGTCTGGCAGATGGTGAATCGGCTGTGATCACTTACGCCTATAATGTGATCGACGGCAACGGAGGTGCGATTGCACAAACAGCGACGATTACCATCAACGGTGTGAACGATGTTCCAGTGGCAGTCGCTGATTCGTTTACGACTGATGAAGGCACC
>JAJFIP010000218.1 GCA_021774875.1 Emcibacter sp.
CCGGTATGCCACAAGGTATATTTCATCATAATTGATCTGAATATATCACTGTCCAGTTGTGCGTTTAGCCAGCGCTGCAGGTGTGGATAGGGTAAGCCAAAGAACCAGTCCTTATCCACATGGGCAAATTGCCTGATAAAGGGGAATATGGCGATGTCGGCCAAGGTCTGTTGCTGACCTGAAAGAAAAGCCGTGCCCCCTAGTATCTGATCCAGGTTTTCCAGGAAACCCAATGCCTTGTCACGATAGAATTCCGGTGAATATTCCTGTTTCGGGCTAGTGTATTTATAGTTATCCAGCGACAGTTTGAATGGACCATCATTCTCTTTCACAAGGTTATCTGCTTGCTGGATAGAGGATAGCCACCCGTCTGGATCATTCTGCCTTAAGGCCCATTTAATGATGTCATAACTTTCTTCAATAACACGGCCATCGGGTAGGTGCATGACTGGCACTGTTGCTTTAGGGGATATGGCGGTCATCTGATCCGGTTTGTTCTTTAAGTCTACTTCGCGCAGTTCACATCTTATCCTGGCATAGGTGAGCCCCAATCGCGCCCGCATGGCATAGGGGCAACGCCGAAAGCTGTATAATATGGGCAATTTGTCTGTCATTCAGATGCCTTGCTGGATGTCTTAAAAAAATTACTGTATAGTTTTCTTATATCAGAAAGAGAGGAATAAAATGAACAAAACATCAATGGGAATAGATAAAAATGTGGCCTCGGGCTTATGTTATGTTTTGGGTTGGCTTTCTGGGTTGGTTATTCTTCTGGTTGAAAAGGAAGATAAAGAAGTTCGCTTCCACGCCATGCAGTCCATTATAGTTTTTGGTGGACTAAACGCATTAGATATTGTCTTGTCCATCAGCCTTGTAGGTATTCCCCTGATACCATTACTTGGACTTATCGCTATTGTGTTGTGGATTTTCTTGATGATCAAAGGATTTCAGGGCGAACAATACAGGCTTCCTATAGTAGGTGACCTTGCCGAAAGATGGTTGGGACAGTTCAAGGAGTAATAGTTATATTTTTTGCTTCATCCATATGTGCAGGATGTTAGCGTCAAGATATTCATCGCCGTAACTTTTAAAGCCCAGTTTTTCATAGAACCGGATGGCTTGAATCTGTGCACCCAACCTCAGGGTGTTGATGGCAGAATTTTTCTGAATGTCGGCCATGATAAAATTCATCAGTCTTCGCCCTAGGGCGTGGCCACGCATATTTTCCACAACTGCAACTCGTTCGATATTAGCGGTTTCGGAAAAAATACGGACACGGGCCGTAGCGCAGGCTTCCCCGTTTAAAGACAATAGATAATGTTCTGCTTCTTCATCAAGTCCGTCAATTTCTTCACAAATGGGTACATTCTGTTCATCGACAAAGACTTTTATGCGAATAAAAATACATTTTTTGAAATCTTCTTCTGTGCTGATTTTGACAATATGTATGTTGGTCATTTTTCATTTATATGATCATAAGAGCTGATAAGCAATTGGATAAAAATCTCCCTAATAGTTAACAGACTATGAAGCCTTTGCCGCTATGGTTGACCAGCATAAGAGGAATATTGTGAAAGTCGGAAATTTATTAGTTTTTACATTAATGCTGTTCTGGACAGGTGAGGCGGAGGCTGCTGCCCTGTCTGGCAAATTATGGCTGAATAACCAGAATATTCTGGTCACAGCGGCAGAAAAATATCATGGGCAGTTTGACCTTGGTTCCAGCTTGCCGGTTGATGATGAATTTGTTCTCACCAAAGTGACCGTCAGTTTCAGATTTCAGGATGATACGGAATGGATGAGCATAGCAGGCCCAAACAGCCTGGAAAATACCGGAAAAATTACCCGCTCAGCGCAATTCCCCGAACGTGTTAACCTTCATTATAATGCAAAAAGCATTGTCTATATGACAAATGAGGAGGAGGTAGCTGAACTGATTGTTGGCAACAATAAATATTACGCTACCACCATACACCGCCGTGAGGTTTCAAAAGAAATTCTGGGACAGAAAAGTATGAATCTCGGCCTATATCGTGATGATGGTGATAACAGGCGTAAAAAACAGCATTACCGCATAACAGAATCTGTTGTGGAAGCACACAGAGACGGCTATGACGGCCTTTTTGCAATAAGGCAAAAAACGATGGATCTGGCGACATTACAGGATCTGGCTCAAACAGGGTTGCTTGAGTTTGAACTTGGTGGCAAGGGTGACTATATTTTTATCGATGCCCTATTGCAGTATGAAGGTTTTGTTACCGGGCCGGAAGTCACAGAGGATGCGGAACAAGGGTTGTTCACTGGATCACTTTGGCTGGCATTAATCAGTCTTCCCATTGGCGGGTTGCTGTGGCGCAAAAAAAACCGGTTTGTTTTGGCTAGAGGAACGCAAAAAAGAATTACTCAGCGTAAAATTCCAAAGGAACGGGCTTTTTAATCCTCAAATAATTCATTAAACTGCTTAACAGCGGCTTTGGGGCCTTGGTCGTGAGTCCAGATACCTGCACTGACTGCAATGAAGTCAGCCCCCGCATCAATCAATGCTCTGGCATTATCCACCGTAATACCGCCTATGGCGACACAGGGGACTTCAAACAGCTCCACCCACCATGAGATCAGCTTGAGGTCAGCTGTTACGGTTTGCTCCTTGGTGTTTGTGGGGAAGAAGGCACCAAAAGCCACATAATCTGCTCCCTGTTCTGCGGCAACCATGGACAGGTGGCGGCTGTTCTTTGCGGTCACTCCGACAATGCTATCTTGCCCGACAATTTCACGGGCTTGTTTATAGGACATATCATTCTGCCCCACATGAACCCCGTCCGCGCCGACTTTATGGGCAATATCGGGTCGGTCATTGATGATAAAGGCCACGTCTCTGGCATGGCAGATGGGCATCAAGGCATTTGCTGCGGCTATAATTTCTGTGTACGGCACATCTTTCAGCCGTAATTGAACACTGGCCACTGGCCCGCCGTCCAGAGCTTGCTTCAACTGCCCGGCAAACTCATCCACATTAATTGCGGGCGGCGTGATAATATAGAGTTGTGTGTTGGCCACCTTATTTCTCAAGCACTTTCACGCCCGGTAGCTCTTTGCCTTCCATCCATTCGAGGAAAGCACCGCCTGCGGTGGATATATGAGTGAACTGATCTGCGACACCCGCATGATTGAGGGCGGCAACCGTGTCACCACCGCCAGCTACAGAAATAAGAGAGCCGCACGCGGTAAGGCTTGCTGCTATCTTGGCGAGCGCAACAGTTGCCGCATCAAAGGGAGAAATCTCAAAGGCACCCATGGGGCCATTCCAGATCAGGGTTTTGCAGCTCGCCAGCATATCAGCGAGGCCTTCGATAGAGGCAGGCCCCACATCAAGAATCATCTCATCAGCAGCCACTTCACCATGGCCGACAGTGCGACAATCGGCTCCGGCTTTGAACTCTTTTGCCACTATCAGATCAGTTGGCAGATGGATAGTGCAATTTTGCTCGGTAGCTTTTTTCAATATGTTTCGGGCAGTATCAGCCAGATCATGTTCGCACAGCGATGCCCCCACATCTACGCCCTGTGCGCTGAGGAAAGTATTAGCCATGCCGCCGCCAATAATCAGATGATCAACTTTTTCCACAAGATTTGTCAAAACGTCAAGCTTGCTGGATACCTTGGCCCCGCCAACTACGGCACAAACGGGTCTGTGCGGGTTGCCCAGGGCATTTTCTAGCGCAGTCAGTTCTTTTTCCAGCGACAGTCCGGCTGCGGACGGCAGCAGATGGGCTATCCCCTCGGTTGAGGCATGGGCGCGGTGAGAGCAGGAAAAAGCTTCATTGACATAAAAATCAGCTTTTTTGGCGATAAATTTAACAAAATTTGGATCATTATTTGTCTCCCCCTCCTGGAAACGGAGATTTTCCATCAGGAGAACGGCTTCTTCTTCTAAGGCTTCTAATATTTCTGTTATTGCTTCATCGGAACAATCAGCCACAAAAACCACAGCTTTTTTTATCACATTAGCCAAGGGCTGGGCCAGCTGTTCCAGTGACATTTCAGGCACAACCTTGCCCCCAGGGCGACCAAAATGGGACATGACAAAGACCTGAGCACCCTTTTTCATCAGATGCAGGATAGTCGGGGCTACGGACCTGATACGGGTATCGTCAGTAACGATACCATTAGCCATGGGAACATTCAGGTCAGCACGAACGAGGACGCGCTTGCCACATATTGTGCCAAAATCCTCAATATTCTTGAATTGTACCATATGTTCAGAGACCAGCCATAACCTTGGCAGTGTCTGACATGCGGCTGGAGAAACCCCATTCATTGTCATACCAGCTCAAGATACGGACCAGATTGCCGTCAAGCACAGATGTCTGTGAGGCATCAAAGCTCGAACTTGCCGGATCATGGTTAAAATCGACAGAAACAACCGCATCGGTAACATAGGAAAGAACACCTTTCAGGCGACCATTTGCGGCTTCCTGAATTGCCTGATTGATTTCTGCTTCAGAAGTCGATTTCTTGGCAATAAATGTCAGATCAATCATGGATACATTGGGCGTTGGCACGCGAACCGAGGTGCCGTCCAGCTTGCCCGCAAGTTCTGGTAATACCAGCCCAACCGCGCGCGCGGCACCGGTTGAGGTCGGAATCATGCTCAGACCACAAGCGCGGGCACGGCGCGGGTCACTATGCAGCGTATCCAGAACCCGCTGATCACCGGTATAGGCATGAACCGTGGTCATGATACCTTTTTCAATACCGACCGCATCATTGAGTACCTGAGCCACAGGGGCCAGACAGTTTGTGGTGCAGGATGCGTTGGAGACGATCACATCTTCAGCGGTGAGTGTGTCATGATTTACCCCATAAACAATTGTTTTAGCCACATTCTTTGCCGGCGCGGAAATCAATACTTTTTTGGCACCAGCATCAAGGTGGGCTTGTGAGCCTTCACTTGAGGCAAAGAAACCTGTGCATTCGTAAACGATGTCAACACCAAGGTCGGCCCACGGCAGGTCAGCGGGATTGCGCTCCGCCGTCACTTTAATAGGGTTGCGGCCAAGATTCATCATATCGCCGTCCACATTGACTTCAAAAGGGAAGGCACCATGGACAGAATCTCTTTTCAGCAGATAAGCATTCATATCCACTGCACCAAGATCATTGATGCCAACAACTTCAATATCTTCCCGGCCTGATTCATAAATGGACCGAAGCGTAAGCCTCCCGATACGGCCAAAGCCATTGATTGCAACACGAATAGTCATGAATTTATTCTCCGTTTTCTTAAATTATAATCTGTTTTTAACGGCTGCTACAATAGCATCCGCTGTAATTCCAAAATATTTATATAGTTCATCTGATGGCGCCGAGGCACCAAAGCTGTCCATACCAATGATTATGCCGTCCCTGCCCACATATCGTTCCCAGCCAAACTTTGTTCCAGCTTCGATGGCGACATTAATATCAGCAGTTCCAAGCACATCATCTTTATAATCCTGTGGCTGGTTATCAAATACATCTGTCGAGGGCATGGAGACAACACGGGTTGGGATTCCTTCCGCCTGTAAGGTCTCTCTGGCGGCAACAGCAAGTTCTATTTCTGAACCGGTGGCGATGATGGTGACTTTCGCGTAGCTGTCAGAACTGCGTAATTCATAACCACCTCTGGCAACCAGATTTTCACTGGTATGGGTCAGGCGTACCGGCTCTGTTCCTTGACGGGTCAGGGCCAGAATACTGGGCCGGGTCGTATCCTGCAAGGCACAAAGCCAGCTTTCAACTGTCTCCACCGCATCTGCCGGACGATAGACCGCTACATTGGGCATGGCGCGCAGGCTCATAAGATGCTCAACTGGTTGATGGGTCGGGCCATCTTCACCCAATCCGATGCTGTCATGGGTCATTACATAAATCACCCGCTGTTCCATCAGAGCACTGAGGCGGATAGCTGAGCGGCAATAATCGGTAAAAACCATGAAAGTCCCACCGTAAGGGATATATTCCCCATGTAAAGCCAACCCATTCATCACCGCAGACATGCCAAATTCCCGCACCCCGTAATACATATAACGGCCTGAGAAATCTTCTCCGGTGATGGTTTCCTGATCAGAACTTTTGGTGAGATTTGATCCGGTGAGGTCAGCGGAGCCGCCAATGGTTTCCTGAACAATAGGATTAATGACATTCAGAGCCATTAAAGAGGCTTTGCGGGTCGCGACCTTGACCGGATTTTCGGCCAGGTCTTTTTTATAGGAAATAATGGCATCTTCAAGCCCCTCGGGGAGCTCTTTGTTCATGCGCCCATTAAAGTCGTCCCTGATCGCGTCATCCTGTCCGTCAAAGGCTGTTTTCCATTGTTCGGCTAATTCCTGCGATCTTGAACCTGCTTCGCGCCATGCGCCAAGAATAGCTTCAGGAATGTCAAACGGTGCATGGGGCCAGTTGAGAACTTTACGCGCGGCTTCAATTTCCTCTGCCCCTAACGGTGCGCCATGAACGCCGGATGTTCCCTGTTTTGTTGGTGCGCCGTAGCCTATGGTTGTGCGACAGGCAATCATGGACGGTCTGTCATCCTGTTTGGCGGCTGCTATGGCGGCGTCAATTTCTTCTGCGTCATGGCCGTTTATGGCCTGGACATGCCAGCCGGAAGAGGAAAAACGGGCAATCTGGTCATCAGATACGGTAGCACTGGTGCTGCCGTCGATACAGATCTCATTATCGTCCCACAGTACAATCATTTTACCAAGTTTCAAATGTCCGGCCATGGAAATAGCTTCATGGCTGATGCCCTCCATCAAACAGCCATCGCCGCACATGACATAGGTATGATGATCAATCACTTCTCCCATGCGGGCGTTGGAAAGCCTCTCTGCCAGAGCAAAGCCCACAGATGAGGCCAGACCCTGTCCCAATGGACCGGTGGTCATTTCAACCCCGGCAAGCTCGGTTGCTTCTGGATGGCCGGCACACGGCTGATGTAATTGCCGGAAGTTCTTTATGTCTTCGATAGATGGCTTTTCATATCCAGTCAGATACAGCAGCGAATAGAGTAGCATGGAACCATGACCAGCGGACAGGATAAATCGGTCGCGATTGGGCCACTCGGGCCATGTGGGGTCATATTTCAGATGTTTGGTAAAAAGAACTGTTGCCACATCAGCCATGCCCATGGGCATGCCCGGATGTCCTGAATTTGCTGCCTGCACAGCATCCATGGACAAGGCACGGATCGCATTGGCCATTTCGGTTTGTGAAACTGTCATATTATTCTACGCCGTAATAGATAAAAAAATTGATGAAATATTACATTTTTTACGGCGGCACAATGAACGTTTGTTGCTCTTACGTCAACCTGCTTGTAAGATTTTATGCTAAATCAAAGGCTTCTGAATTGTTTTTAATTTTTTGGCTTCAAATATGGTATTTCTTTTGCAACAATGAGTCTTATTTTATAGACTGCAAAAAGCAGACAATATTTTTATTTTAAGGAATCAACACAGCATGTCGAAAAGTAAAATGATGATGAGTGCGGAACAAGCAAGTGCTGCAATGGAAGAGGCATTAACGCGGCTTGAACGCGCCGTGCTAAGTCGTGAAAAGCAGGGACAGGCCAGTTCCGGTGAGCAGGCGGTCTATATCGAGCGCCTTGAAACAGAAAACAAGCAGATGGCCCGCGATCTCTCGGAAATGAAGAAAAACTGCATTGCCCTTAAAAATGGTTATGAGCTGCTGGAAGAAAAATGTTCAAAGCTGGCAAATGCCAACGATTCGGCGGATAAAGAACTTGTCGCAACCCTGCATGACCTTGATCAGATCATTGCCCGGAAAAGTTTACATTAGCAACATCAACTTTTGAGAAAAAATATGGCCAACGTAATTGTTAAATTTAACAAACAGGATTACCATCTCGCCTGTCAGGACGGGGAAGGGGAACGGCTGTCGAAACTATCCGAATATGTTAATAGCAAAGCCTCACAGATTGCCAAAGCAATGGGATCGGTATCAGATATTCGACTTTTGTTGATGACGGCTATTTTACTGGCCGATGAACTGGATGAAGCCCGCGATGGCAAACCCATGGCTATGAAGGGCGCGCAGGATAAAGCCGATGAGATGGAAAGAACACTCAGCCATACCATCAAGCGTATTGAGGATATTACCCGCCAGGTAGAAGCTGAAGGCTAGCGAAAACTTTTGTTTAAGATTAGTTGACCTGTCACCTAAAAAACCCGATACCTACGGACGCATATATCAAGCAGGGCGAGCATCATGGAAACACATGATCTTTTAGATAATGAAGATAACAGGAATTCCCCGCATCAGGATGTGTTTGAAGTAACACCGGAACTGGTCGAGGAAATATCCTTTGCCCTGAGGGAAAACAATCTCGAACAGCTTGACTATCTACTCAGACAACTGCATTCAGCAGATATAGCCAATATTTTTGAACAGCTCCGGGAAGATGAACGTAATCGGCTTACCGCTTATTTTGGGCCGGAACTGGACCCGGAAATTCTGCCAGAGCTTGAAGATACTGCTCTTGACCAGGTCATCAAGGAAATGGATGACAAGGATGTGGTTGAGGCCATCAGCCAGCTGGAAAGTGATGATGCGGTTGAT
>JAJFIP010000219.1 GCA_021774875.1 Emcibacter sp.
TCCTTGAACGAAGTACGAATCAGCACAAAAGAATAGCATAACAAACCAAATTGTTGCAGATCAATTTTCAAAGTGCTCTAGTGCATAACGAATGCCCGCTTTATGATCATCGTCATAAATGGATTGTGAAAATCCCCAAGGATGAAGAAAAAGAAAAATTCCAAACTTGGAACCAGATCACTAATCGAATTCAGCGAGGTGGTTTGAAGGACGAACAACTCAAGCGTCTCTGGGAAAGTTTGTTTCTCGATGAAAACCAAATTGTAGAACTGCTCAAACATGTAAAAGAAGTAGCTCGTCACCCTTTTGTTTATCCGATGTTTGTCTTTGTTGCTTATACAGGAGCACGTCGGAGTGAGTTATGCCGTTCTTTAATTGATGATTTTGATTTTACCGAAGCACAAATCCGCATACGAGAACGTAAGCGACGTAAAGATATGAAAGAGACTTCTCGGTTTGTGCCAATGCACTCCCAGGTAAAAGAAGTAATGCTAAACTGGTTTGCCGAACATCCGGGTGGACAGCACACGCTGGTTCATCCTGGTTCCAAGCTGAACCAGATAAGCTCTAATGGCTTCGTAAGTTTAGATGTAGAAGAAGCTCATAGACATTTCAAACAAACATTAAAAGATACAAAATGGAATGTTGTCCGAGGCTTTCACGTATTACGGCATTCGTTTGGTTCTAATCTGGCTCGTTCAGGGGAAGTTTCAAGAGATGAAATTGCAGAATGGATGGGACATACAACCGATGAAATGAAATCGCACTACCAGCACCTCTTTCCTCAAGACGGAGTTAGCAAGATTCAAGTGCTTAAGTAATAGGTGATGTGCTGTTCCGGCTCAATAATGCACCACCATTTTTAAGGCGTTCTACTTCCTGGCCTGGGATTCTCCATTTGCCACTGTCTGGCTCTTTTTCACACTCAATTCGGCCTTGGTTACACCAACACTCTTGGACGGTGTATTGTTTTACTCCCATGATGTTTGCTAATTCCGAAGTGGAATACCATTCTTTAGCGCACGAAAACAGATGACGATCCGTCACAGAAAATGTGCAAATATTTATATTTCTGGAGAGTCTGGTTTTTGCCGTTACTGACGAGAAAAGAGTATTTTGATTTCGAATATGGTAAAAACGAAATCATTTCGAGAACATCATAGTATGCATCGAGTGATTTCACGGTTGTCCAAGAAAATGAATAATAAAGCGGACATCACAATTGTCCTGGAAACTCATACGTTTCTGTGGAATCGCTCTCTGAGCAGAGACTATTTTCCAGATCAGCTCGATGCAAGCTTTAGTATCCGAACATATTTTGATACGTATCCACACAACCCGATTCGAGAGCTTCCAGATGAAGTTGAGAAATTGTCATTGGTTGAAGTCCAGATGATTTCACGCATCGGTAGCTTAGTAAAATCATTTGAGTGGAAAGCTAAGAAATGAATTGCTGAATGGAACAGTCATTGATACAATCGGACACTAAAAGGAAACTAAGAATTAGAAGATAAAACTGAAGAAAATTAAAAATCAATCTAGAAACGCTTCGTAAATCTCCCCCCCATTCCCAACAACAAGATTCATCAAGTCCGTTCCTTCCGAGATCGTGAGACGTACTTGATCCCATGCGATTTGGAATTTGCCCTCAGGATTGAGGCCTCGCCACCAGCAATCCGCTTCGGCAAGAACAGTCAGGTATTTCTGAGGTAAGGAATCTAAGATTCTGTCCGCCTCCGAGTTATTTGTGAACATGAACTGAAAACGCATATTGGGTTGCACTTGCGAATCAGAAATACCGGTTGGGATTCGTACATACTGCTTGAATTTCATCCAAGGTGCATCGGTTGCTGCATCTTGACACGGCTTTTGTGGAATTACTGTTTTGGTATCGACCTTCTTGTCACTACTTTGAGGTTGAAGGGCGACTCGAATCCTTTCCCGAACCTTTCGCTCTTGATCATCAACCACTCCATCTGCTGCTATAATGCGGTCCAGACATTTCAACACCGCTCGTTGTTGACGCGAGTCCTTAATGATGTCCAAATTCTGGCACGTTTGCTTAAGTACATTCTTAAAACCCGCTGACTTGACTCGCTTAACGAAATTGCGAACGCGATGATCAATTTCACTGTTATCCCATGGAAATTTGATTAGCAGCATCATTTCTCGCAATTTTGCACGCTCAGATTTCGAAACGATTTTGTCGGCAACCATAACACAACACATTGCATCCAACACGGCCTGGAATCGACGTTCCGACTTCCGGTTACTTTCTTTCACCAAGACAGGCACTGTGGGATCAATTGGCTGCGATAAAGCTGTCCCCACCAAGGAATGCTTTAGCTGCTGGAGACTCGGAGTAGACTGGATCTTGCAAGCTTCCAGCCATTCTTCTTCTCCTGGGCCAATTAAGATCGGTTCATCAGAGTTGTCCCAAGTAAAGCTAGCTTGCGGAAAACCTTTCATTTCTGCTGTGAAGAATACTGTTGCGCGCAAGTCTTTGCGAAAGCGGTTTGGGACTCCCTGGTACGGATTTGGCATATCAATACCTGTTCTGTCTATCCAATCTTTTCGACTTTCGCTGAGGCAGCCATGGCAGGCAGTGATTCCAGCTTGATGC
>JAJFIP010000220.1 GCA_021774875.1 Emcibacter sp.
TCATGGGTCGTGGAGATTTGAGAAAATACATTGGCACCAACACCAGAATAACCCACAAAGGGGACAGGGTCCAAAAAAGTATATTGAAAATCAGGGACCGTATGTAACTCATATAAAATACTCTGGCTTGAGGGTTCGCAGCCATAGTATTTATTTCACGGGTTTTTGTCAAAATTGCTTTTATCAAGATTAATGTTGACAGTGCATATATATCTGTTATGTTGTCACTGTAAACATAGGGACTGATTCTATGGAGATATATACCGTGAGAATATAATGACTGAAACTAAAGATAATATGGGTGGAGATACTGCCACAGTAGCCCCATTTTATGCCCGCAACAAATTTCCCATTGCCTTGGTTATTGTTACCGTCATTGTGATCTCCGGCGCATTATTGTTTGCCAAGATGTCCGCACAGGCCAGCCTGAATGAAGATCAAGCGGCGCGTGAACGGGCACTTGTGGTCAGCACTTCAATTCTAAAAGAGTCAGATAGCTATCAGGTGAAGCAAAAATACTCCGGTAGTATTGTAGCGGGCCGGGAAAGTGATCATGGCTTTGACAAAGCCGGACTTCTGGCAGAAGTGATGGTTGATGAGGGTGACCGGGTAAAAAAGGGCGACATTCTGGCCCGGCTGGACATGCGCCGCTTTGATGCCCGAGAGCGGGAACTTGATGCTGATCTTTCACAGGCGAAAGCCCTTGATGTGGAAACAAAAGCCCTGCTTGACCGGGCCGAGGCCACCTATGGCCGCTACGTTGTGTTACTGGATAAAAAACATATTTCCGAGCAAAAGTTTGATCAGGTGAAATTTGATCTGATCGCCCTAAAAGCTCGCAAAGTTGCCACATCTGCCGCTGTAACAAAATCAGAAGCTGCCTTGAAAAGCTTAGGCATTGACCGGGAACTGGCGACACTAACGGCCCGTTTTGATGGCAGTGTCATTCGCCGTTACCTTGATGAGGGAACCGCACTCAGCGCTGGCACTCCTGTGGTCCGCCTGATCGAAGATCACAGGCTTGAAATTCATGTGGGACTGCCAGCCTCCGCTGTGTTTTCACTGGTGCCGGGCGAGAGCCATATTTTTGATTATCAAAGTAGCAGGATCACAACAAAGCTGCGCTCAGTCATCAAGCGGGTTGATCAATCCACCCGCACGGTAACCGCCATCTTCGATGTGACAAATAATAATATGAATATTCGCGCTGGCGGGCTTGCCCAACTTACCATGTATGTAGAGATTCAGCAGGCTGGTTTCTGGCTGCCCAGTGGAGCACTGGCAGAAAGCCGCCGGGGATTATGGAGCGTATATACCCTGAAACCCCATAAGGGCTCAAAAGAATATGGCACGCTCGCCCGGCAGGAGTTGCAAGTCATCTATACGGATTCTAACCGGGTATTTGTGCGCGGTACATTGCAGGCTGGCGACCGGGTTATTTCAGGCGGACTTCACCGTCTTGTTCCAGGCCAGCTGGTTCGAGTGAGTGGGGAAAGTTAGCATGTGGAGTAATCTTTTTTTCCGCAACCGGCGTCTGACTACCCTTGCTATAGGTCTTATTCTTGTAGCCGGATTTTCCGCCATTTCCTCCTTGCCCCGTCAGGAAGACCCTAGCCTCTCCCACCGTTTTGATGCGGCAAATACGCCATTTCCCGGCGCAAGTGCAGAACGGGTTGAGGCTCTGGTCACAGAAAAAATCGAAGCCGCTTTGAGCGAAATTGACGAAATCAAGCGGATGCAAAGTACCTCACGCACAGGAATGTCCACTGTCGGTATTGAATTTGAGGATTCAGTCAAAATTGAAGAGCTTGAAAATATCTGGTCACAGATACGCGACAAGCTTAAAGATGCAGAACGGAATTTACCCGCAGGGGCCGGCACGCCATATTTACTGGACAGAGAAAGCGCGGTCTTTACCTATATGGTTGGTCTGACCTGGGATCTGCCTTCAGAGCCACAGATAGATATTCTGGGCCGGTTCGCCAAAGACCTTGAACAGATCATCTCTCCCATTGCCGGCACTGAAGAAACCGATATTTTTGGTGAGCTGGATGAAGAATATATTGTCACCATTGACCCCGATGCCCTGGCCTCTGTGGGGCTGACGGTAAAAGATGTCTCCGACGCCATAGCGCGCACAGACTCAAAAGTCCCCGCCGGACAATTGCGCGGGGCGGGTCATGACCTGATACTGGAAGTGGGGGGCGAGCTAGAATCCGAAGACCGCATCCGCAATATCCCCCTGAAACAAACTACTACGGGCCAGTTTCTGCGCGTGAGCGATGTGGCAGAAGTTCGCAAAGGCTTCCGCACCCCCGTCTATAGCATGGCATTACTTAATGGCAAACGCGGCATCATAGTTGGTGCCAAAGTGAGTGATACCATCCGCGTTGATCATTGGGTGGAACGGCTGCAGACAGAGCTGGACCAGTTCCAAAAAACCCTGCCCGAAGGGATCAAGGCCGAGGTCATTTTTAATCAGGACATCTATTCCACAAAACGTCTATCCACCCTGCTGGGCAATGTTTTCATCGGGGCCAGCATCATCGTTATGGTCATGGTCTTCATGATGGGCTGGCGATCAGCTCTTCTGGTAGCAACAGCTCTGCCGCTCACCGTATTGATGGTGATGGCAGCATTTCATTTTATGGATATACCCCTGCATCAAATGTCCATAACCGGCCTGATCATCGCCCTTGGGCTTTTGATTGATAATGCCATTGTCGCTGTCGATGAATATCGTAAGTCCAGACGGCTAGGCATTGATGTGGCAACATCCATTTCAAAAATGGTCCGGCATCTGTTTATTCCGCTGCTGGCCTCTACTGTCACCACCTCATTGACCTTCATGCCCATAGTTTTATCGCCCGGCCCGGTCGGGGAATTCATTGGCACTATAGGACTCGCCGTTATTATTTCGCTGTTTTCCTCGCTGTTTCTGGCCATGACCATCATTCCGGCTCTGGCAGGTTATTTTGACCGGGGCGAACTACTCAAATCCAAATGCGGTATTTTGCAAGCTGGATATAGCAATGTGGCCCTCAGGGAAAAATACCGTTCCGCCCTGCGCTGGTGCATGGACCATCCGAGGAAAGCCCTGCTGCTTTCAATTTCTCTGCCCGTACTTGGCTTTATAGTAAGCACAACTTTGGTTCAGCAGTTTTTCCCGCCCGTGGACCGGGACCAGTTTCAGATCCAAATGACCCTACCCGCGCAGACCAGTCTGAGCGAGACCGCCCGGCAGGTTGATATTGCCCGTAATATTATGGCCCGTTATCCTGAAATAAAAAGCGATTACTGGGTGATTGCAGAAACGCCGCCTGCTGTATTCTACAATACCTTCCTTAATCAGGCCGGGCTGAACAGTTTTGCCGGTGGCTTTATCAATACAGCTTCAGCACAGTCCACAGCAGACATACTGCCCCGGCTTCAGCGCGACCTGATGATGGGGCTACCCGATGCGCTGATTCTGGCGATACCTTTTGAGCAGGGGCCACCCTTTGAAGCCCCGGTAGAAGTATTCTTGTACGGTCAGGATTTGAAAATACTATCTGAAAAGGGCGAAGAAATCCGCCGCATACTGATGGCTACTAAAAATATCACCTATACCAGTGCAAAAATTTCCCTGAGCCAGCCCAAACTGAATTTTGTCCCCAATGCTGATGCCGCCGAGGCTGCTGGTCTTAAATTAAACCAGATCGCTGAGCAGCTTAATAATGCCCTTGAGGGGCATATTGGCGGCAGCGTGCTTGAGGGCAGTGAAAATTTGCCGGTCCGGGTGCAAGTTGGCGGCAACGATCGCTCGGACCTGAGCTATATCTTCAATAATTCACTTGTCGCGGCAGGTGGTAGTCTGACCACTGGTGGCCAGCATCTGTCCGGTGTGCCCCTCAGCAGTCTTGGTACGTTGGAATTAATCCCGACCTATAATGCTGTCAGTAGGCGGGATATGCAGCGTCTGAATATTCTTCAAGGTTTCATCACCCCCTATAGCCTGCCAAGCACGGCACTGGCAGATTTTAAGAGACGCTTGAACGAGGCCAATTTTGAATTGCCGGTTGGCTACCGGATTGACTTTGGCGGCGAGAGTGAAAAACGGTCTGAATCCGAAGGAAAATTATTCTCCACTGTTCTGCCGCTTCTGGTGATCATGATGGGAATATTGGTACTGGCTTTTAACAGCTTTACCTCGGCATTAATCATCGGGGGGGTTGCTTTTTTCAGTGTGGGACTGGCCTTGCTTGCCATCTGGTTGTTTGGTTTCCCCATGGGCTTTACCGGAATTATGGGCACAATGGGCCTGATCGGACTGGCCATTAATGACAGTATTGTAGTGCTGGCCGCCCTGCGCGCCAATGAAAAAGCCCGTACCGGTGATGCGGATGTGATTGTAGGTATAGTGGTTGATAGCACCCGCCATATCATATCCACTACCCTGACCACCATTGGTGGGTTTATGCCGTTGATTATCTGGGGCGGTGTCATGTGGCCACCGCTGGCCACGGCCATATCCGGTGGCATGGTCGGCGCGACCCTGCTGGCACTGATTTTTGTCCCGACCCTCTATTATCTCCGGGTCAGTCGCCGGACCCGGAAACGGCTTATGAAAAAAGAAAAAATTGCCCGTATTGCCACCGTCAAGGCCGCGTGAAATCCCCATAAGACAGATAATAGAACCGTACCGTCAACAGGATAAATGAAATGACGCTGGCCACCACGGTGCTTTCAAACAGCCCCACCGCACCACGCTCAAAGACAAAGGCCAGAATATAGGCCAGTGGAACCATGACGATAATGTAGCTGAAGAAATATAATGCTGACGGAGCCCATATATCCCGCCGCCCGCGAAGACCATTGCCAATCACCGTCTGTAAACTATCAAACAACAGCATCCATGCTGACAGGATAATCAGCGGAACTGCCACCGCGACAAGTGCGGTTTCTGTGGTGAAAAGACCGGCAATCTGAGTCGGAAAAATTATCATGATAGCTAGCAGCGGAACCATCAGCATAACATTGAACAGCATGCCACAGGTTCCCGCAAGCACGAGATCCCTGTGGTCCCGTCGGCCAAGAGCTATGCCGACCCGAACCGCCGTGGCCCCGGCTATACCATAAGAAATCATATAGGGTATGCCGTAGATATTAAAGGCGATAGCCATGGCCCCGAGCGTCAATGGGCCAATCCAGCCAGCAAAGACCTGTAACGCCGCAAAGCCAAAATGTTCTGCCCCATTGGTCAGCCCGGCACCATAACCGATATGACGTAATCTTCGCCATTTATGGAACCTGTAATCAACCTTTTGCCGAATACCGAATTTCTCATGGCCTTTCATATTCAGGATAAAAAGGATCAGCCCCAGTGCCAGAAATGTTCTGACGATGGAAGTTGCCCATGCAGAGCCTTCCGCCCCCATAGGATCAAAACCCAAATGACCGTAAACCAATATCCAGTTCAGGAAGATATTGACCAGATTGGCGATCACAATAAAGATCATACCGGGCAGTGGCCGATTAATACCTTCGAGAAAAAACGTACAGGCCAGCATGAGGGTGGTCATGGGAATACCAATGGCCACGGCCTGCATCACCACCCCGCCCCCGCGGGCAATATCCGCCTGCTGCCCGAGCATCAAAAGCACCGATTCCCCGGAAATACAAACAGCAAAACCGATCATACCAAGTGCTAAACCATAGGGCAGTGACCAGCGCCAGATGCGGCCACACTCTTTGTAATCCTCCGCACCATAAGCATTGGAGGTCAGAACCATGGTTCCCATCATCAACCCGATAGCAATAATGATCACCGTTGCCACCGGCACATATCCGATGCTCTGATAGGCCAGCTCCTGGGCTGAATAACGCCCGACCATCACGGTATCAACAATACCCATTGCCATAATACCCAGCCGCTGAAGCACAATCGGAAACGACAGGCGAACCAGTTCCGAAAACTGTCGCTTAATCCGCTCCCCCATCCATGTGGGATTATATATCTTATCCGTATCACTCATATTTTGTTCATAGGGGCAAGATAGTGAATTGTCATCCTTTTTTATTGATGGAATGAACCCCGATCAGACAAAACAAAAAACCCCGCTGACATAAAGCCACACGGGGATTTTTGTTTTGTCTGATCGGGGCGTAACTTGATCCGCCCGGCTACAAACACTGTATTTTTCAGGCAAAGACAACCGTCCGGCGGCTGCGCCGAATTCTACGGCCATGCTTTGCTGTGATGGGGCGTGCTTTCAATATGCTGTTATGTGATATTTTCTTCTTGGTAAAAACGTTAAAAAAGGTCATTGGTCTTCTCCTAAAATCATAATGTTTAATGCTGCTACGACCTATACATTGCATAAGCCGTGCCAGTTTTAAAAAAAACGGATAACCTTTTGATTTATAAACGATAATTTAGCTTTTAGCGTTTACTGGAAGATAATAAATATTCTTTATTAGTGATTTACACCACATTATTTTAGCTTTTTACACTAATATTTAGCCAATAATAAAATAAACCGGAATATCAATAATTCCTGTCTGCTCTCTTCCAAATTATATATGGCCTAAATTTCCGGCTCCTCAACGCCAGCCTGACGACAGGCGGCGGTTACGGTATTTTTCAGTAATACCGCAATGGTCATCGGGCCAACACCGCCGGGAACCGGGGTGATGGCTCCCGCATGTTTGACCGCCTCTGCATATTCCACATCGCCGACAAGACGCGTTTTACCATCGGCCTTTTCAATACGGTTAATCCCCACATCGATCACCGTTGCCCCGTCCCTTATCCAGCTGCCCTTGACCAGTTCAGCTACGCCAACGGCAGCAACCACAATATCTGCCCCCCTGACAACGGCATCCAGATTACGTGTCCTGCTATGAGCCACAGTAACCGTGCAATTTTCATTGAGCAGCAATTGTGCCATCGGTTTGCCAACAATATTGGATCGCCCGACTATCACCGCATTCAGGCCGCTCATATTGCCGAGGCGTCCTTTCAGCATCATCACACATCCCAGCGGCGTGCAGGGCACCAGTCCCTGTCCTCCGGTGGCGAGCAGGCCGGAATTAATCACATGAAAACCATCCACATCCTTTGCCGGAGAAATGGCGTCAATCACGGCAGCTTCATTGATATGACCCGGCAAAGGCAACTGCACCAGAATACCATGAACCAAAGGGTCTTCATTGAGCTTTTTCACCAAGCCTAACAATTCTGCTTCGCTGATATCGGGATCGCGGCGATATTCAAAACCGTTCATGCCCGACTCTTTGGTGGATTTATTTTTGTTGCGCACATAAATCTGGCTTGCCGGGTCTTCGCCGACCAGCACCACTGCAAGACCCGGTGTCAGGTCATATTTTTCTTTTAAGACTGCCACTTGTCTGGCTACATCCTGCTTAAGACCTGCGGCAAAAGCCTTGCCATCAATTACATCTGCACTCACGGGAAACTTTCCTTTATCCATTGTTGTAGTTTTTGGGTGAGCTCTCTTGTCTCGCCCTCAATTAATAACTGTTTATTGCGATTTGTTGCCCCTGATGCAACCGAAAATTTGCTGGCGGGGATTTTACTGGACTTGGCCAGCATTTTGAGCAGAGTTTTATTGGCTTTACCCCCTTCAGGAACTGTGGTGACATACACTTTCAGATGCACGCTGCCGTCCGCTGATCGTTCCACCGCGCCAATGCGATTTTTTGATGCCTTTGGGGTCAGGCGTACAGACAGCCTTACTCCATTGGCGCGGGGTGTTATGGGCATGGATACTCAAGCCAGCGAGATCAGTAACCGGACTAGAATCCTGCTGGCAAATTCCAGGGCGATAAACAGGAAAACCGGTGAAATATCTATGCCGCCAAGATTAGGCAGCAGATTTCTGATCGGGCGCAGCAGTGGCTCAAAAATACGGTACAGAGCCCCCATGACAATACTGATCACCTGATTATGGCCATTGACAACAGCAAAGGACACCAGCAGGCCCAGAATAATATAAATCAATAACCCAAAGGTCAGGACACCAAATACCGCATCAACCAGCCAGGCCAAATCATACGCAAAACCACCCATATTTCTTCCTGAATATTGTTACAACAGACATAAGATTTAATGTGGATGGGGCGTGAGTTCAATAGCTAGTTTAGAACAGGCCGCATAAAGTCGGCAAATATGTCTCTATAACTACTATTTCCGGGCGTTTAAGGGTATTTACTAGGCAAATTCGCCCTATTGGTGGAATTTGGGTAAAATGATATACTTGTCTTACTGATTTATTAACTGATTCTTTATATTCTTATATATTGGATATATTTAATTTTTAGAAAGGCGTATTCAGGATATCTGATGGCTGACTTTAGTTCTATTACATTATTCAGTCTCGATGCCAATCTTCTGGGCTCATATTTCAATGCCCGGACGGTAACCAGAACTGTTGCCGCTATTCAGAATACATCCCACTCTACCATAGGACGGGGCCCTGCAGTTACCACACCATGGGATCTTATCGAAAATAGAGGGGACAGAACCCTTGCTGGTAAATTCAACGCGGTCCGTGACAAGATAGATTTTATTGATCTGGCTAATAAGAGCGTCACCCAAACCCAGAATAAAGATGAAAAAGCCCTCTTTGCCCTTTTCCTCGCCCTCAATGATTTAAAGACCATTGCCGACTATGCGGCAGAGGCATCAACCCCGACGGCAATCCTGGCCAAATTAAGCACCCAGTTCCGGGGTGGACTGACCCAGGTGCAGGACTATGTCAGGGATGTGGAACTTGAAAAACTCACGCTGATATTCGGGGAAAAAAAACCAAGGGCACAAAGCGACATCAGTCTGGGTAAGGATAATCCAGATATTTTGGGGGCGACCCTTTCTGTCAGTTCCAAGACTCAGGTCATTCCGGGACTGGTAGGCAACGAGGTATTTACCCTGAATCTGGATAAAATAACAGATAATGATGACATCACTATAGATCTGTCACAAATGACTGACCCCCTCAATCTGACCAATCTGGTAACTTTTTTTAATCAGCAGATCAACGCGCTCACGGTCCTTGATTCCAATGGCGACCCGACCAGCAAATATAAATCCAGATTTTCCGTGGAAGAAGTCAGCACCGGAAAATTTGCCCTTAAGCTTGAAGCTGGTTCAGGCGAAAAATTCACGCTTACTGCGCAGGCTACGGAGCCGGCACTATTTGTCACTGGCTCTCATAAAGATCTCGGTTTTGGCGAAACCGAAACGGCAACTCTGACAAAATTACGTGATCTCTCCAGCACGGTACCGATCACAGAATTTTCAAACCAGATCGCTGGCACCGACCAATCAAGTATTTTACCCCCGCTCACCGATGATGATGGCAAGGTTATTGAAAGTGAAGGGGAAGTGTTTGAAACCAAAGCGGGTGCCACTGCTGTTGACAGTCAGGGCAATGTATATGTTGTGGGCAGCTCGCAGGGTGATTTTGAAAATCAGATTAACGGGGCTACAGATCAGGATGTTTTCCTGAGCAAATATGATGCTTCCGGTAATCTTCTGTTTAGCCGTCTGCTCGGAGCTTCTGATCATGCGGAAGCCTTTGATGTGGTCATCGACAGCAATGATAATGTTTTTGTGGCAGGTCAGGTGAATGATGAACTGACCAGCTCGGATGTATTCACTGGTTTGGATAGCTTTGTCACAAAATTTGACAGTAGCGGGTTTGAACTTTTCACTTATCAACAGGATACAGTTGCCAAGGATCAGGCCAACAGCCTCGCCATTGATGCTGCCGGTGATGTGATTGTGGTCGGCTCAATTTCGGGCAATCTGAACAGCAGCACCACAGCCGGCGGCGGGTCTGATGTATTCGTTACAAAACTCAGTGGCACTGACGGGTCGCTCTTGTTATCGGCACAAATCGGCGGTACTGGTGATGAATTTGGCCAGTCTGTTGCCATCGCCGGGGACGGCAATATTCTGATTGCCTCCAAGGAAGATGGCCGGGCTATAATTCGCAAGCTTGATGCGACAGACCTGACCATAGAACTGGCATCCTACGACCTTGGCGATCTGAACGACGGGACCGTGTCCGAAATTGTAGTTGATGCCTCAGGTGATATATATGTTGCCGGAACCACATTTAATGCGGCTTTATCCGGCGGCACCGTAACCAGCGCCCATAGTGGTGGCGGAGACGGATTTGTGACCAAACTCAGTGATGGCGGCACCTCTATCAGTGCCACATTTACCCACTTCCTGGGATCTGCCGGGTCCGATAATATAGAAGGCCTGACAGTCCAGAACGGGGCAATTTATGTGGCCGGAAAAACTGATGGTACGTTGCCGGGGGCAACCAAAACCGGAACTACAGATGGTTTCGCCGCAAAGATTGATGCGACCACGGGAATTGCGGATTTTATCCGGCAGTTTGGTGGCGTTGGCGGTAATAATGGCAGCACGGCCCTTGCCTTTTCAGCCACCGGTTCTTCGGTTTTAACCAAACTCGGCCTTCCAACCGGGCTTTATGACAATAGCCAGACCCGCGATATTGAAACCCAGACATCTGCCCGTGCCGGCGACCATTTCTTTATTTCGATCAATGGCGGGCCAGCACAAAAAGTTTCTATCAATGCCGGGGATGATTTCGCCACATTGGCAAAAAGAATCCAGCGACTGTCTTTCCGCTTTATTAAGGCCGTTCAGATAACCGGAACCAATGGGCCGGAACTCAAGATTGAAACTGCTGACGGGTCAACCATAGAAGTTATCGCTGGCAAGGGGTCCAGGGATGCCTTAGTCAAGCTTGGGCTGGAACCTACCAAAATTCTATCAACTGAAGAGCTATTTAATATCAGTGATGATGTAGATGAGACAGTAGGAACGGACCCTGATAATCTGGGTGGCATATTTGCCCTCAAGCTATTATCAGGATTTTCTCTGCGCTCTAAGAATGAAGCCGAATTTGTCAGCGCACAGATTGATATTGCCCTGGAAACCGTCAAACGCGCCTTCCGCTCCCTGACCTTTGATCCCATAAAGGCGCAAATACTGAAAGATTCCAAGCTGAAAACTGGCACGGTACCACCGCATCTGGCAAAACAACTGGCCAATTATCAGGATGGGTTGACACGCCTGTCCGCATTTACCGGACTTACCGGGTTTAGTGTTTAATGACCGGATAAGGCCGTAAAAAAAGTGCCCGGTAAACAACATGGGGCACTATTAATACTATCAGAAATACTCGATACTCAAAAAAGAAATACTTTACATTGATATTTCCCCGATGAGGAGACGGCCAATAAACAACTGGGCCGCCCAACTCTATTTCATCAGAGGAAGCAATAGAGTTGGCGGAGATAAGTCATTCCGTTGGGGGTCGGATGTAGCGTCTCTCCGCCCTGCTCCAGAGGCAATATATACTATGCATGGAGTATGCCAGTTTTCATTGTTGGCAGAAATCAGCCATTTTTTGCACTGGACGCAATTATTTTGCTCTATCTTCGTTGCAAATTGTATAAATAGCCATCCTTTTTTCGTAAAATGCATTGCAAAATGCAAAAATAATCATTAACGAAATAATGACCTTCTTGATATAAGTTTCTAGCTAATGAGATAAAATCTGGCCGGGGAGATGATGATGCAGGGTAAAATAACCATGATAGTTTTTAAGTTCAGTAAATTTCTGTTGGGCAAAATGTTTCTTCTGGGAGTGATAATCATGGTTTCCGAGGCCATGATAGTTAACAATGCCCTGGCATCGGAAGCAAAAAAAGACGATGGCGAGAATATCAAGGAAAGCTACGTTAACGTCCCCCCCTTTGTCGTCACCATGTATCACAGAGGTCGGCCCAAGGGCAACATGACTATCTCAGTGATGGTAAAGCTGGAGGATAGCGAAAAACGGGTCACTGCCCGTAAATATCTACCGCGTCTGAATAATGCTTATGTCATGGAAGCCAGCCGTTTATCCTATGATTATTTTGATGTCAATCGCCCGGTAAATGTGGCGATGCTTGGCGATGCCTTTCAACTGGTCACCAATAAACTTCTGGGCCACAGACAAGCCCGGGTACTTATCTCCGATGTTATAGTCAATAAGAGATAAAATTCCTCACCAATAATTTTTTTGGCTTTTTGCGATATTTTTCTTGACCAAATGGTGCATTATTTTAAAACAAACGTATGATCTTTGTTGCTATTTAGGTCTTTATTTGTATAGTCAGATGCTATAGAATCGAGGATCGCGATTTATGGTTGAGCTATAAGTCTGATAGATATAATAAAAATAAGGACGATGTATTTCCTGTTTATGTGTCCTGAATCGTCTTTATCAATAACTTTACTACGCCAATATATAACATTCCTAGGGAGGAACCATGTCTAATCTTAAATATTTGAAAACCTCATCTGCCCTTATTTCACTTTCTCTGATGTCTGGTGTTTTTGCCACAACCCACGCCTTTGCTGCAGACGAAAACATCACACTTGAAGAAATTGTTGTGACATCGCAGTACCGCGAACAAAGCCTAAAGGATGTACCGATTTCCGTATCTGTGGTCAGTGGTGATTTCATGAGGGAACATTCAATTGATAAAATGGCTGATCTTCAGTTTTCTGTCCCCAACTTCACCATGGCGGAAAGCGGCATTGGCACCAATGTATTCATTCGCGGCATCGGCTCGGGCAATAATCAGGGCTTCGAGCAATCTGTGGGTATTTATGTGGACGGCATTCATCACGGACGAGCCCAGCAATCCCGCTCCCCTTTCCTTGATCTGGCCCGGGTCGAAGTATTGCGCGGACCACAGTCCATATTATTTGGTAAAAACTCTGTCGCTGGTGCGCTGAATATCACCACCGCAAAACCGACTGAAGAAATGGAAGGTTCGATAAGTTTCTCTTACGAACCAACCGATGACGAAAAGGAAGTAACCGCTGTCCTGTCCGGCCCTATATCAGATAAAGTACGTGTCCGGGTCGCCGGTCGTTATCATGATCTGGGCGGTTATATCGAAAATCTTACTCTGGGTGGCGATGAACCAGCGCAAGAAGACTGGACCATTCGGGGTACGGTGGAAATGGATGTATCGGACAATCTGACCGCTACCCTGAAAGTGGAACGCAGTGAATTTGATGTGGTCGGCCGCAATATCGAAATTGACGGTGAAATACCCGCAGCTGCCGGACCATTTGCCGGGCTGACCTATTCACAGCTTCTTGTGGGAGCATTTGGTCAGGATCCTTCGGTTCTGAACAATACACTGGACGGCAAACGTCATTCCAACGGCGATTTCAGCAATAATGAGCAGACCGAAATCGTGCTTACACTGGACTGGCAGATGGGTGATCATGTGTTGACGTCGACTACCGGCTATTCGGATTTTAAATTTGAAGATAATTGCGACTGTGACTTTACCGGGGCAAATATTTTCTCTCTGCCGCTATCAGAACAGTTTGAACAATATTCCCAGGAAATCCGGCTAACCTCGCCCATCGGTGAAAAGATTGATTATATTGTTGGTGCCTATTTCCAGACCAGTAATCATGGTTATCAGGATGCCATTAATGTGAGTGCCTCATCGGTTCTGGTGCCTCTGTTGAACGGTAACCCCGCGTTTGCCCCTTTTGCGCCTCTGTTTGGTGCGCTGGGCATTACCGGAGCCGGCGATCTTTTTGCTGATACCGCAAGCCCACGTGATGCCAAGGTGGATTCGGATGTTTATTCCGGTTTTGCCCAGCTCTCTTGGCACGTAACCGACCAGATAACCCTGCAATTGGGCGGACGTCTGACCCATGAAACAAAGAACGGCACCCGGGACTTATTCATCACCAATCTTGATGGTAGTCCTCTGACCGGTGCTAAACTCTTATCTCCTGATTTCTATAGTATAGCCTTTGATCTTGGGTCTTCAAATGCCGCCGGTAGCGACTTTACCAATGTTCTGACCGGTATCTTAACCGATACTCTTGGACCTGTGGTTGGCCCACCAACCGCAGCGGCATTAGGTGCAGGATTTGGCCCGACTTTTGCGGGAGTTCAATTCCTGAACGGAACCCATCCGGTTGCTGGTAGCCGTTCAGAAACCAAATTTACCCCTGACATAAAGCTGACCTATGACGTTTCTGATGAGATTATGGTTTATGCCAGCTGGGTCAAGGGTAGTAAATCTGGTGGCTTTGACTTCCGGGCCAATAACAAGGGCCGCTCGGCGACCATGGCAGAATCTTTTGAATTTGAAGATGAAACCGCCACCAACTATGAAATGGGTGGCAAGCTGATTTTGGCGGATGGTGCAGCAGAGGTTAATTTTGCCGGCTTTTACACTACATTTGATGATCTTCAGGTGTCGGTCTTTGATGGCACACTGGGTTTTAATGTGGGTAATGCCGCCAGCGCGGAAGTTTTCGGACTAGAAGTCGATGGCCGCTGGCAGGCATCAGAAAGCCTGACCATCCACGGATCATTAGCCTATAATGATTTTGAATTTGTCGACTTTAAGGATGGTCAATGTTTCTTCGGTCAAACACCCGA
>JAJFIP010000023.1 GCA_021774875.1 Emcibacter sp.
GCGATTAAAAGCCTTGGGGTAAAACGGCGGAGTCTTTCATCAAAAACAAAAAAGCCTCGTTTATGCAGCTTATAGCCTAAAAATCCTGCATTAAACCAAGCCGCCACAGCTGTGGCAAAAGCAATGCCTACGTGAAGGAAATGCCACATCAAAGCAAGAGAAATCACAATATCCACGATAACTGATAGCACAGCGGCATAAAGAGGTGTTTTTGTATCTTCTTGAGCATAAAAGCTCGTGGCAAAAATCTTCGTTAAGACATAAGCTGGGAGTCCCGCTGCAAAAGCCATTAAAGCGTGGGCTGTATGAATGGATTCTGTTGCACCAAATTTTCCGCGTTCAAAGAGGACCTTAACAAAGGGTTCAGCTAGTGAAATAAGAGCAATCATTGCAGGTAGAGTGAGCAGCATGGCAAACTCAATACCTTGGTTTTGACAAGCACGCGCAGTTTCAACCTTTTTAGCTTTTATTTGTTTTGCCAGAAGTGGCAGCAAAACTGTACTCATTGCTGTGCCAATGACACTGAGAGGCAGCTGATTCAGGCGCTCTGCATAGTATAGGTATGAAACGCCCCCCACCGGTAACATGGATGAAAGGGCTGTGCCAATAAGTGTATTAAACTGATAGACGCCTGACCCAAGAGCTACTGGTCCCATCAATATTAACAGTTTTTTGACCCGAGGTGTCATACGAGGGCGACGAATCCGCAATCGAATGCCACTTCTATGGGTTGGTATTATCACCCATAACAGCTGAATGAGTCCACATCCCATAACTCCCATGGCGATTAGATAACCGGGCGTTGAGATAAAAGACGCCATAGAGAGTACAAAGCCGATAATAAAGATGTTCCCTGCCATGGGAGAAGAGGCTACTGCAGCAAATTTGTCAAATGAGTTCAAAATTCCGCTGTAAAGCGCTGTTAAAGAGATAAAAAAAATAAAGGGAAATGTAATGCGTGTGAACTGGATGGCAAGTTCCAGGCGTTCAGGGGTTTTGATAAATCCTGGCACACACACAGGTAGCAGCCAAGGCACGAAAATTTCAACGAAAATAACAAAAATGGCCAAAACCACTAATAGAATTGCGAGAACTTCCTCGGCAAAACTTCTGGCTTCTTCTTCTTTTTTATTGGATAAAAGCCCTGCATACATGGGAATAAATGTTGCATTAAAGGCACCCTCCGCTAGTAATCTACGAAAAAGGCTCGGGAGCTTCATCGCAACAACCAAAGCATCCGTCACAGGCCCTGCACCTAAAAGAGTGGCTGTCATGACATCCCTTAAGAAGCCAAAAACTCGGCTCCCCATGGTAAATCCGCCAACAGTTGTAATGGATTTTAGAATTTTCATACTAACTCATTAATTGCAAAATAGAGGCCTTTTTACAGCCTCCAACTCTAATCTTGCGACAACTTACGGTAAAATAAGAATAAGGTCAAATATTCTTAAGAAACGATGATTTGGATAGTATGTAAAGTCTATAGGTTCCAATGGTGGTCAGCCTATTTATGAGGCGGCACATTCTTTTTGAATCTTGAGCAGAGCGGCTTTGCTGCCTCTGAGGCTGAATTTATCTTCTGTTTTCGTCTTTTTAGAGGATTCACCTTCAATAACCAAGGATTTCCCGCGGGCTAACGCTTGAGTGATTTTTTTATCTTGATCATTGGGAGCCCACGCAGTTTCATGGGTATCTGTATAGAGGGTATATTTTTGTGTATCCACCTTAGCAGCGACAGTGCCACCTGCAGCAAAAGGGTACCCTGCATTGAAGCTGAAGACATTATAGCTTTTCTCAGCTGGTCTGTGGGCGACCATTACGTATATGTCTCCACGGCGGCAGGTACGATTATTTTTACACTCAGATTTCAGTGGATATGTAACAGCATAACAAACCTTTTTACCATTTTGAGTCATAGAATAGGCTGTCCAGTCCTTGAATTTCCCCAGTTCCTTTGGAGGGCTATCTTTGGCAAGAGCAGGTGTTCCTAATATAGTGCCAACAATAAGAAAGGCACTCAAAAAGCGGTTCATGGGTCTTCTCCAATTTATCTAATTACGTCGTATCTGATATCTCAATATCTCTTTTTTGGCGTCGCGATGCAAGGGGGGCGGAGAGATTTTTTATCTATAAGCTTCGCAGTATTTTTCAAATCTTGATTTATTTGTCTGATCCCAGTAAGTTTGCGTCAACACATACGATACAGAATAGGGTCTTTTATGACTCAGCTGAGCATCTTTCTGGGCCTTTTCCTGCTGGGTTTTTTCCTGGGGCACAATCGTGCCTGGGGACATATTAAAAAAGACCAAAAACCGTTGCGGTCTCGCCCTGTTTATTATGGTTTTTATATTTCTCTGTGGATGGTTTCCCCAATCTGTTTGATGAGTATTATCGGGGCGATTATTTCTGTACCACCGATCTATTCTATGACCTTTGTTGGCCTTACAACACTTGGAACATCTTTTTATGCTTGGCAAAAAATTCAACCAACCTTTCGAGCTCGTGAGGCAGTTGAAACCAACATTAAGTGGGTTCTCTTTCTCTGTGGAGCTCTAGCTGTCTTGGTTACTTTTGCCATTGGGTTGACGCTTATTGTCAAATCATGGGTCTTTTTCGAGGTAATCGATATCTCTGAATTT
>JAJFIP010000221.1 GCA_021774875.1 Emcibacter sp.
GAGAAGAATTTGCCTTTTTCTATTATCCAATCATACTGACCAGTACCCTTGCATGATTTTTAATCATCATCTGCCTATCTTTTAGGCAATTACTGTCTGCTGCCAGAGCAAAATATCTTGTCTCCCTTGAACTTCATAAGAATCTGGCTCTAGCAGAAACTGGCATGAAAAATGCTTATAAGACTCAATGAGCGTCAAATGAAATTTAGATTGAACAAACCCAAGGTGTCCCAAGCGTTATGAAAAAAATTGAAGCGATCATCAAGCCCTTTAAACTGGATGAAGTCAAAGAAGCCCTGCATGAGGTCGGACTGTCAGGCATTACCGTAACCGAAGCCAAGGGATTTGGCCGCCAGAAGGGCCATACGGAACTATACCGGGGCGCTGAATATGTGGTGGACTTCCTGCCCAAGGTGAAAATTGAAATCGTGCTGAGCGATGATCTTGTGGAACGGGCCATAGAAGCCATTCAAACCGCCGCCAAAACAGGCCGCATTGGCGACGGCAAGATTTTTCTCAGCAATATTGAAGAAGCCATTCGTATCCGCACCGGTGAAACCGGCGATGATGCCATCTAAAACTCTATCCATTATTATAATAATCAGGAAACAATAAATATGTCAGATGCAAATACCGTCCTTGAAATGATCAAAGAAAAAGATATTGCCTTTGTGGATCTCCGCTTTACCGATCCAAAGGGTAAATGGCAACATCTTACCATGACCGCAGCCGTCTTTGATGAAGACATGCTCGAAGAAGGCGTTATGTTTGACGGCTCTTCCATTTCCGGCTGGAAAGCTATTAATGAATCAGACATGATTCTGATGCCCGATACCAGCTATGTCACTATGGACCCCTTTATGGACCAGCCAACTTTAGTACTCTTCTGCTCCATTCTGGAACCCGCCACCGGTGAAGGCTATGTTCGTGACCCCCGCTCCACCGCCCAACGTGCCGAAGAATATCTGAAATATACCGGCATTGGCGACACCGCCTATTTCGGCCCGGAGCCTGAATTTTTCATGTTTGATGATGTGAAGTTCAGCGTAGATTATAACGGCGCCTCATTTTCCCTGGATGATGTGGAAGGCCCTTATAACTCCAGCCGCCATGAAGAATATGGCAATCAGGGTCATCGGCCTTCGGTTAAAGGTGGGTATTTCCCCGTAGCCCCGGTTGATACCTGTGCAAACATTCGCGGTGAAATGGTTTCAATCATGAAAGAGCTTGGCCTGCCAATGGACAAGCATCACCATGAAGTCGCCCCGTCCCAGCATGAGCTGGGCATGATGTTCGGCACCCTGGTCCAGACCGCTGACCGGGTACAGGTCAATAAATATGTCACTCATCAGGTGGCCCATGAGCATGGCAAAACCGCAACCTTTATGCCCAAGCCCATTGCCGAAGACAATGGCAGCGGCATGCACGTCCATCAGTCAATCTGGAAAGATGGTGAGCCTTTATTCGCCGGCAGTGGTTATGCTGATCTGTCCGACACAGCATTATATTACATCGGTGGCATCATCAAACATGCCAAGGCCTTGAATGCCTTTACCAATGCTTCCACCAACAGCTACAAACGTCTGGTGCCCGGATTTGAGGCCCCGGTGTTGTTGGCCTATTCCGCCCGCAACCGATCCGCGTCCTGCCGCATTCCATACAGCAATAGTCCAAAAGGCAAGCGGGTTGAAATCCGTTTTCCCGACCCAACCGCGAACCCATACCTTGCTTTCTCTGCCATGCTGATGGCCGGCCTTGACGGCATTGAGAATAAAATCCACCCCGGTGATGCCATGGATAAAGATCTTTATGCCCTGCCAGCGGAAGAATTAAGAGAGGTGCCGACGGTTGCAGGTTCGCTGGCAGAAGCCCTAGCGGCCTTGGATGCAGACCGCGAATTCCTGAAAAGAGGCGATGTCTTCTCCGATGATCAGATCGATGCCTATATGGTATTGAAACAGGAAGAAATTGACATTGTAAGAGTGATCCCCCACCCCGCAGAATTCAAACTATATTATTCTGTGTAGTGAATTCAATATTTCTGACTAATATTTCTCCAGCTTTAGGGCTGGAGATTTTTTTTATGCCGCAATTGTATTTCCGTAAGCCATATGTTAATTTTTTGTCATGAGTTAACTATACAGATAACCAGAAAAACAGTTATTTTGCCCCATTTTAAACGCTATCAGAGTAGAGTGAAGGATGAGAATATAAATTCTCAGACCCTGCTTGCAACAGATTACCTTAATCATTTCAATGAAGTACATATGCTTATGGATATGCTGCCCTCTATGCCTGATTGCATCGAGGACATCCGTGAATGGACCCCTAAAAGTTATCAGGAACATTTCACGGATAGTGTTTTCACCGCAAAAGAGCTTGCCATTGAGGCTTATGAACATTCCCCGGAGGAATATCGTCTGCCCTTTGAACAAACCATCACCCAAATGGATTACCTTATTATGCAGACGGTTATTCTGGTGGAGGAACAAATAACACAAAATAATCTGGATGATTTACAAAGGGTCGTTGAGGATTACACTCCTAAAATGGTAGTGCTGATTGAAAAATGTGGCTCTATCATCAATGGTGAGAAACATATGACCCATCAGGACAGCATTGACCATTATTTTGACGAAGATGAAGAAAAACTGGACGGTGAGGATCTGGATCAAAGTACTATAGATGACCTTTTTGGCTAAAATCCCTTGCAGCAGAATTCAACTACCCTGTCACGGGTTTCCTCACGGGAACCTACCTTGCAGCTGTCGTTTGATAACAGGTTGATCCTGTGCAGATGATTGATAGTATGATGCAAGGCACCCATCATAAAATAGATCCGCCAGTAAATATCTTCCTCGCTCAGTTTGGGCATTATTTTCTGAAAATAAGGAATAAATTTTTCAAAAACATACACTTCCCTTTTCAGCACATTATCCATATCACTGACATCTTCAAGATAAGCCCGCGCCAGAAACCGGATATATACTGAAAATCCCTTTTCCTCATCAAATAGCCAGAAAACAGGCGGCGTCAATAATGCACTGATCAGTTCCTTTAGTGAAGCATCCCGACCTTCGGCCTGCGCCTTATCACTTGCCACATGCAATAAATGCAGCCGCTCATTATTCACCAGAGCCGCACGGCGGATATATACCGCCTGAAACAATCCCTGTTTGGAGCCGAAATAATAATTTACCGCCGATAAATTTACATCCGCTTTTGAAGTAACGGTACGAACGGAAACACTAGCAAAACTTCCGTTAGCAAATAATTCTTCGGCAACGTCAAGAATTCGCTCTCTGGCATCCTGCCCCAAATGTTTTTTTGTTTTCATTACTTATCTGCTTTTTTATAAAATTGCTTTTATGCAAATATTTTCACATCCCGTTTAAAACATACGTTTAGATAAGGTCAAGTGCAAGGTGAATTTATTCTTTGTTTTTCTTGCCCTGTTCAGAGGATTTTTTCCGGGCGGGACTTGGCTTTTTCAATTCAGTGCCAAATCGTTTTTTGTGGCGGGTCATAGCTATGGGAATCGTTATAATATATAACAGTCCTATCACCGACATAGTGGCCCATATTTGAGTAACCAGAAGAGTTGCCAATATGGAAATACCCAGCAGATAGAATAATACATATTCCCGGTTAATACTCATTTTCTTGAATGAGAATGTTGGCACACTGCTTACCGTCATTGCCGCGATTACCCCCAGATAAATAATACAAAAAACTGGATTTCTCAGGAATTCAATCCCGGTCAGAAAATATATTATCATTGGCCACAAAGCCAATGCCGCCGATGCCGGTGCCGGAACACCGGCAAAGTAATCTCTCTTTTCTTCATCTTCGGTATCTTTGTCCTCGCTCATGGTATTAAAGCGGGCTAGACGCAGGGCCATGGCAGTAGTAAAGATAAGCGCCAGTAACCAGCCAACCCCTTTCACATCCCTCAACGTCCAGGTATACATAATCACAGCGGGTGCCACGCCGAAACTGACAATATCGGAAAGGGAATCCAGTTCTGCTCCGAATTTGGACGTGCCCTTCAACAGGCGTGCAATTCGGCCATCCAGTCCATCGAGTACGCCCGCAATTAAAACGGCAAGCACCGCCCCCTCCCAGCGGCCAAGAATGGCAAATCTCAAAGCTGACATACCTGCACATATAGCCAGCACCGTTATGGCATTGGGCACCAGACTGCGGATGGGAAAAATATGTCGATTATTCGAATGGGGCATAGAATGAATTCCGAATTATTCTCTAGCGAATTTCGCCATCACGATTGCGTTCTTTGGTTTTTTCATTGGCAATGATGGTTTCTCCGGCAACAGCCCGCTGGCCTACACAAACCATGGAATGCACACCTTTGGGCAAGTAAACATCTACCCGGCTGCCAAAACGGATCAGACCAAACCGCTCCCCGGCCTTATATTCCTGACCATCACGCGCCCAGCATAATATGCGCCGGGCGATCAGGCCAGCGATCTGGACAAAGGCATATTCCCGGCCCGATTTTGATTTAAGCAGCAGAGCGTGTCTTTCATTATCCACACTGGCTTTTTCCAGCGAGGCATTAAGAAATTTTCCCGGCGTATAGACCTGCTTAATAATCGTCCCATCCAATGGAACCCGGTTCACATGGACATCAAAAACATTCATGAAAATACTGACACGGGTGCGGCTATCGCCGCCCAGACCCAGCTCCTGCGGTGGTACGGCATCACAAACAGATTGAATGACCCCGTCTGCCGGGCTTATCACTAATCCGTCCTTGGTCGGTGTCACCCGCTCCGGGTCACGGAAGAAATAGGCGCACCAAATGGTCAGAATCAATCCCAATACACCCAGAATATCCATACCCAATAAATAAAACAGGATGGTGATCGCCCCAAATCCTATAATGAATTTATGCCCCTCCTTGTGGAAGTAACCTAATATCGGTGGTAAATTATCCATAATCCTATCCAGTTTGTTTATGGTCTATTAGTAATGCAGTCCCTTGCTTGCATCAAACCTTTTTATCAAATTCCGGTTTATATTCGTCAAGTTCCGCCAGCATCTGTATGGCTTCGGTCGCTTCTTTCTGTCTCTGCCACATGTTATAATAAGACCCTTTCAACTCTAGAAGTTCGTCATGCCTGCCGCGTTCAATAATCGCCCCCATGTCCAGAACTATTATCTCATCCGCATTAACTATTGTTGACAGTCTATGGGCAATCACAATCGTTGTCCGGTGCCGGGATATTTCTTCGAGCGCGAGCTGGATGCCTTGTTCGGTATGGCTGTCCAGTGCCGAGGTTGCCTCGTCCAGCAACAAAATAGCCGGATTTTTCAGAATTGTCCGGGCGATGGCAACCCGTTGTTTCTCTCCGCCGGATAATTTCAGACCTCTCTCGCCAACCTCGCTGTCATATTGATCCGGGAGTTCACTGACAAAGGTATGAATCTGGGCATGACGGGCAGCATCTTCCACTTCTTCATCGGTGGCTTTGGGGCGGCCATAACGGATATTATAACGGATTGTATCATTAAAAAGCACCGTATCCTGTGGCACAACACCAATCTGGCGACGCAGGCTTTTTTGTGTTACCCGGCTAATATCCTGCCCATCAATAAGTATCCGGCCCTTTGTCACGTCATAAAAACGGAATAAGATGCGTGAAATGGTTGACTTTCCAGCCCCACTTGCCCCGACGATGGCCGTTGTAGTGCCGGCGGCCACCCTGAAGGATATATCTTTCAGGATTGGCCTGTTTTCAGCATAATGAAAAGACACATTGTCAAATTCCACTTCGCCGCCATTGACCTGAAGTTCCCCGGCATCAGCTACGTCCATAACATCGGATTGCTTTCGGATCATGTCAAACATCTTTTCCATATCCACCAGAGATTGTTTGATCTCTCGGTAAACCATGCCAAGAAAGTTGAGCGGCATATAAATTTGAATCAGCAATGAATTGACCAGAACAAATTCACCGATAGTGAAGCGGCCATCAACCACGCCCTGCCCTGCCATCAGCAGAACAATCACAAGTCCAGCAGAAATGATAATACTCTGACCCACATTCAGCATCGCAAGGGATGTCTGACTGCGGACAGAAGCACGCTCATATTTTGCCAGTGCACTGTCATAACGCCGAGCTTCATGCTGCTCATTGGTGAAATATTTGACTGTCTCAAAATTCAGCAGGCTGTCAATGGCCTTGGTATTGGCCACGGTATCCTGCTTATTCATTTCCCGGCGGAATTTCAGCCGCCAGTCCGTCACCATTATCGTATAAAAAATATAACCGCCCAGACAAGCGAATGTGACCAGAGCATAATAGGGGCCAAATTTTGACCAGAAAATAAAGGTGATCAAAAATATTTCAAGCAGGGTCGGCAGGATGTTAAACAACATAAAACGCAGCAGGAAATCAATGCCCCGTGTGCCGCGCTCAATCACCCGACTGAGGCCGCCTGTTTTACGCTCCATATGAAATTTCAGGGACAGGGCATGCAAATGACGGAATGTTCTGAGCGCAATATTCCTGAGCGCATTCTGGCCGACACGGGCAAAAACCGCATCCCTTAACTGGCCGAAGAAAAGACTTAGCACCCGCGCCAGACCATACCCAAGAATAAATGCGAGTGGTACAGCCATAACAACTGCCTTCACATCTGGCTGAAATCCGGGGCTGAGGGCATCTACCGCATCCTTGAATAAAAAAGGCACATAAATCCCGATTAATTTTGCCGCGACCAGAAATGTCATAGCCAGGACAACACGCAGCTTTAAATCCCACCTTCCCTTCAGCCAGATAAATGGCAACAAGGTTTTGATGGTCTGCCAATGATTTTCACTGGATATGTCTTCGTCGGGCTCCCGATGAGAACGCATGCGATGGGCCACAATTTCTCCCTGAATGAATTATGCACGTCTATTTACTATACTGATATGGGCATCATTCACAGTATTTTAAGGCTCTGGCCCTGAATATCAACTGGCAGTGGAATTATTCTGTAACCGGTGCCGTTGGCAGTACGAATTCCTGCCCCGGATATATCAGGTCGGGATCCTTGATCTGATTTTTATTGGCACCAAAGATCAGGGTATAATGGAAGCCGGACCCGTAAAGTCTGCGCGCAATATGCCACAGGCTGTTGCCGGGGCGAACGATCACCTCACCCTTGGCTTTGGTTGAATCAATGTCTGTGCCGCGGGTGAATGGCTGTTCAATGCGCACCTCCACATCATCCCCTTCCAGCAACTGGTCAATGCGAATGACATGCTCGTCAAAATTCAGCTCCCTGACAAAAGAATGGAACCAGATACCATCTTCAGATGTGGTCACCTCGGCAATATAATCATTATCCAGATAAATTCGCACCCGGGCATTTTTCGCGGCGGTACCGGAAATAATAGTGTTGGAATTTTCATCATAGTCCAGGCTATCCAGGGACAATCCCTTGGAAAGTTCGGCAAAATTTACCAATCGTGGTTTTTGCAATACCCTTGTGGGACCATCACCGGAACGGGGACTTAATATGACAATAACCCCGTTAGTTTCATCTTCAATAAAACGTTCTTCATCCCGACCCGGCACGGCAACGATCACAACTTCGCTGGAAAATACTTCGAATTTGCCGGGCATCGTGGATTTCAGGCTTAGCTCTGTTGGACCACTGGGCAGAGGATCATCATACAATAGCACCCATTCCCCATTGCGGTCTGCCACCGCAGAACCGATAACCTTGTCTCTGGCATAGATATAAATATCACTATTAGGCTCAGCTCGGCCAGCAATCACACCGGTGCCATTCCGGCTGATCCGCACGATGTCAAAACTTGGCAATATGGAAGTTGTTTGAGTTTCTTCTGGCGGCTGCTCCTGTGCATCCACTGGCGGTATTGTCTTCTCCACCGGTATTTCCGGCAGGTTGTCAGAAGAGAAAAAATCATTTGCGCCATCTTCGGCGAAAAAAATTATCCACAGGACGGCACCAATAGCCACAATGGCCAGCACCGCTATGCTGATCCTCAGGGCCCAGTCCGAACCGTTTTTTTCCCTTGCTAACGGAATCTTTGATTGCTGCTCTGTCAACTACTCACCAAATCAATTTAAAAAAGCGCATAGGTTATACCAACGATCCCAAGGAAAGTCAGTATCATTTTGTTATCATCCATGCTTTGTAATTATTTCATTAACACAGTTGCTATAGAATGATGCCATAGATAAGGTGAAAAATTGTCAAAACTGTGACAGCAGGAAAAGTCTTTTTCAAGTGAGCCACTGTAGCTCCGGAAATTTAAAAGTTTAAAGTTTAGAATATGGCGATAATCAAGTCTCTTTGCGTATATTGCGGGTCCAGAAAGGGCCGAAATACCCATTTCAGCAAGATTGCCCGAAATTTCGGCATGATCCTTGCCAAGGAAAAAATTCGTCTGATATACGGCGGCGGCAATGTGGGTCTGATGGGTATTCTTGCCAATACGGTCATGGAGTACCAAGGAAAAGTAACCGGTATTATTCCCCATCATCTGAATGAAGAAGAAGTGGGGTGG
>JAJFIP010000222.1 GCA_021774875.1 Emcibacter sp.
GAGACCAAGATGACGACGGGTGTCAAAACCCTACTCTGAAACGGTTGCCTATCCGCTCTTCACAGGTCGTATACACGACCTGTGAAGCATCAGCAGTATAACCACTGATAACCAGTTATTTATCAGAAATTCAAGAGACAACCCTGAATTTATTTCAGGGTCCATGTTTGATACATCTCGTAAGCTGACGAATAGATTCTGAAATGAATTCAGAATGACGATGAAGGTATTGAGATAAATTTTACCTCTGTTCCCATTTTGTAGTTCCATCTGCACCATCAAGTAAAAATATATCATTCTCTAAAAGCTGACTGCGAATTTCATCAGCCCTTTTAAAATCTTTATTTTTCTTTGCTTCCGCACGCTCTTCAATTAATTTCTCAACACTCTCAGAATCATAAGACTTAGTATAAGAAATTGGGTTGACAGAGTCTTTTTCCACTACTGTCCCAAGTGTAGTAACTCTGGCTTTATGTGCTTTAAGTTTCAATCTGGCAGTCGTTGTTTTAATATTAAGGTCAAAACGACCTCTTTGTTCTAAAACACCAAAAAAATTCGCCGCAGCTTTTAACTGTCTCTTTGCAGTGTTATCTTTTTCAGCCTTTTTTGCTAATACATTCAGCACCGAAAGCGCTTTCGGTGTATCCAGATCGTTTCGTAGAGCATTCAAAAAAGATTCTGGTATCTCTACACCTTCGGAATCCACACCATCTGTAAGACGGTACCAATGGTTTAATTGTTTTGTAGCCTGATGGATACCATCTCGACTGAAATCAACCGGCTGGCGATAATGGGCCGTGAGCAGACACAAGCGGATGTCCTCACCCTTGCCGGGGAATTCTTCCAGCAAGTCATGGACAGTCACAAAGTTGCCCAGGGATTTTGACATTTTCTCACCCTCAACGGTCAGATAACCGTTATGCATCCAGTAATTTGCCAATGGTGCGCCTTCATGGGCGCAACGGCTCTGGGCGATTTCATTTTCGTGATGAGGGAAGATCAAATCCAGCCCGCCGCCATGAATATCAATAGTCTTGCCAAAGTTATCCTCGATCATGCAACTGCATTCCAGATGCCAGCCCGGACGACCCCGACCCCACGGGCTGTCCCATCCCGGTTGATCGTTTGTGGATGGCTTCCACAGGATAAAATCCGCCGCATCTTTCTTATAAGACGCCACATCAACCCGCGCCCCGGCGATCATATCTTCCTGCTTCCGGCCCGACAGCTCGCCGTAATTTTCTATACTTGGCACCGAAAATAATACATGGCCGTCCTGCTCGTAAGCATGGCCCTTCTCTATCAGGGCGGCAGTCATGGTGATCATCTGATCGATATAGTCGGTGGCCTTGGGCGTTAAATCAGGCGGTCCGGCATTGAGAGCCGCCATATCAGCAGAATAAATATCAGCGTATTTCCGGGTAATATTCGATATGGCTTCACCGCTATCCTGAGCGGCCTCAATAATCTTGTCATCAATATCAGTGATATTACGGGCATAGGTGACTTTTTTATAATCATGGCGCAACAGCCGCACCAGCAGGTCAAACACCACCACCGGGCGGGCATTGCCCACATGGGCATAATTATAAACCGTGGGTCCGCAGACATAGATAGTCACATGGTCCGGGTTTATGGGTTGAAAATCCTCTTTCCCTTTGGTTAGCGTATTATAAATTCTAAGGCTCATGCCGTTTTACCCCGCAAACGCGCCCTTACGATTTCCGGGTCAATCAGAGGCAATAACAAGCCCATTTCCGGCCCGTGATCCATACCAGTAATCGCCTGTCGCAATGGCATGAACAAGGCCCGGCCTTTGGCCCCGGTCGTATCTTTTACGGCTGCGGTCCAGTTTTTCCATGATGTCTCATCCCAGGGGGCATCAGGTAATAATTCTGCGGCCTGATCAGTGAAGCTTTTATTTCCAATAATAGGCTCAAGTGGACCTTTAACTATTAACTGTAACTCATTTATATCACTTAGCTTATTTATATTGCTGCGACATATATTCCACAACTTATCATCTACATTTTCCAGACGGTCCGAGACGGCAGAGAAATCGCTATGGTGCAGAATTTTAGCATTTAATATTTCAAGATCGTGGGGGTCAAATTTTGCTGTAGACCGGCTGTATTTGGCAAAATCAAAACCATCAACCAATGGCGCGAGCGATGTCATTGGTTCAATGGGATCGGAAGAGCCGAGCCGGGCCAGCAAGCTGTTAATGCTCATGGCTTCCAGTCCGTCCTCGTCGCGGTAGGACTGAATACTGGCTGTACCAAGACGTTTTGATAGCCCCTCACCGCCTGCCCCCGTCAACAGGGAAAAATGGGCATATTGCGGCGCACTTGCCCCCAGAGCCTCAAAAACCTGGGTCTGAACCGCACTGTTTGCGGCATGGTCCTCTCCGCGAATGATATGGGTGATGGCAAAGTCAATATCATCAACAACAGATGGCAGGGTATAAAGATAACTGCCATCTTCACGGACCAGAACCGGATCACTAAGGGCGGCAAGATCAAAGCTCTGGTGGCCCTTGACCAGATCATCCCACTCGACACGAGCTGGCAGGGCGAGTTTGAACCGCCAATGGGGTTTGCGGCCTTCTGCCTCAAAAGATGCAATTTCTGTATCACTTAACGCCAGTCCTGCCCGGTCATATACTGGCGGCTTGCCCTGCCCCAGCTGGATTTTACGTTTCAGGTCTAATTCTTGACCGGTTTCATAACAGGGATACAGGCGGCCATCAGCCTTTAATTTTTCAACAACTTCATCATATCTTCCAATGCGATCAGACTGGCGTGCGGTCGCATCCCACGTCAGGCCAAGCCAGGTGAGATCACGTTCAATGGCCTGGGCAAAGGCTTCTGTGGAACGGCCCACATCCGTATCATCAATACGCAGAAGAAAACTCCCGCCCATTTTCCGGCAAAACAGCCAGTTGACAAGGGCAGTGCGGATATTACCCACATGAAGCAGTCCGGTGGGGCTTGGGGCAAAACGGACTTTTACTTTTTCTGTCATCAAAATATTCTCTAATCTAGCCGGGCATTGCGAAAGCCGTTGGTTATGGGGTAACGGCGGTCGCGGCCAAAATTCCGCCTGGTTAATTTAACGCCGGGCGGGGCCTGACGCCTTTTATACTCTGCGATATATAACAGATGTTCTATGCGTGCAACAGTCTCTCTTGTATGTCCTCTTGCCACAATGTCATCTACGGTCATCTCGCTCTCAACCAGACATTCCAAAATGTCATCAAGCACCTCATAAGACGGCAAGCTATCCTGATCTTTCTGGTCGGGTTTGAGTTCTGCTGTTGGTGGCTTGGTAATGATATTTTCAGGCATGACCTTTCCTTTTGGCCCTAATACGCCATCGGGATAGTTTTCATTACGCCACGCACTAATGGCAAATACGTCGGTTTTATAAAGGTCTTTTATCACTGAATAGCCACCACACATATCGCCGTACAATGTGGCATAACCTACTGACATTTCAGACTTGTTGCCTGTTGTCAGTAGCATATAACCGAACTTGTTGCTGATCGCCATCAGCATCACGCCGCGAATTCGGGATTGCAGATTTTCTTCAGTGGTATCCTCATCCGTGCCAGCAAATTGCCCCGCAAGCATATTGTCATAGGCCTGAACAGCAGGATCAATGGGGATATTATCGATACGCGCACCAATCCAGTCGGCGCAAATGGCCGCATCGATCAGACTTTCCTCGCTGGTATATTTTGACGGCATCATGACCAGATGAACATTTTCCGCGCCAAGCGCATCCACGGCCACGATAGCACTGATGGCACTATCTATACCGCCGGACATGCCAAGTACGACACCGGGGAAATGATTTTTCCTGACATAATCCCTAAGTCCCGTCACCATGGCCTGATAAATGGCAGCATACCCCTTTGGCACATCATTTATTTCACCCATATCACAAGTCCATGAGCCGTCTTTTTTGTGCCAGTTGGTAATTATTATGCTTTCCTGCCAGTTCAGGGACCGGGCGGCCAGTTCACCGTCCCGATTAAGGGAAAAAGCACCGCCATCAAAGGCCAGTTCGTCCTGTCCCCCAACCTGATTGACATAAATGAGCGGCAGATTATTTTCTCTGATCCGTGCTTCAGCCAAGGTCTGACGTTCGGAGTGCTTATCCTGTTCAAAAGGGGAGCCATTGAGAACAACAAGTATTTCTGCACCATCTATTTTCAGGTTTTCAGAAATATCTGGTTGCCACATATCCTCACAAACCATCACACCCAGCTTCACACCACGAAACGAGATTGCTTTCGGCTTTGGCCCTCTGGCAAATACTCTTTTTTCGTCAAAGACACCATAATTGGGCAGATCAACTTTGTAATGGATGGCAGCAATTTTCCCCTGATCCAGTAGAATTGCAGCATTATATAACTGACCACCTTCCCGCCAGCAGGAGCCGATTAACATTGCTGGTCCCCCGTCCTCTGTGACAGCTGCCAGTTCCACAACCTTATCCATGGCCGCCTTTTGAAAAGCACCTTTAAGGACTATGTCTTCGGGTGGATAGCCAATCAGACAAAGTTCACTATAAACAACAAGATCAGCAGCCGCGGCTTCTTTACGGGCTGCGAGTATTTTGGTGTAATTACCTGACAGATCACCTACAGTCGGGTTCAGGCTTACAAGAGCAATTTTCAGCTGGTTCATGCTTCCCAAATCCTATTAAGATCAGGCCAATAAATCACATTTGGGCGGTTTCGGTTTGCACCTGTAATTCGAGAGCCTGTCGTTCTTCTTTTAAACTTTCTGCAATTAAAAAGGCAAGTTCAAGCGACTGGCTGGCATTGAGCCGTGGGTCACAGAAGGTCCGGTATCTGTCGGCAAGTTTCTCATCTGTTATGGCTTCGGCCCCACCAGTACATTCGGTCACATCCTGCCCGGTCATTTCCACATGCACGCCACCGGCATAGGTTCCCTCAGAACGATGCACCCGAAAGAAACGTCTGATTTCTGCCAGAACCTGTTCAAAAGGCCGGGTTTTAAAACCGGTGGAGGATTTAATGGTATTGCCGTGCATGGGATCAGATGACCAGACGACCTGACAACCTTCCTGCACAATACGGCGGATAACGGCAGGTAATTTTTCTTCCAGCAGGTCTGCGCCCATGCGACAGATCAAAGTGATCCGGCCTGCTTCATTTTGCGGATTGAGTTTATCCAGAATACGAATCAAATCATCCATATCCGTGGTTGGCCCAACCTTAACCCCGAGAGGATTGCCAATACCCGACAAAAATTCGATATGAGCCTCATCCAGAATACGGGTGCGGTCACCGACCCATAACATATGGCCCGAAGTATCATACCACTCGCCCGTGGTACTATCTACACGGGTCAGGGCCTGCTCATACCACAACAGAAGAGCCTCATGGGAGGTGTAGAAATCTGTACCGCTTAATTCACGGGCATCAGCATCCACGCCGCAGGCCCGCATAAAGCCCAATGCTTCATCGATACGGCTCGCCATATCGGCATATTTTTCAGCTGCCGAACTATTGTGGACAAATTCCAGATTCCATTGATGAACTTTATGCAGATTGGCATAACCGCCCTGGGCAAAGGCCCGGAGCAGGTTCAGAGTGGACGCTGACTGGCTATAAGCCTTGAGCATCCGTTTCGGGTCAGGAATACGGGACTCTGTGGTAAATTCCAGACCATTAATGCTGTCACCCCGGTAACTGGGAAGCTCCACACCGTCCACTGTTTCAAAACCTGAACTGCGGGGCTTGGCAAACTGGCCAGCCATACGGCCAACTTTGATCACGGGACAAGCAGCAGCAAAAGTCATGGCCACCGACATTTGCAGCAGAACCCTGAAAGTATCGCGAATATTATCAGGATGAAATTCACCAAAGCTTTCCGCACAGTCTCCGCCTTGCAGTAAAAAAGCCTTGCCTTCTGCGACCTGCCCCAGTTGTGATGTCAGCCTTCTTGCCTCACCCGCGAATACCAATGGCGGGCATATACCCAGTTCTGCTTCAATTTTTTCCAGCTCTGCCTGATCAGCATACTCTGGTACCTGTCTTATTGGTTTTGATCTCCAACTGTCAGGTGTCCAGTTCTTACTCATAATTCTATCCATTCATTAACTTTGGCTCAGGTTCTCTTATTAAGCCCTTGTTATTATTTCATCAAGACAAATTCTTCTGCTGATGACGGATGAAGTGCCACAGTGGCATCAAATTGTGCTTTTGTTGCCCCACATTTCATGGCAATAGCAATGCCTTGGGCGATTTCAGCAGAATCCGGACCGATCATATGAACCCCGATCACGAGGTCGGTGGATTTCTGAATAATCAGTTTCATCAGGGATCGTTCGGGCCGCCCACTGAGGGTGAATTTCATAGATCGGTATTCGGACCGAAAAACCTGAATATCATCATCGAATTTTTCTACGGCCTGTGCTTCGGTCAAGCCTATGGTGCCAATGGACGGCTGAGAGAACACAGCTGTCGGAATATTATCGTAATTCACCAGCGTCGGGGTATGGTTAAACTGGGTCGCGGCCAAGGCTGCGCCTTCCCTGATTGCGATTGGGGTAAGCTGGATTTTGCCGGTCACATCACCGACCGCAAAGATATTATCCACTGATGTTTTAAAATTTTCGTCAACAATAATGGCGCCATTTTTTTCCATTTCCACGCCGAGATCTTCCAGACCCATATTCTTGCTATTGGGCACCCGGCCCGTGGCATACATCACCGCATCAACGGTCAAAGTTGAGCCATCTGTCAGCGTAAGCAGAAAACCATCGTCTGATTTTGTTATTTCGGTAACATTGGTTCCAACCCGGACATCAATGCCTTTTTTGCCCATTTCTTCATTCAGCTTGTCGGCAATATCCTGATCAAAGCCGCGCAAAATCTGGATTCCCCGATAAAGAAGGTGCATGTCCACACCCATACCATTAAAAATTCCGGCAAATTCAACTGCAATATAACCACCGCCGACTATTGCCATTCTCTTGGGTAATTGTTCCAGATGAAAGGCTTCGTTGGAAGTAATGGCATGTTCAATACCGGGAATATCAGGCATTTGCGGCCAGCCACCAGTGGCAACCAGTATTTTATCAGCCGTAACAGTGCGCGTGCCTTCCGCTGATTTAAGCTCTACTGTATGAGCATCCAGCATCTTGCCACGGGCCTGTATGGTATCAACATTATGATTATCCAATGTCTGGATATAAAGCCCGTTCAGGCGGTCAATTTCCTTGTCCTTGGCCGCTATCAGTGCGGGCCAGTCAAAATTCTGTTCCGCACCAGACCAGCCAAAGCCTTTTGAATCGCTAAAGTGAGATGAATATTCAGAAGCATAGACAAACAGTTTTTTTGGCACGCAGCCCCGGATGACACAGGTGCCACCTACCCGGTAATCTTCACATATACCTACCTTGGCCCCATAAGTTGCGGCCATACGACTTGCCCGAACTCCGCCTGACCCGGCCCCAATGACGAAAAAATCATAGTCATACATTTTTTTAATCCCTGAATATAGCTTTCAACAAGCTTTTAATTTAAGCCAGAACATAATAATATCAAGTGACCGAATTTAATATTAGGCCTCAATAAAGGGCAAATATCAAGCCGCCCGGGTGGGACGTAGTGTCTTTCTCTTGGGCGAGAATACTTTGCTGCCGCCATTATCTTTACCGCGCGGTTTATGGCTTCTTTCTGGCCGTTTTGCAGTCAGTGTTTTCTTGCCACCTCTTGTCTTTTTACGAGCAAATGGCTTGGATTCTCCGGTTTTCTTTTTGAAGGGCTTCTTTTTTTCGCCAGTCTTCACAAAATCAGATTTATCTTCTTTCTTGCTGTCAATTTTTGGCGGCTTGCCCATTAGTTTGCCCAGCACCGGATCATCGGTATATTTCCTGGCCTCAGCCGTCCAGGGGTTGTAACGCCTGGCTTCTTTCTGCGCAGGCCTCTCCTGTTTGAAAGGCTTGTCTTTCTTATATGATTTTGCATTTTTCTTTGGAGCAACACGACGATCATCACGATCTTCCCGCTTCCAATCGCTATTGGCAGCCTTGACATTATCGCGGGATTTATTACGGTCTGATTTTGAGCGATTTTGCCTAAATCCTCTGTCTTCCCTTTTTCCACCACGTGCAGTGCGGCCATTTCGGTCCCTCGAATAACGGCCCTTTTTGCCATTAGCTTTTCCCGGAACCATCACGTCAACATGAAATTCGTGATCTTCGTCCACTTCAATGGGCTGCTTGATCAGTCTTTCAATCGGCAACAACAGGCGCATATCACTTGGGTCACAGAATGAAATAGCAATTCCTTTATTCCCTGCCCGGCCCGTACGGCCAATCCGGTGAATGTAATTTTCCGGCTCGATAGGTAGCTCATAATTAACCACATGGCTGATGCCATCCACATCTATACCACGTGCCGCAACATCGGTAGCCACCAGAACCTTGGTCCGCCCAGTGCGAAAATTCATCAGGATTTTTTCTCGCACCCGTTGGCGTTTATCACCGTGGATGGCGTCAGACCGGATACCCTTTTCGTAAAGCACCTTGGACAGCTTGTCAGCACCGATTTTAGTGCGTGCAAACACGAGTGCCTTTTCAACATCTTCACCTGATAAGATTTCAGACAGCAGTTGCGCTTTGTCTTTACGGCTTACATTCATCAACTTATGAGTAATCGTATCCGCTACTGCGGTCTTTCTGGCTATTTCAACATTGACGGGATTGTTCAATAAATCCCTGGTCAAATTCCGAACTTTTTGGTTCATGGTAGCGGAAAAAAGTATGGTCTGATGGTCTTCGGGCAGGGTATCTGCAATATCACGCACATCATTAATGAAACCCATATCCAGCATCCGATCCGCTTCATCCAGAATAAAGACACCAGTATCAGTAAATTTCACATTCCTACGGCCAATATGGTCGATCAGACGCCCCGGCGTTGCCACCAGAATATCGACACCGCGCCGTAACTTGTTGGTTTGTGGTGGATAGGGCTGGCCACCGGCAATGACAAGGCTCCTAAGCTGTGTACCCTTGCTGAAGCTTATAATGCACTGCTCAATCTGGATAGCCAGCTCACGTGTAGGGGCCAGAATCAGAACCTTTGGCATATTTTGCCGTGGTTTTTGATAATCCATCAGCAGACTGTTTATCACCGGCAAAGAAAATGCAGCGGTCTTACCACCGCCAGTTTGTGAAATACCAATCAGGTCATGCCCTTCCATCAATGGCGGAATGGCCATAGACTGTATAGGTGTCGGGGCGGTAAAGCCTTCATTCTTTATGGAATTCTGGATTGTTTCGGCAAGCCCAAAAGCTTCAAAACCAAACTCGTCAAATGATGGCGCATCAACATGCGTCATAGCAAAGTCCTTTCGCGACTGTTTTTACATCCGCGATTGCACTTGGCCTTCATATTTGGCACTGCGGGCGGAATAAAGTTGTTCGGAGCGTCTTTTGCGTCTTAAACGCTACAAAGTCAAGCTTTATATGTGAATGGCATGTCCTAACGCTGACAAGCTGGCCTCGGCAAAGCTTTCAGTCACTGTCGGATGGACGTGGATAGTATCTGCTATATCCTCCAGACGGGCACCCATTTCCATGGCGAGCGCAAATTCACCTGATAGCTCCGATATATGAGGGCCAACGGCTTGAATACCAACAATCACATGATTGTCGGCCCGCGCCGTAATGCGGACAAAGCCACCGCCCTCACCAGCTTCCATGGTCAAAGCCCGGCCATTAGCCATCAGGGGGAACTTGCCGACAATAGTTTCAATGCCATCTGCCTTAGCTTGCGTCTCTGACTGGCCAACAGCAATGATTTCGGGATCTGTGAAACAGACCGCCGCAATTGCATTGGGGTTGAACTCGCGTTTTTTGCCCGCGATGATCTCTGCCACGACTTCGCCCTGTGCCGAGGCGCGATGGGCCAGCATCGGCTCACCGGTAACATCACCAATGGCCCAGACATTTTTCATAGATGTGTGGCAGTGTTTATCGATCTTGATGAATGGACCATCCAAATCTACCGCCATATTCTCTAGCCCCCAGCCTTCTGTATTGGGTTTGCGGCCCACAGTCACCAGTAGCTTGTCTGCCGCAATAGTCTGTGCTTTCCCTTCCTTATCGGTGTAGGACAGCTTATTGTCAGTCCAGCCAGATGCCTTGGCGCCGAGATGCACTGAAATGCCATGCTTTTTCAGCCATTTCTGTACCGGTGAGGTCAATTCCTTGTCATAGGTGGCGAGTATGCGTGTATCGGCCTCTATGAAGGTGACATCTGACCCCAGCTTTTTATAGGCAATACCAAGCTCAAGTCCGATATAACCTGCCCCAACCACAACCAGTTTATCGGGAACTTCCGTCAGCATCAGAGCTTCCGTAGAAGACAGAACATCCCCGCCGAAGGGCAGGAATGGCAATTCAGTCGGTTTTGAGCCATTGGCAAGGATCACATGTTCTGCGCTAATGGTCACGATGCCTTTTTTGGTATCAACATCACAGGTTTTGGCATCCCGAAACTTTGCCCAGCCTTTGATTTGCTTAACCTTGGCTTTCTTCAGCAATCCTTCCACGCCACCGTTCAGGCGATCAACAATTCCCTCTTTCCAGGCCATTGTATCAGCAAATTTCAGCACGGGATTTTCTGTTATTGAAATACCCAGATAACCAGTACCAGTATGAGCGGCCATCTGCTGATATTTATCTGCCGCATGGATCAGGGCCTTGGATGGAATACACCCCCGGATCAGGCAGGTTCCCCCGGCCCGATCGCCCTCAACTATGATCGTATCGATCCCCAATTGTCCGGCACGGATGGCCGCGACATATCCGCCCGGTCCGGCCCCTATGACCAATAGCTTGCATTTCATATCCATTGGTAACACCCTACATAAATAACGTTGCGGGCTGTTCTAAAAGCCCTTTGATATACTGAATAAGCTCGGCAGCCACAAATCCATCGACAACGCGGTGATCAAATGACGATGACAGATTCATCATCTGGCGAATTTCAATATCAGTCTCATTAACCACCATTGGGCGGGCAACGATTTTGTTGACCCCTATGATACAAACCTCCGGGTAATTGATCACAGGCGTCGTCACAATACCGCCAGTCTTGCCCAGACTTGTGATGGTTACAGTGGAGCCGGACAATTCCTCGCGCCTGGCCTTGCCTTCACGGGCCGCAGTCGACACCCGAATCATCTCTGATGCCATATCCCATATATCACGGCTTTCCCCATGACTGACAACCGGGACCATCAGGCCGTTTGGGGTCTGGCTGGCAATACCCAGATGAACGCCGGAAAAACGCCTGACCAGACTATGTTCCGGGTCATAATGGCTATTGCAGTCGGGGAATTTCTCCATACCCTTAAGGGTTGCCATCATGATGAACGGCAGGATGGACAGTTTCGGCTGATCCTTTGTCCGGCCTGCATTGAGGAAAGCACGCAGTTTTTCAACTTCGGTTACATCCACTTCTTCCACATAGGAATAATGGGGGATACTGCGTTTGCTCAGTTCCATTCTTTCCGCTATTTTGCGGCGGATACCGATCACCGGAATTTCTTCTATGGCGGTGCGTTTTTGTTGGCTGGGAACCGAAACACGGCCTCCTGCTGCAATAAAATCATCCACATCCTGATGACTGATACGGCCCGCAGGGCCACTGCCAGGAACCTGGGTCAGATCCACATCCTCCTCCAATGCCCGACGTCGTACAGCGGGAGAAGTCAATGGTTTTTCACTTGTTGCACCTGTCAATACAGGAGCAGCGGGAGGCTTGATGGGCGCCTTTTCCACAGCATCCTCCGCTTTAACAGGATCAGGTTCCTCTTTGACAGGATCCCTGTCATCATTTCCGGGCCCTTCCACCTCAATAACCACCATTGCAGAGCCAACGGTAATCATGTCACCGGCATTGCCACTGATGGACAGGATTTTTCCGTCTACGGGGCTGGGCATTTCCACAGTGGCCTTATCAGTCATCATATCGATCAAGGGCTGATCTTCGGTGACCATATCACCCACTTTCACATGAATAGCTGCAATTTCCGCTTCAACAAGTCCTTCGCCCAAATCAGGAAGTTTGAAATAATATTGTCCCATTGTTTAGCCTTCCATAACTTTTTTTATCGCGTCCAGAACCCGATCCTGACCCGGAAAATATTCCCATTCAAAGGCATGGGGATACGGAATGTCCCAACCCGCTACGCGCGTGATGGGGGCTTCCAGTTTCCAGAAACAATTTTCCTGAATTTGCGAAAGAATTTCTGAACCGAAACCACCGGTTTTTGTTGCTTCATGAACCACTACACACCGCCCTGTACGGCATACGGAAGAGGCAATATGATCAATATCAAGGGGTGTGAGAGTTCTCAGGTCGATAACTTCCACATCATAACCAGATAATTTTGCAGCGGCGAGAGACACATGAACCATCGTACCATAGGTCACTATAGTCAGGTCACTGCCCTCCCGCACAGTTTCAGCTTTGCCTATAGGAACCCGGTAATGTCCCTCGGGCACGTCACCTTTATCGTGATTATCCCATGATTGGGCCTTGGCCTTTGGATCACCAAAAAACGGCCCGTTATAGAGCCGCTTTGGTTCAAAAAATATTACGGGATCATCTTCCTCAATGGCGCTGATCAGAAGTCCTTTGGCATCATAGGGGTTGGACGGCATAATAGTCTTGATCCCCGATACATGGGTAAAAAGACCTTCGGGGCTTTGAGAATGGGTTTGCCCGCCCCGTATGCCACCACCGCAAGGAGTTCTGATGGTTATAGGTGCCCAATATTCGCCACCAGACCGATAGCGCAGACGGGAAGCTTCCGACACGATTTGATCAAAGGCCGGATAAATATAATCTGAGAATTGAATTTCAGCGATAGGCCGCATTTCATTGACGCCCATACCAATAGCAAGAGCAATAATTCCCCCTTCGGCAATGGGGGTATCAAAAACCCGCTGTTTACCATATTTTTTCTGCAAACCTTCCGTGCAGTTAAAAACACCGCCAAAATATCCCACATCCTCACCGAACACTACAACCCCATTGTCCTGTTCCAGCATGACGTCCTGAGCGGAATTTATCGCCTGTATCATATTCATTTTAGTCACAGTTAAACCCCCAACTGCTGACGCTGACGACGCAGATTATCAGGCATTTCCTTGAACACATCCTCAAACATGCTGCTGACTTCTGGCCGCTCGCCCGAATTCAGCGTGCCGTAGGATTCAGCTTCCTTGTATTTTTTGGTGACCAGAGCCGTAATATCCTTGATTGTTTGCTCATGCTGTTCCTCAGACCACTCCCCAATTTCAATTAAATGATTTTTAAGTCTGTCAACAGGGTCACCCAATGGCCATACCTCATATTCATCTTCAGGCCGGTATTTTGACGGATCATCACTGGTGGAATGGGCAGATGCCCGGTAAGTGAAATGCTCTATCATGGTTGGACCACCGCCATTACGCGCCC
>JAJFIP010000223.1 GCA_021774875.1 Emcibacter sp.
GACATTCTTCAGACCGCAATTGACGGCGAATATGACAAGAGACAGATTAATTTTCTGACCAAAGCCTATGAAGAAGAAGCCAAGTTCCTTAGTCTTGCTGATAAATTTGAATCCAAAGCAGAAGAAAGCGGAGATGATAAATTTCTGGAACAGGCCGCCCGCATGACAGAAAAAGCGGAAAGTAGTAAAGAAAAATTCCTGACCAGAATTGATCATGACAGTATGGACCGGGAGGGACAGGACGAAGTCGATAACGAGACCCGTCATGCCGCCAGAGAAACCGCCCGTGAAACCCGTGAGGCAACAAGGGAAGCTGCCCACGAAGCTCGCGAAGCCGCAAGGGAAGCCTCTCATGAGGCGAAAGAAAGCGCCCGGGAAGCAGCAAGGGAAGCCCGTGAAACTGCAAGAGAAAATGCTCGTGAAACTGCAAGAGAAAATGCTCGTGAAAATGCCAGAGAACATGCTAATGATGGTTAGTTGCAAAAAAATTGGTGAATTCCAGCCGCTCATATGATACTATATCCCTGCTTAATAAATATTGGGGCTTAGGCGGGGATAGATATTAACAATATTTGATGAGCGAGTTTTCTATTGTGTTGAATCATTGTGTTCAGACTGATAATTTCGATGTTGATGACATTTCTAATGATATATTGAGGGATATTTATCAATATTGGATTGTTATGAAGGGCGATAGCAGTATGCCCAGCCGCGCCGATTTGAATCCTTGTGATATTGTCAGCCTGTTGCCATATGTAAGTCTTATTGACGTGGAACATCAGACTCAAAGATACAGAATGAGACTGGTTGGTACCGAAATCGTAAGAGCCTTTGATAAAGACATTACCGGAAAATATCTGGATGAACTTCCCAAAATGGAGCACTACCTCAAGGCCAGATATGAGTGGATAGTAAGGGAAAAGCAACCCTATTTTATCACTGATGAATTACATTGGTCGAGCAAATCATTTTTGAATTTCTGTTCTGTCGGGATGCCCCTGTCCAATGATGGACGTGATGTTCATATGATATTATTTGGCACCTACTTTGAAGCCCCTGATGATCAATAATCAGAATTCACTGCCCGGTCCAACTCAAATATATAACTTTTTTTTCGGCTCTAAGAATTAACCAGAGATATAATATCCCCGCAATTCTCGACCTGCCCTTTGCAACAATCCTGAAGCATAAAACCAATTAAAATGCCCATATGCTCAAGATTAGCCGTATAATGTATTTCTCTTTGCAGTCGGGTCGATTTTAGCAGCCCTGCCCGCTTTAATATTCCCAAATGCCCAGATAGTGTTGACGGAACAATATCAAGCTGACGGGAAATTTCACCAACGGGAAGTCCCTTGGGTTCTTTCTGCACCAACAAGCGAAAAATTGCCAGTCTGCTGTCCTGCGCCAGTGCAGAAAAATTTTCTATAGCTAATTCCTGATCCATACATTGATAATACCCGAAATAACGAATTTTCCAAGGGTATTTATATTGACAATTCGATATATGCCGTAGTATCAAATAATAAAAAATGAAAGCGGTACATTTAATATGGGTATTTTTGAGCGTTATTTATCACTTTGGGTCGGGCTGTGCATTATTTTAGGTGTTATCAGCGGTAATTTTCTACCAGAAATTTTTATCAAAATTGCAGATCTGGAATTCGCCCATGTTAATTTGGTGGTCGCAGCACTGATCTGGATAATGATCTACCCCATGATGGTTCAGATTGACTTTTCCGCAGTAAAAGACGTTGGGAAAAAACCGAAGGGCCTGCTGTTAACGCTGGTGGTCAACTGGCTGATCAAGCCCTTTTCCATGGCGGCTTTAGGCTGGTTATTTTTTAGAGTTATTTTTGTTGATCTCGTTGATCCCCAAACGGCCAATGAATATATCGCGGGTATGATTTTGCTGGGGGTAGCCCCCTGTACCGCTATGGTATTTGTCTGGAGCCAGCTGGTAAAAGGCGATCCCAATTACACCCTCGTTCAAGTGTCGGTCAATGATCTTATTATGATATTCGCCTTTGCACCCATAGCTGCTTTTTTGTTGGGAATCAGTGATATTGCAGTGCCGTGGGAAACCCTTTTGTTGTCGGTTGTTTTATATGTACTTCTACCTTTGATAGCCGGTTATTTCACCCGCAGGAAGCTGGATACCAGAAATGATCATCAGCATCTGAACCAATTTATTCAACGGCTCAAACCATGGTCTATGGTTGGATTGCTGGCGACTGTTGTGTTGTTGTTTGGCTTTCAGGCCCAGACCATTATCACCCAACCGCTGGCCATTATACTTATTGCTATTCCTCTGCTCATCCAGACTTATGGTATCTTTATCATCGCTTACGGTACGGCCAAGGCCATGAAGCTGCCCCATGACATCGCAGCACCAGCCTGCCTGATCGGCACATCCAATTTTTTTGAACTTGCTGTCGCCGTTGCCATATCGCTTTTTGGGCTTCATTCAGGGGCAGCTCTGGCTACCGTGGTTGGCGTATTGGTAGAGGTTCCGGTAATGCTGTCTCTGGTCGCACTCGCCAACCGGACCCGCGCCTGGTTTCCTCCAATAGCCCCTTAAGATCAGGACTTGCTACAGTAGAACGTATCCCCCTGCGGCGACCAAGGCAAAACCACCGGCATATCCGATCCAGTGACCGTTTGGGACCAGCTTTTCAAACAACACAAAAACTGCCAAACCCGCAATCCAATACAGGTTCATGATGCCACCAAAAAACAGCAATGCCATAAGAAACCAACAGCAACCAAGACAGAATTTGCCATGCTCAACCCCCATGAGGAAGGCCCCAGTCTTGCCAGCCCGACGCCGCTCTGTCAAAAAACGGACAGGCTCACGGCAATGATTAAGGCAGGCACGCTTGAGCGGCGTGAACTGATATATCCCTGCCGCCAGCAATATCCCTGAGCCGAGATATTTGCTGGTCACCATCATGGTCATCGGTGAGGCCAGACCGCGAAGTTCCAGCAACCATTGCAAGAGCGAGGCAAATAAACTGAAAGCCGCCCAGATAGTAAGATAGCCCAGAAGGAAAAGACCCGTTTTCAGGGCAACATTTTTCTCATCCGGCATATGACGATTAAGAGCTGTATAAAGAAGAATGGTTGGCGCGGCACTTGGCACCATCATGGCAATCATCATTACCCACCACATGAGAAATACCAGAATGAAATAGCCCGGCGTCCAAAGTGCAGGCATCATCATGGACATGCTCTTTCTGTCGGTCATCTCTATGGCCGACATTTGCATGCCAATACCAAGCACCGTATAGAGTGCCGCTAAAATGACCACCAGCGATAAACCGATGATGACTATCCAGCGATCCTGTCTGAGAAGCCCCTCAATAGGGCTGGACGTCAGACTCATGCGGCGTTTCTGACCGGGCCACTATTACTGAGATGGTACTTGTTGAATTGACCATAGCTATCTTTAAGGCTCAATTTGATGTCACCGATAGCTTCAGTGCTGGCACTGCCCATTTCGGCTATGTCATATTCAAAACCATCAGGCAAGTCGATGCGGGCACGGTGGGTTTCTCCCGTTATCGGGTTACGAATAGGCTCTCCCGTGGTTTCAAAAACATCCGGAACTATGATTTTGCCAATGCGTTCCTCAATATCAATTTCCAATGTTATTGGTTTTGACAAGGTTGGCAGCTTGGTCGGACACATGGCCGAATAAACAAACCAGACCGTAGACATTTCAACCGTTTCTTCGCCGTGAATGATTTTGACGATAGCATCTCGTTGAGCGTCACTGGCTCCCTCATCAACAACAACCTGCATTTTGCCATTGCCTTCATGAACCGGACCGGGCCACCACACAATCATGGCAGCATTTATTCCATCCAGACTTATATCGCCGAAATGTCCCTTGTTGATTTTTATGCCAACAACAGCCTCACAACTGCCGTGAGTTGGCAAAGCATTAAATTGGCAGGGGCAACCGTAATCACAGTTACAATTGCCAAATTCCTCACCCTCGATTTCCCAGGATATCATTTTCTTCCTCCAAAAAATTAAACATATACCCAACATAACATAATTATTGGCGTTGAATTAAAAGAATCTTTCAAAATATTATAGTATTGACTCATATTCTATAAATTTATAAGATAATTGAAATCCCGATAATATTTTAATTTTAACGACAGGAGCATATTCATGGACCCGACTGATGGAAAGGTTATCAAACCAATGCCGAAGTCTGGCATGTCATTTGACGCTATCAAGGAACATTTAGGCAAGTTGGAAATGCCAGACCCCTATGCTCATTTCGCCAGAGCCTTTCGAGGACCGCAGGACGTGCAGGATGTGGGTAAATATGCCTATGAACGCTTCATGTCAGATAATGGTTTTTTCTCGCTCTACCTGCCCTATATGCAGACCATAGAACAAGAGGTTATCGCCATGGGCGTAAGTCTGCTACATCCGCAAGAAAATTCAACGGGAAATTTCACCTCTGGTGGGACAGAGAGTAATTTTTCTGCCATGCATGCGGCGCGAGAATGGGCCAAAATAAACAAACCTAATGTGAAAAACCCTAATATCGTTGCACCCTATACTATTCATCCGTCTTTTCAAAAGGGGGCTGAGTATCTGAATATGGAAGTTTTTACCACAGACCTTGATGAAAATGGTCGGGGGGTCGCGGCCAACATTGCGGCGGCGATCAACGATGATACGGTTATGGTGGCTGCCTCGGCCCCATCATGGCATTACGCCAATATTGACCCGATCCCCGAAATAGCAGCCGTGGCAAGTAACGCGGGATTATGGATGCATGTTGACGGCTGTATAGGTAGCTATATTTCGCCATTTCTGGAGAAACTCGGGCAGAAACTGACACCATGGGATTTCAGGGTTCCGGGCGTCATGTCCATCTCTGGCGACCTCCATAAATTCGGCTATTGCCAGAAGCCCGCATCAACTATTTTCTGGCGGGATGCTCAATTGCAGGATTATCATTATGTCTCCATAGATGATCCCTTCCTCGGACCGTATAAAATGGCAGGATTTTCAGGCTCGCGTTCTGCTGGGCCCATATTCGCTGCCTGGGCAGTTTTTAATTATCTGGGCGAAGAAGGCTATCTGCGTCTCACCCAAAGACTATTGGAATTGAAGGCAAAATTTAATGATGGCGTGAATAGTATAGATGGTCTTCGCATGTGGGAAGTGGATGTTTTTCCCCTGCATTTTCATTCAGAAAAAGCACCCACCTCTGAAATTTACCAAGGGTTATCGGATAAAGGCTGGCTCATGCTTGGACTGGTGGAACCTGAAGCCATCACCATCCCCATTGATCCGGCCCTGACCGATGAGGCAGCAGATATGCTGCTTGCAGATTTGCGCGAGATTACCGAGACTATCCTGAAAGATGGCGGTGGCAAAAAAGGCAATATCCGGTATGGCTAGAGTAGTTGCTGCAAATGATGAACCCGGCTTACGGCAACGACAGAAGCTTCGCCGCCGCGCCCGCATTATCGCTTCGGGTAAAAAGCTGCTGTTCAGTCAGGGCTATTCTGCAACGAGCATGGACGCTATTGCGGAACTGGCAGAAGTCGGGGTTGCCACCGTTTATAATTATTTCGGCAGCAAAGGGCAGTTGCTGGCTGATATTCACAGACCGGAATTTGACGACCTGTTTGAGTGCGGAGCAAGGCTGCTTGCAGAGCCACCCAATGATCCGGTCACAGGCCTGTTATCGCTCATAGATATTTATCGGCATTTTCAGAATAACTGGGACAAAAAAGATGCTCTTTTGGCAGTAATTGGCCCCGGCCTGTCGGCGGAACCGGTACTGGATGAGCTTGCCGCTTATACTGAAAGACAGGTAAAACAACAAATCGAAGAGTTAATATCAACTTATCAGCACCAAAAACTTGTCAGGTCTTCCATAGATGTCACCGATGCGGCAACCATCATTTTCTTCATCTTTAACCAGCATTTCATTGAATATGTAACCCACGCCGATGCTGATTTTGAAAATATGAAAGCGGAAATGGACCGCCAGATCAGTTTTATTGTATCGGCTTTATTATATTAGGCATTACCGGCATTCATTGAAAGCATGGTAATATCTACGCCAAGCTTTGCCATTGCCCGGGCCCATTTCAAATCCAGATCGGTACGGAACAGCAATTCTTCATCTGCTTCGATATTGAGCCAGCTGTTACGGTTAATTTCCTGCTCAAGTTGACCTTCTCCCCAGCCAGTATAACCAAGTGCCACGATATAATTTTCAGGCCCGGTCCCCTGTGCAATCGCAGCCAAAATATCAATTGTAGCGGTTAATGCTACGGTTTCAGAGATGACCATAGTCGATTCCTGAACATAATCAGCGGTATGAAGAATAAACCCGCGACCAATTTCAACTGGTCCACCAGCATGAAGGATGACCTCCTCTTCAGCTTCTACAACCCGAGAGGAGAAAATCTCGGACGATTGCTGTTCTGATCCATAGGTCACACTCAACTGATCAAGCAGGCCGGAAAAATCAATATTTGCTGCGCGGGAATTGACCACTATTCCCATAGCCCCTTCTTCGGTATGGCTGCATATATAGATAACGCTGCGGTCAAAACGGGGGTCAGTCATACTTGGCATAGCAAGCAACAATTGACCATCAAGGTAGGTTGCTTTAATCATCTGGATTGTGACCTGAAAGAGCTAATGACATAATTTTCACATAATATTGATTATGATACCTGAATATAGACTATATAATAATAGACTTGGAATAAACAAAAACAAAATGAATATGATCAGAAAGATAACTATTAGTTTAGCTGTAGCTGTCCTGTTGCTGTCCGCTTTAATATCTGAGAGAACAATGGCAGAGAACTTGTCTTCCAGGTGGATTATTGACGAGCATACCAAATCTCGCTTGTTTGTCGGCGGATATGACAAGGAAAAAGGCATACTCCATCTGGGCTGGCAGGTATCCCTGAAAGACGGCTGGAAAACATATTGGCGATCCCCCGGAGAAGCAGGATTACCGCCGCGCTGGGAATGGAGCGAGACAAAAAATATCCGCACTATTTCTGTCAATTGGCCCAGACCAGAGCTGCATCATATATTTGGCATGGACACATATACCTATCATAATGAGGTGATCCTGCCCATTGATCTGGAAATTGCAGACAAAACAAAGGCAGTTTCCATTGCCCTGAACCTGCAATATCTGATCTGTGCGGATATTTGTATTCCACAGGAAGGTGACTATAGCCTTGATGTATCCAAGCTGGGAAATATTGAAATATCACCTTTTCAAAAGGCGCAGCTTGAACGCTATCGTGATCTGGTTCCGACTAAACTGCCCGGCACGAATATTGTGGTCCAGCCCGACCCCGAACAGGAAAATATGCTGATGATCAACTTGACGGAGGATATTACCTCTGTTGAAAATATCATCGTTGAAGACCCGGACGGCTTTCTGCTTGGGCAGGCGGCATCAAAAGGAAAAAGCCAGTATAATATTTCTTATAACGCGAAACAATCTCTGGAAGGGCGGGAACTAACTCTCACTCTGCTACTGAATGATGGCAGGGCCAGAGAAATGAAAGTCACTGTCCACCCATAAAAAAAGGAGGCACACAGGCCTCCTTTTCATGTTCAAATATGATCGTTAGAAGTTAAACACAGCCTCAATACCATAAGTCCGAGGTAAGTTGGGGAAACGGGAAATGGTGCTAAAGAAATCCCGCAGATCATCAACATATTTTCTCTGATCGGTGAGGTTCTTGCCCCAAAGATAAACTTCCCAGCCATCACTGTTGGAAATCAGGCCAACCCGCGCGTTAATCATGGTTATGGATTCAATATAATCGAATGGTACAGTAGCCCCGGGTATAGCTCTCAGTGGTGCGGACGTATCATTATTCTCTGTGGTGAAAAATCCGCTCCTGTAAGTCAGATCAAAGCGCAGTAACATTGTTGCATCAATGGCTTCAATATCGTGATAATATTGGGCACTGAAAGACGCATTGGAGGTTGTGGCATTTGGCAGACGATTACCTGAAACGTCTGAACCACCTGCTCCGCCACCAGGGAAGGAATCAAATACAGCATCAAGAATACCCAAAGAGCCGTTAAAAGTAAGACTTTCTGTTGCATGCCATGTTGCTTCGGCCTCGATACCTTTGGTTCTTACTTTCGCAGCGTTAGTGATACGAATGGATGTCCGGCCACCTCCCAGATCGACAAACTGGTTAACCTGATAATCATCATAATCAGAGAGAAAGGCTGCCATATTCAGCTTGATCTTATTATCATTGAAGCTGCCTTTAAAGCCAATTTCATAGGAATCCACCGTTTCCTTATCGAACTCAAGCCCCACATTAGCAGCAAGTTCGGTAGAATTAATGAAATCAAGATTGAACCCGCCACTTTTATAACCGGAAGAATATTTGGCATAAACATTGATGTCATCATTCACCGCATACATCAGGTTAATAGATGGGGCCAGAAACGTATCCCGTCTGTCGTTAACCAAGGGTGACGGGTTGGTTGGATCATCACCAGTAATACCAATATCAAAGGCAAGCGCGTTCAATGATATGAACGGCGCGAGCTGGGCGGCAGTAGCGGGTGAGAAAACCGCAACATCCCCAACGGAATCCGCATTTAGTATAGTCCCAATAGGATTACCATCCGTTCCCGGGAGATTAACAAAGGGTGCTGGAATTTCCAATGGTCGGCCAGATGCCCGACCATCCAATATCCAGCTAACGTCCTTGTCTTCAACAGAATAGCGTAAACCAAATCCAATTTTAAATTTCTCGGTAACCTCAAATGCCCCATTTAAATAACCAGCGTAACTTTTGGTGCTGACTTCGCCAAAATTGGTAGTTAATGATGCTCCAGGAACCCCAAAGCCCAATGTCTGACGAACAATATCCCGAAAATCACCAGGTATGCCGGGCACAGTCACCGGCACCCCAAACACACTAAAGAAACCATCAAGCAAATCTTCGCCAATGAAAGCATCACGCCGTGTAGTCGCATCCTGATCATAATAATATAGCCCAAGCATATAGGTTAATTTCTGATCATCAGGGGATATGAGCTGCAATTCTTCGGTGAATTGCTTGTAGGTATCTTCAAATTCGATAGAAACAATATCCAGCGGAGAATAATCTGTCTGGTTGGTATAGATGGCGTAAGTATCACGGTAGCCAGTGATGGATTTTAATATATGACCATTATCCAGTTCATAATTGAGGTCCAAATGACCGCCATATACATTTCTTTTATCATCCGGATCTTTTCCAAAAAATACTACCCTTTCCTCGGGAGCAAATGGAACCGGAATAAGGCCGAATGTATCAGTTAGAGGCTCACCAACCAGAATTAAGGCATCGCTGTTCAGACCGTCAAAAGAGGCATTGATTTCAAACTGATCATTGGCTTGCATACGCAACTGCGCCCGATAAGCCACCGTATCAACTTCCATTAATTTATTACCGGTAAAGCTATTTAATACATAACCATCTCTGTCTGCTTTAGCGATGGTAAACTTGGTAAAGACCTTGTCAGAAATTGGAATATTGACCATACCTTTAAATTCACGGTAATTCAAATTGCCGAAATCAGCACTGACTTGCCCGGAAAATTCTTCACTTGGCTTTTTAGAAACCAGATTGATAGCTCCGGCCACAGTGTTCTTGCCAAACAATGTTCCCTGAGGCCCACGCAATACTTCAACCCGTTCCAGATCAAGCAGTTCCTGATTAAGTGATGGCGACTGCCCCATATAAACACCATCCACATAGACACCCACACGGGCATCGAAACCAATGTTCCGGCTCTGGGCGCCAACACCACGAATGGTCACTGTTGATCTGAAGTCGTTTGATTGGCTTATTTGCAGATTAGGAATATATTCTGCGATTGATTTTAAATCACGAACCCCTGTCTGATTAATTTGTTCCGCCCCCATCGCTGACATAGAAATCGGAACATCCCGCATACTCTCTGATCTTTTTGTTGCGGTGACAACAATATCTTCAATGATGAAATCTTCATCTGCCGCAACAGCTGTATAGCTGGTGGCAGAAAATGCAGTAGACAGCGCAATAAGCGACGAAATTGTGGTAAATTTTTTCATGTTTCACTCCCAAGGTTTATTTTTATAATAAAACTAACGTTTATATTATTCCGATAAATACAAGTATTTCAAGTAAATCATTTGTTATCCATAATATTTTTTATCAAACGGTCATCATTTTTTTTAACACTGGCGAAAAATTTTGCTTTCCGATATGTTTAAAAACACATATTGGGAGGGAAAAATATGTCTAAAGAAATCACGGTATTTATCGTTTTGATCGTCTATAAGGTTGTCCTGGTCCTGATCGGCCTGTGGGCGCAGCGGCGAACCCATAGTAATACAGACTTTTTTATCGGGGGCCGAACACTTGGACCAATTGTCGCCTCCATCAGCTACTCGGCCAGTTCTGCTTCTGCATGGACCATACTCAGCCTGAGTGCTGCTGCCTTTACAACGGGCATTTCAACAATCTGGTTGTTTTTTGGTTTAATGTGGGGGCATGGATTATCCTGGTATTGGCTGGCTCCGCGCCTGCAAAAAGTTGCAGCAGAAAAAAAACTGGTTACCGTTATCGATCTTCTGGCGCTGGAAGGCTCAGAAAAGACCAAAAGAAATATTCGCCTGCTCGCTGCAGCCGCTGTGACTTTCTGTTTTGTCTTTTATGTAGCCACTCAATTTATGGGCGCGGGCAAAGCCTTTGCCACCACATTTGATATGTCAGTGTCCGGCAGCATCATGCTCGGCGGGGGGATTGTATTGATTTACACCCTGTTAGGCGGTTTCTGGGCAGTGGCTCTGACCGATACCCTGCAAGGCATATTGATGTTGCTGGCATCCATCATCCTGCCCGTGATGGCATTGGTGGAAGTTGGTGGATTCTCAGGTTTATGGACTGGCCTGCAAGCGGTATCAACGCCGGATCAGCTCTCTCTTACTGGCCCCAATATGGGTTTGATGGCCATGGGTTTTGCCATTGGGACTCTGGCAATGGGACTGGGCACTTTTGGCCAGCCTCATCTGTTAACACGATTCATGTCGCTCCGTGATGCGGCTGCAGTTAAAACGGCGCAAAAACTGGCGGTATTATGGTTTTTTATCGTGCTGGGTAATATGATTATCCTTGGGCTATGCGCTAAAATCCTGCTTACTGGTCCTCTGGCTGACCCGGAACAGCTATTCTTTATTATGTCTGACAGATTACTGCCAACAATCATTGGCGGCATTTTACTGGCGGCGGTATTGAGTGCTATCATGTCAACAGCGGACAGTCAGTTGCTGGTCAGTGCGTCTGCCATTGCCCATGATATAATGGGCGAGCCTGATGAAGGAGAAAGCCGGCTTTGGGTGTCACGGGTAGTTATTAGCTTGTTATGTGTGGTTTCCGTGTCGGTGGCTATTTTACTGCCATCTGACATATTCTCTCGCGTTCTATTCGCCTGGGGTGCCATGGGTGCAGCTTTTGGCCCAGTGATCGTATTGCGCATTGCCGGGGTAAATCTAAACCCCAAAGCCATTCTTCCGGCCATGATAACCGGGCTATCATTGACCATATTCTTTTATCTTCAGCCCAATTCTGTTGGCGATATATTAGAAAGGCTTGTTCCATTTGTTATTTCATTTATATTATTATATGTGACCAAACAACAACCAGTGAAAGTAACATCATGACCATAGCCGTTGGCGATAAAATACCAGAAGCAACCCTCATGGAAATGACCGGAGAAGGTCCAAAACCAAGGACTACAGGCAACATTTTTGACGGTCGTAAAATCGCTTTATTTTCTGTGCCGGGGGCCTTCACGCCAACATGTTCTGCAAAACATTTGCCGGGATTTATTGAGCTTGCGGGAAGCTTTAAAGCGCAGGGAATTGATGAAATCATCTGTATTGCGGTGAATGATGCCTTCGTCATGGGAGCCTGGAGCAAAGCCCAGAATGCCAACGGCAAGGTCAGAATGCTGGCAGATGGCAATGGTGATTTTTCTAAAGCACTCGGGCTGGAACTGGACGGCAGAGCTTACGGCATGGGACTACGGGGCCAGCGATTTTCCATGATCATTGACGATGGTGTGGTCACGACCCTGAATGTGGAAGGCCCCGGAGAATTTCACATTTCAAGCGCGGATCATATGCTCGCCCAATTGTAAATTTATTCTTCTATTCCGTTTTCAGGGATAAGGCTACCAAGATCAAGGTTAGCCAGGCCAGCATAGTGGACAACCCACCGAACGGAATGAGTATCCGCAGCGGGTGCTCGGGGAAGATGGCCATCAGATAAAGCAGGCCGCTGAATAGCAGCAGCCCCATAAAAAACAATGTCGCTGATATTTTCAGATATTTCAATGCCTTTGCGGGGTCTTTGGCATTTCTCTGAACCGTGGGCCAAAGGATGGCACAGCCAAATAAGGCCAGACTGAGAAGATGATGATACAAGCTGGCACGGCTGAATAATTCCGCCCCTCTTTCATCCATAAGGGGGGCTAAGGCATGAGAACCCGACGCCCCGATCAGGACTGCAGAAAATCCGCTTAAGGCGGCTATAATGAGAAGTGCTTTCATAATAGTGCTCCAATTCAGGGAATATTTAATAAATTAAACACTATGGATGTAACAAAAGCAAGCCTTTGTCCTAATTTACCCGGATCAACTCTACTGTGAATATCAGGGCGGCATTGGGCGGGATGGCGCCGGGTGAGCCCTGAGGCCCGTAAGCCAGATCGGACGGGATGAAGAATTTGTATTTTGCCCCTTCTTTCATCAGTTGCACCCCTTCTGTCCAGCCCCGAATAACCTGATTGAGGCCAAAATCTATGGGCTCACCCCGATCGTAAGAACTGTCAAATTTAGTACCGTCAATTAGTGTGCCTTCATAATGGACGGTCACCCGGTCCGTGGCACTGGGGCTTTTGCCGGTTCCTTCAAGCAATACTTTATATTGAAGGCCACTATCAGTAGTATTAATGCCAGTTTTTTCTTTATTCTGTGCAAGAAATTCTTTGCCTTCATCCACTTCAACCTTGAATAGCTCCACGATGAAAATCAGATCAGAATTTGGCGGAATAGGACCACCCCCCTGCTCGCCATAAGCAAGCTCTGAGGGAATAGTAAATTTATATTTTGCGCCTTCTTTCATTAACTGCACGCCCTCGGTCCAGCCTTTGATAACCCGGTTCAGCGGGAAAGTTATCGTTTCACCGCGATCATAAGAACTGTCGAATTTGGTGCCGTCTAAAAGCGTACCTTCATAATGCACGGTGACACTGTCATCCGCTGTGGGGCTGGCCCCGGTTCCTTCGGTCAGTATTTCATATTTGAGACCACTTTCAGTGGTATAAATTTTACTCGTAGATGACACTTGTTGTTCCTTTTCCTTGTCTGAACATGCGGTAATGGATAATGATAATGCCATTGATAATATCACTGACAATGCTGGTTTAAAGATTGCTTTACTCAAAGTAAACATGCCGAAACTCTCTCTTTATTATCTTTTATGGCCAAGAGCTATAACGTAAAGACAGGTCTCATGTAACTGTTAAATGCTTGTCCTGTTAATTTTTTATGATATATGTGTGTCATAAATTTGAAATTTTCGGGAGGAGAACTGAGTTCTCGTCCTTTTGCTTGCTTAAAATTCTTCAATAGAAGAACAGATTAAAGGTTTAAGATATGTCAAAAATTAAAATAGCCATTGCTGGTATTGGTAACTGTGCCAGCTCCCTGATTCAGGGTATTTATTACTACACACCGGAACGGGTTGGCGATGCCAAACGGGTTCCCGGACTGATGCATTGGGATGTGGGTGGTTATCGCGCTTGCGACATCGATGTGGTCGCTGCTTTTGATGTTGACAAGCGCAAGGTTGGCAAAGACCTCAATGAAGCTATCTTTGAAAAACCAAACAACACAACAGTGTTTCATGGTGACCTGCCAAAAAGCGGCACTATTGTTAAAATGGGTAATGTTCTGGACGGTGTTTCCGATCATATGGCCGATTATGATGATGACCGTACTTTCCTGCTGGGCGATACTCAGAGTGCTACCAAGGAAGATATTGTTCGTGAACTAAAAGAAAGCGGTGCGGAAATTCTGACCAACTATATGCCGGTTGGCTCGGAAGAAGCCGCAAAATTCTATGCAGAATGTGCTTTGGAAGCAGGCGTTGCTTTCATCAATAATATGCCGGTTTTCATTGCCTCCAATCCTGAATGGGCGGAAAGATTCAAGGCCGCAAAACTTCCCCTGATTGGTGATGACATCAAGGCGCAACTGGGCGCCACTATCACCCACCGCACCCTGACCGACCTGTTCGCCAAGCGGGGTGTGGTTCTGGAACGTACATATCAGCTTAATACCGGTGGTAACACTGACTTTCTGAATATGAAAAATCAGGATCGGCTGGAATCCAAGAAAATTTCCAAAACCGAAGCCGTGCAATCAGTTGCCGGTGAGCGTCTGCATCCCGATAACATTCATATCGGCCCGTCAGACTATATTCCGTGGCAGAATGATAACAAACTTTGCTTCCTGCGTATGGAAGGTGACTTATTTGGCGGTGTGCCCATGAATATTGAATTGCGCCTAAGCGTGGAAGACAGCCCCAATTCTGCCGGAGTAGCCATCGATATGATTCGCTGTTGTAAACTGGCATTGCTAAACGGCGAAGGCGGTATTATTCACGGCGCATCAGCTTATTTCTGCAAGCATCCGCCCAAGCAATTTACCGATGATCAGGCTTATGAGATGACCGAAGAATTCATTTCTAGCCGTGTCAGCGCTTTAAGTGCTGCTGAGTAATACTACGAAGATAAAGGTAATATCATGAAGTGTTTGATTGCCGCAGCTGGTCAAGGAACCAGAATGCGTGAAAAGGGCGACATCAAGCCCCTGATTGAGTTAAACGGTGTTCCGATCATAGAACGGGTGATTCAGAACCTTCGCACGGGCGGTGTTGATGAGTTCTTTGTTATTACTGGCTATCGGGGAACCAACGTCCGCTCATTTCTCAATGACCTTGCGGAACGGGAAAATATTTCTATCACTCATATTATAAATGAGGATTGGGAACGCTCCAACGGTATTTCAGTATTGAAAGCCAAGGACGTCATAGAAGGCCCGTTCATCCTGACCATGAGCGACCATCTGTTTGACCCTGAAATTATCAAATCGCTGCTTAACCAGGATCATGAGTCTGATACCGTGACCCTCTGTGTCGATTATAATATTGAAAATCCGGTGGTAGATCTTGATGATGTAACCCGGGTCAATTGTACCCGCACCCGCATTGAAAATATCGGCAAGGTGATCAGAGATTATAATGCTTTTGATACCGGGATATTTTATTGCCATGACGTTATGTTTGAGGCTCTGGAACTAAGTGCTGCAGAAGGCGACGACAGCATCACAGGTGCCATGAATGTTCTGGGTGCTCAGGATAAGGCCCGTACTTTTGATATAGCAGGCCAACTTTGGCTCGATGTGGATGACCCCACTGCCTACGGAAAAGCCATCGTCTATGTAGATGAAGGCCGCCTGTAGAAAGGGTCAGGACGGTCCAATAATAAACAGGACCGCTTCATCTATGATCTGGTCCATGGTCATTTCACCTTCAATATCATACCAGTAGCGAATCCAGGTGAATGAACCATTAAGCAGTCTGCGGGTGATTTTAGGGGACGATAAAAGCAATTTTTCATCCCTGCACTGACCCAGAACTTCAAGCCAGATTTTCTCGTACGCATTTCTTAATATCATCAATTGATCCGCATAGGGCTGGCTCAGATGGCGCCATTCGTGGAAAAGACAATGGAAGGAAACCCCCGGACTGCGGTTAATAAAAGTTTCCACTTCGGTTTTGACCAGGCCGCGCAATCGCGCCCTCGTACTGTCAGCAAACCGCAGGTTTTCCTTCTGTTCGGCAACGATTGTCGTAATAGTCCGTTCTAACAAAACAAAAAGCAACTCTTCCTTATCCTTGAAATGATAAAATATACTGCCCGCTTTAATACCAGCACGCGCTGCAATATCCCGCATATTTGAGCCTTGATACCCCAAGTCTTCAAAAAACGAAGCGGCACTTTCCAACAGCATAAGTCTGGTTCTTTCCTTTTTACCGAGACTACTGTCAGTGCTGATGGTTTCAATATGGTTCAAGTTTATGCTCCTCACCTGACAATATAGATTGACAAAGCTGAACAATCAACTTATTTTCTAACAAGTGTTAGATATTTTGCGCTGGAGCACAAATAATGACGAGCAGCCTTGCAGATAATAAAAAAATAGTGCGGATCGGATGTTCATCCGCCGCATGGGGTGATACTTTACATAGCGTACCCCAGCTGCTTAAAGGTGATCAGATTGATTATCTTGTCGGTGATTATCTGGCTGAGGTTACTATGGCTATTCTGGCCAAAATGAAGGCCAAAAATCCTGACGGCGGTTTTGTTCCGGACTGGGCATTATCGGTTCAGCCCCATCTGGCCGAAATCAAGGAAAAGGGTATCAAGCTCATCACCAATGCCGGGGGCATGAATCCCCTTGGCTGTCGTGATGCTTTCCTGAAGATGGCTCAAGAGGCTGGAGTTGATTTTAAGGTCGCCGTGATTACCGGTGACGACCTGATGTCACAGCAAGATGAAATCAGGGAGCAAAATCTGCGGGGCATGTTTGACGGCAAGCCACTGCCTGATGAAATGGCAAGTATGAACGCCTATCTGGGGGCACGCGGTATAAATGAGGCCCTGTCACGGGGCGCAGATGTTGTCATTACTGGGCGCAGTGTAGATACTGCCGTGGTGTTGGGGGCATTAATGCACGAATTTGACTGGCAGCCCACCGACTATGACCGCCTGGCAGCGGGTAGTCTGGCCGGACATATCATTGAATGTGGTTGTCAGGCCACGGGCGGGCTATTCACCGACTGGCATGAAACCTGTGAAGACTGGGACAATATGGGATTTCCTATTGTCGAATGTTCAGCTGATGGCAGCTTTATGGTCACCAAGGCTGAAAATACAGGCGGTCAGGTCAGTGTTGGTACCGTATCAGAACAGATTATCTATGAGATTGGCGACCCCGCATGTTACCTGTTGCCGGACGTCACCTGTGATTTTACCAATGTGAAGGTGATACAGGCTGGCAAAAACCGGGTTCTGGTCTCAGATGTGCTTGGCTGCGCCCCAAAAGACAGCTACAAAGTTTGTGGCACATATATGGACGGTTTCAAGCTTATGACCAGCTATATGGTTGCAGGGTGGCAGGCTGGTGCCAAAGCCAGAAAGATTGCAGAAAAGCTGGTTGAACGTGTGGCAAGACAGATCAAAGCCAAGGGGTTTGAGCCTTTCGCTGAAGTTTCTATCGAGGTGATCGGAGCCGATGATACTTATGGTATTCAGGCGAACCACATGGCCGCCCGGGAAGTAGTGGTTAAAATTGGCCTACGTCACCACAAAGCCGAAGCTCTCAAACTTTTTGCCGCTGAATTTGCCACCCCGGCTGTCAGCATGGCTCAGGGGGTTACCGGTGTATTTGGTGGTCGCCCGAAACCGAAACCAGTTGTGCGCGTTCACTCGTTTCTAATTGACAAAACCCAAGTGCCAGTCACCCTCAATCTGAATGGAGAAAAAATCCCAATTGATTGCACACTGCCAGAGACAACCCCAACCCCGGCGGAAAAAGTAGAAATCATTCCTGCCATTCTGGAAGGTGACATAACGGAAGTTCCCCTGCGGGCCATCGCGTGGGGACG